>CAZDRA010000024.1:0-51470 GCA_964507705.1 uncultured Roseivirgaceae bacterium | reverse complement strand
ATGCACCTTCTTTGATCCATCTGCTGAGCGTATTGATATCTTTTTTACTAAGCGGTTTTTTTTTAAATGGCATCCGCTCTTCGAGATCATGGCTTTGTACTCTTCTGATCATCTCGCTTTTTCCCGGATATCCCGGAATGATGGCTGGAGTTTCCGATTGTGTATTTCCCTTGGCTTCTTCTTCAAAAAGTAGGCTAAATCCACCGCTTTGTTTTACCCCTCCATGACAAGCGATACAGTTTTTATTTAAGATTGGTCTGACTTGGGCATTGAAGTCTATTGCATCACTGGGGTAAATGAACCATATGACAAACCCCAATAAAAAAAGGATAGAAGATAATAGTGCCCATTTGAAATATTGCGATTTCATGAAATTAAATTATGCCCACATTGATATGATAATTCAATGTAGAAAAATACAAATTTATTTGTGAAGTGTATTGAAAAAATAGAAATGATCATCGTAATCATTTGATCATGCATTACACAGACTTTTTATGTGGATTCAATTTCGAGGTGAAATTTTATTGAATTATATAATACCATTGATTCATGATTCCTAAATGATACTATTGCTCTCAGGCATCGTCTACAAAGCTTCAGCTGAGCAAGGCTTGACGAGTTTCCCAATGGAGATTAGGACTAAAAAAATCATGCCTTGCTACTGCGGAAAGTCATGATTTTGTTGAGGAACACATGAGGACAAAATCGTCGTGGTAAAAAAAATTGTACTCATCCACAATAGTTTTAACATTTTATATACATGCATTATGGCGATGGGTCCAAAAGAAGAGGCTGTGAATGCTAAATTTGGTAGAATTTTTATATTTGTATTTTAGGAATAAGGAGAAATACATTTTTATTTAATAAATTAAGTACAGAAAGTACCATGAATATAATAGTATGCCGAATCATACAGGATGACTAATAAGGAACTAATAGATAGAATAATAAAGAATGACGATGAGCATGCTTTTTCAATGCTCTTCAATCGTATTTATACACGTTTGATAAAATTCGCTCTTTATTATGTTAAAAATTATCAATCTGCAGAGGATGTCGTTTCCGATGTATTTATAAATTTTTTAAAGAAAAATAATAAAGGACCAATTGATAACGTCGAGGCATTTTTCTACACAGCTGTTAGAAATCAGTCCCTTAAATATATTCGTAAAAATAAATTTCAAAGCGGTCTGATAACCGGGGCAAGTCAGGAAGATTATGAAATCCCTTCCAGTTCAAGACCTGATCAGGATTTAATGGATAAAGAGTTATATGAAATAATTTCCAAGGCGGTCAATAAACTGCCAACACAGCGTCGTGTGATATTTGAAATGGTTAAGTATGACCGGTTGAAATATAAAGAGGTGGGCAACATACTTACGATTTCTCAAAAAACAGTTGAAAAACACATGTCTTTGGCTTTAAAAATAATTAGGGTAGTGGTTCGGGATTATCTGGAATCCAAAGATATAAGTGTAAAAAAAATCAATAGGTCTTCCTTTCTTTTTTCCTTCCTATAAAAATAATTCACATAAATCGTAGGGTATTTTCAATTTCATGGTTCATATCATCAAAGACGATGATAAATGAAGCGTAATATAGATAATTTATTTGCTGTAATTTTAAATGGATCTGCCACCGATGATGAGCAAAGATTATTTAATGAATGGCTAAAGGAGGATGAATTAAATCAAGAAACATTTGAAAACATCAAGATTTACTGGCAAATAAATAATAAAGAATTAGAGATAATTAATGAAGACGATGTAAAAAATAAAATTTGGAATAGATCACATAAATCCAATCATACTAAATCAAGAAACCTAATCCCTATCATTTATCGTGTCGCTGCTGTTTTGGTATTTGTATTCACATTTACTTTTCTAATCAATGAATTCTCAATTATTCCTAAAGTAAATGTTGGTATTGTCACATCGAAAACCATAGAAAAAAAGAACCTTGCTGGAGTCAAATCAACTATTCATCTACCTGATGGATCTATTGTAAATCTAAATGCAGAAAGTAGTATAAAGTTCACGGAAGGATTTAAAGATAGTGTCAGGTGGGTGATATTGGAGGGAGAAGCTTTCTTCGATGTAGCAAAAAATAAAGAAAAATCATTTATAGTTCAATCCGGAGGCATAATTACTAAAGCGCTTGGTACAGCTTTCAATATAAATGCGTACGAAGAAAAATCAACAATAGATGTATCATTGATAGAAGGCAAGGTAGAGGTACATACTATTTATGAAGATAATCCAGACAATAGCATATTATTAGACGCAGGCCAATATGTTTCCTTTCAAAACAGTAGCGTAATAAAAAGCGGCAAATTCGATTCTAAAAAAGTTATCGGCTGGAAAGAAGGAGTAATTCTTTTTGAAAATGCTGATTACCTTACGGTTATCAAAAAATTGGAGAGGTGGTATGGAGTTAAGTTTGAAAATGAAGGAGAGGAGCCACTTTGGAATCTCGATGCCAAATTTGAAAATGCTTCTTTGGAGCAAATATTAGAATTATTGTCTCATAGCGAAGGATTTGAATATCAACTTAAGGAAGATAATATAAAATTAAAAATGAAATGAAAAAACACGACTATGGATAAAAAAAATAACCGATGACAAATAGACATCGGTTATCTCAAAGGTCTGAAGTTGCGCCAACAACTTACAGAACTCTTAAATTAATGTGTAATTATAAAAGACAAAATTATGAAATTTAAATTACTTTCACTTGTTGTGATGTTGACAAAATTAATTTTTTATGGAACGTTGATACAGGTTTTTACCTTTTCTGTGTTATTGGCATTTCATTCTGATGCTCAGATTATTGAGAGCATTAAAGACAAGGAGCTCGATTTGAACTTAAAAAATGTCAGCCTGTTGCAGGCATTCAATGAATTGGAGAAAAATACCGGATATGAATTTACTTACGACAGGAAAATTCTTAAATCGGAAGTAAAAGTTGATTTGGTAGGAAAAAATTTGAAAGTGTATGATTATTTACTCATACTATCTAAAGAGGCAAATTTACATTTTAAACAATATAACAATAACATTTCAGTAATCCGGAACAAAAATAATGAATTCGAATCATCAGTAAGCATTACTATTCAAGACCTCACTGTCACCGGCAGGATCACTTCTTCGGAAGACGGTGAGGGTTTGCCCGGTGTAAATGTGACCATAAAAGGTACCACACAAGGATCTGTTACTGATGTAGAGGGGTACTATAAACTTGATGTACCTGATGAAAACGTAGTTTTGGTTTTTAGTTCAGTAGGTTATTTAACAGAAGAAATTAATGTTGGCACTCAATCAGTAATTGACCTTAACATGACCCCTGATGTTACTGCGCTATCGGAGATTGTCGTGACGGCTTTCGGCTTAGAAAGAGAAAAGAAAGCCTTGGGGTATGCGGTGCAGGAGTTGGAAGGGGAAGAAATGACAGCCTCGAGAGAAATCAATATTGCCAATTATCTTACAGGTAAGGTAGCCGGTGTTCAGATATCAAACCCAGCGTCCGGTACGGGAGGATCAGCTTCGGTTACTATAAGGGGAAATAGTTCACTTGTCAGCAGCAACCAACCCTTATATGTGGTGGATGGTGTGCCTATATCTAATAATGGAATGAGTTCCGGCGGCACCTGGGAAGATAAGGATTACGGTGATGGAATAGGTAATATCAACCCTGAAGACGTTGAGTCTCTTTCCGTTTTGAAGGGACCGGCAGCATCAGCACTTTATGGTTCGCGTGGAGCCAATGGCGTTATCCTCATTACTACCAAGTCTGGCACTTCTCAAAAAGGAATTGGGGTTGAGTTCAATTCTACCACATCAATAGAAACGCTCAACCTTGTACCCAAAACTCAAAATCAATACGGTCTGGGTTACGAAGGCACCAATATGTTTCCGGCAGGCCAGGATATTATTGATGGCAAACCTTACGATTCCGTATTTCCGGTATGGCTCAACGATAGTTGGGGGCCTCCCCTGGATGGCAGAAGGGTAATCTCAGATCCGTATTTAATGCCCGGAGAAGACCTTAAGACGAGGACACTTTTGCCCGAAGACCCTAACAACGTCAGAGACTTTTGGGAAACAGGCCTGATTGCCAATAATATGCTCTCTTTTTCAGGCGGAACAGATAATACTACAGCAAGATTATCTATCGGGAATACTTACACTAAAGGCATTACGCCCAATCATAAAGGAAATAGAAATACCTTCAACCTGAGGGTAAATAGCAAGCTTACAGACAAACTGTCATTTGATGGCAAGATCAATTATACCAATACCAAATTTGAAGGACGACCTACTTTAGGCACCATTGGTAACCCTGCGCGCTTGCTGGCCATCATGGGCAGAATGACACCTATGGATTTTTTGAATGATTATTATAAAAAAACCGGCGAACCGGGCAAATTTCCTGGTTCAGGAAACGGCAATCCCTTTTATATTGTAAATGAAATCACCAACAGCGATGAGAGAAACCGTATGATTGGCTTTGCTTCGTTAAAGTATGAATTTACCGATTGGCTGAGTTTGGTGGCAAGAACAGGGGTTGACTGGTACGACGACAGTAGAGAAAGAATTTGGCCGGTTGGTTCTATTTATCCTTATAATACCGGAAGGGTGCTAAACTCCACAGCCATCTCCAAAGAGATTAATTCAGATTTTCTTTTGACGGCTACGGGAGATTTGAGCGCTGATTTAGCAGGATCATTCTCAGTAGGGGGCAACCGTTTTACAAGATCAATGGAAAGTAGCTTTCAAGACTCCCGTGAGCTTAGAATCCCCGGTGTATATAATGTAACCAATGCCGGAAATGTGATTAACGGAAATAGCTTGTCCGAAAAAGAAATTCAATCCCTTTATTTCATGGGGCAGTTGGCTTATAAGAATTACCTGTTTATGGATATCACCGGAAGAAATGACTGGTCTTCAGCTTTGGGGATAAATGATTTATCATTCTTTTATCCATCTATAAGTTTGAGCTATGTCTTTACTGATGCTTTCGAAATAAATTCAGACATCTTAACTTTTGGAAAACTCAGGGCTTCATGGGCACAGGTTGGTAACGACACAGATCCGTATGAAACGCAGATGAGTTACAACTTATATACCAATAGCTATAACGGACAGGGATATGCGGACTTGCCAACTGAGTTGGCAAATGTGAACCTCAAAAACGAGCTCACCGAGTCTTGGGAAGTAGGCTTTGATCTCCGGTTTTTCAATAACAGAGTAGGATTGGATGTGACCTATTATGATGGAAAAACGACCAATCAAATTGTCCCTATACAGTTATCTACAAGTAGCGGATTCTCAAATGCCATAGTGAATGCCGGAGAAATAAGAAACAACGGAATAGAAATTACTTTAAATGCAAATGTCATCAGTTCCGGTAAAGGCTTCAATTGGGACGTAAACTTCAATTATGCCAAGAATAATTCCGAAGTTGTCGAGTTGGTGCCCGGGTTAGAGACCCTATCCTTGGTTACTCCTTTAGATGGCGTTTCTATTGAGGCAAGACCGGGAGAACCTTATGGCGATATTGTTGGATTCAAGTATAAGCGCAGCCCCGATGGGAGAAAAATCGTGAGTGAAGGAGGTGCCTATGTAAAGGAAGATGAAGTGAGTGTGCTGGGAAACATCACTCCCGACTGGGTCGGGGGACTAAACAACACCTTTTCTTATAAGGGATTTCGCATGAATGTACTTGTTGATTTTGTTCAGGGAGGCGAGCTTTTTTCGCGGACCAAAAAAGACATGACCGCCAAAGGAACAGGCCTTTTCACTTTGGAAGGAAGGAGGCCGCGTGACACGGATGATGACGGTGCACAACTTCCCTACGTAGGCATACTCGACGGTGTAACGGAAGATTTGGATGGATTCGGAAATGTAATCGGTTATTCAGAAAATACGCAAGCGGTAAATGGGCAAACCTATTGGGGCCAAAGGGCATGGGGTCAGATACATGAAGAATTTATATTTGATGCTAGCTATGTTATGCTGAGAGAGATCATGTTCGGCTATACTTTTAATTCCAACATGCTGAAAAATTCCGTATTCCAAACCATACGCGTTTCAGTGGTAGGCAGAAATTTATTTTATCTTCAAAACAGTTTGAAGGACATGGGAATTTCTCCTGAGTCGGCGCCAAACAGGGCTGCTTTCTCCAGAGGTTTTGAAAGTTTTTCTATACCGACCACAAGAACCTTTGGCCTAAACGTAAACCTCACTTTTTAGTCTACGTTTTTTACAATCCTTAAAATTTAATATGATGCATACATACAAAAACATAAAATTCGCTGTATTCTTTTCGATGGCTATACTCATGAGTTATTCATGCACAGATGGTTTCGAAGAGTTGAATACAAGTAACAAGTTGGTTACTGAAGAAATCATTGACGTCAATCTCATGCTTACTTATGTGCAAGTGAGGGCGATAAAGAGAAATACCCCCAATGGATCGGGTACCATCGGAAACTACTCTGGCATGTCGTATTCAGGCTCAAACCTTCCCTTTGGAGAGGGTGAATCAACCGGCGGAGAGTGGAATAGTACTTATACACAGTTTACCAATAATCTTACGGAAATAATTTACCTGACACAAGACGACCCCGAATTGGTTAATAAAACAGCAATTGCACGAATCATGAAAGTGTGGGTTTTTGCCAAACTAACGGATGTTTTTGGCGATGTACCCTATTTTGAGTCCAGTAAGCCAAAACTTGATCTGATAGCCAGTCCGATATACGATACACAGCAAAACATCTATACAGATTTCTTTAAGGTGCTAAAAGAAGCGGCCAGTGCTCTGGATTCTACAAAAGAAAGCTATGGAGATGCCGATTTGGTATATGGTGGTGATGTAGGCAAATGGAGGAAGTTTGCCAATTCGCTCAGACTTCGCCTGGCATTGCGTGTCAGATATATCGATGAACAATTGGCTCGTGACAATATGAGTGATTTGTCTGTTGCCGACCTTATTTTATCAAGAGATGATGACGCCATCATGTTCACATCCACAGATATTCAGGAGAACAATAACGCCAAGTATATTCATCTACTTAACTGGGGAAAAGATGTTATCAAAGACAATATAGGACAGGAAATTACCGATATCATGTTGAAGAATGACGACCCGAGAATAAAAATTTGGGCCGATACTGCAAAGGCTGCATTTACCGATGATAACGGCAATCCTTTCGGATACAGAGGCAGACCTCTATTAGGTAATGTACCGATCGAATATAAATACCCATGGGGGCAGGAGTCTTCTTCCAGAATTAGTGATTTGTGGTATGTGCCTGTAATTGAAGTTCCGGTATTGCGATCTTCAGAGGTGTATTTTGCCCTTGCCGAAGCGGCTTTGTTTGGATTGAAGAATGGTGATGCGCAAGATTATTATAAAAAAGGCATAACAGAGGCAATGAATTGGGCCAAAGAATTTTACGACCATTCTGCCCCTCAATTGCCAGACGTGCTGGCTCAACTGTACCCTTCGTGGACAGCTGAGGATGTTGCTTCGTTATTGGCCAATAAAAAACTTACCCAAGGCGAAATTGATACATTTCTTGCATCACCTGCCACAATATTATCCGGTTCGCAGGAACAAAAATTGGAACAGATAATAAGTCAAAAGAACGTTGCGCTTTATCCACTTGAGTATCAAAACTGGGCAGAGTGGAGAAGGACTGGATATCCGATCATGCAGGTTGGCCCCGATACCGATATTTTGAAAGGCGTAATACCGAGAAGAATGGGATGGCCGGATATAGAGCAATCCCTCAACAGTGCCAACTTCAAAGAAGCCGTAGATCGAATTGGAGGCGTAAATACCAGATTGGCCAAAGTATGGTGGGATGCGAACCCAAATGTGCCTTATGCTTACACCGGTTCGGAATTACCTACCAGAATTACGCCCTGGTTTTAGTAACCTAACTATATAAATTAGAAAACTGAGATGTCTACACCTGCCTGACGACAAGTAAAAACATCTGAAAAAAGATGGCAATATGCAATATTACAACACGCTGAAAGTCAACGTGTTAATAAATTTGAATTTTATTTAATATTTTATTTTACTTTAATTTTTAATTAGCTCAATTATGAAAAATCTAACAAAAAAGTTTCAAACTATAGCATTTATGGGCATTGGCCTGAGTATGCTATTCATTTATTCTTGCAAGAAGGATGATCCTATTCCGCCTCCTGTGGCCGGTTTCACTTTCGACATCGTAAGAGATGTAGTTACTTTTACCAATACATCTACAGAGTCCGAAACCTACTCATGGGATTTTGGTGATGGTTCTTCTGCTTCAACAGAGGTATCTCCAACCCATACCTATGCGGCTTTAGGTAATTATACTGTAAAATTAACCGCTACAAATTCTGAAAAAGTAACAGACATCAAATCACTTAGTTTCGCAATAAGTGATGTGCCTACAGCGCCGGTAGCCGATTTTACTTTTGAGGTAGTGGACAAAACGGTAACCTTCACCAACACAACCAGCGATGGTGACCCTGCAGATTCTTATGCCTGGGATTTTGGCGACGGCAACAGCTCTACCGACAAAGATCCGGTACATATATATACTGATTATGGTGTTTATACTGCAAAATTGACAGCGACAAACACTACAGGAGTTACCCTTAAATTAGAAGTAATTACCGTAGCGGTAGATGCTGAAGCTATTTTTACTTACAAGACAAGTGGTAAGAGACTTACTATTACAAACATGTCTTTAAATGCTGATTCGTATGCTTGGGATTTTGGTGATGGTACCACTTCTACAGACCAGGATCCTGCTGCGCACATGTATGCCGCTACAGGCAAATACACGATCAAGCTAGTAGCTACCAATGCATTTGGAGAAGATACGCAAGAAATGGAATTATCTTATTATGCCATTGATGGTGATTTTTCTGACTGGGCTGACATTGCGGCTTACGATGTTACCTATAATGGTACTGTCATTGCCATCAAAGCCATATCAGATAACGATTCAGTTTACTTTTACTACGAATCTACCAATACTTTAGATGCAAATTATACACCTTACTGGCGTGTAGATACCGATGATGATAAATCTACTGGATGGATCGGCTGGTGGGAAAATGGCACGGATGATGGTTTTGACATCGATTTTGGTACATGTTGCGATAGCCAGTATTGGATCAATAAATGGGATGCGGAAACTTCTGGATTTGAAGGATGGTTTAAGAACGATGTTAATCCTGAAGTTTCAAGGAGATTTGCCGATTCAAAATACGAAGGAGCTATCTCAAGAGAGCACGTAGGAATTACAGGGAGCAAAATTACGTTCTTATTAGTGGATAGGGATAACACCTGGTCTAACAGCGGCTATGGCCCAGCAAAAGATCAGGCTTCTTTAGAGCTTGATTTAGTTGCTAACGAATAATCATAGTTGAATTAATAATTTATAAAAACCCGGCAAATGGTCGGGTTTTTATAAATGCTTTAAATTTTTAAAGTCATCCTGAATTCCTGCACTGACGGCAGATGGATATTTCAGGATCTGTAAAATAAGTAACCTGCCCTAATGTGGGTATCAGAACCCAACCTACTATAATCTTTATCTTTGATGAAAGCATTCTGAAACGACGCTTACAATCAAGATAATAAGTTTTAAAGCCGGCTTCCATTTTGGATTCGGCCACCTTAATCTTAAGAAAGATGATAAAAGTATTACAATTATCCATAGGTTTATTTTTTCTATCTGGCTTGGCTCATAGCCAGTGTTTTACCTGCGACAATCCTCCAGCAGGAGTTATTTTTTGCGATGATTTCGAGTCTCAAGGTTTAGATACAAGATACTTCGATGTCAGCAAAGTAAGCATCGACAATGTAGGTGCTGATAATTCTAAAGGCCTTAAAGTAGTTTTTGAAGATGGTGTACCTGATGCGGGATACTTAAAAAAGACATTCGGGAAAACACCCAGTAATTTTATCGGTGACCCGCCCCTAAATCCAACAGTGGATTATAAAGAAATTTATTGGCGATTTGACATGCGCACCCAAGATGGTTGGTCAGGTGGCGGCGGCGGTTTTGTAAGCCGTATCATGACTTTTGCTACCAGCACTCAGGCACAGGGCATGATAGGTTCCATCAGGACGTTCCCTGGAGACGACATGCTGTCACTGGAAGCTCGTACCGGAATAGATGAAAATGGCGTGTTGGTCAGTACTGGTCAAAATGATTGGGGAAACCTCAGATATGTAGCAGATACCATCCCGGCTACAACAGAAGTATTCGCGACAGCAAATTCCAACACCTGGTATTGCATCGAAGCACGTGTAAAATTAAATACGCCCGGAAGTAGTGATGGCGTATTTGAGCTGTGGATTGATGGCGTTTTAGAGGCCTCTTTAGATACCGTAGATTGGCACAATACCTGGGAAGAATATGGTATCAACTCCATAGAAATGGGAAATTATTGGTACTCACCGGGTTCTCCACCTATAGACCAAGAAAGATATTATGACAACCTGATCATTTCTACCCAGCCGATCGGTTGTGCCTGTGTAGAAGTACCTGTAAACGTAGCACCAGTAGGTGTGGACGACGACGCCAAAGCCTATAAAAACCTGCCCGGCACGATTGATGTTTTAGGTAATGATACCGATGCCAATGACGATGCGCTCAGTATTTCGGCTGTTACACAAGGCACAAATGGCACGGTAGTCAACAATACATCGTATGTCACTTACACCCCTAATGTAGATTATTTGGGGAGCGACACATTTACTTATACGGTAAGTGATGGCTTGGGTGGCACAGCCATAGCAACCGTTACAGTAATTGTTGAAGAACCAACAAGCCTTACTTGCTTTACATGCGCTGATGCTCCTGCCGGGACAATCTTTTGCGATGACTTTGAAGACGGCACATTATCAGGAAAGTATTTTGAAGTTTCTAATAAGCTTAAAATGGCTGAAGTAGGCAAGGCTGGGAGCAAAGGGTTACGGGCGACCTTTCAACCTGGCACGTCATCAGAAGCAGGTAGCCTGAAGAAATCTTTTGGCAAAACGCCAGATCTTTATATTGGCAATCCTCCACTAAACCAAAACACAGACTATGATGAAATATACTGGCGTATAGATGTGCGCATGCAGCCCGGTTGGTATGGCGGTGGTGCAGCTAAACTAAGTCGGGTAACCACCATGGCTACGGAAAATTGGTCTCAGGGTATGATTGGCCACATATGGTCAGGAGGAGGAAGTCCAGATAATTATTTAATTATGGATCCTGCCAGTGGAATAGATTTGAACGGGAATTTGGTTACAACTAAATACAATGATTTTGCCAACTTAAGATGGCTTGGCTCCAAAGCAGGCAATATTGACCTTTTTAGTCCCGAAAATGCAGGGAAATGGTTTTGTATAGAAACGCATGTCAAGCTCAATACCCCGGGCAGTTCAGACGGTATCATGGAATTTTGGATCAATGGTATCAAGCAGGCCGGTACTTACGATATGAACTGGCATGCCGATTGGAATTCTGACCCCAATAATTATAAGTTGAATACCATATTGATTGAAAACTACTGGAACGCAGGCCCGCCTGAAGTACTGGAAAGGTATTTTGACAATTTTGTTATTTCCACAGAGCGCATTGGCTGCGATGCATGCATTACCAATGGAGGTGTAGATTACATACCCGATACTCCCGAAAATTTAGATACCACAGCGGTAACTGAAAGCAAAATTGATTTAGCATGGACAGACATCTCTACCAATGAGAAGGGGTTTACCATCGAACGCTCAGAAGATGGAGGTAGCACCTTTACAGAAATTGCCACCCTGGCAGCAAACACAAGCAGCTATAGTGATGCTGCGATCACAGTCGGTGAGAGCTATCACTACCGCATATTGGCCTACAATATAGAAGGAGGAAGTTCTGCCTACTCCAATACCTTGTCTGTCCTATTTAAAAAAAAGAATCAGGCGATTAGCATTACACCTATCGAAGACAAGCTTGTGAATAGTGATCCTTTTGATGTAGATGCGTCGGTGGACTCTGGTCTGGAACTCACTTATGCCGTATCCGGTCCGGCATCTATTTCGGGCAATACCATCACCCTTGACGGAACGGCGGGAACTGTAACAGTAACGGTAAGTCAGGTGGGAGATGGAAGTTATAACCCCGCAGAAGCCAATTCATCGTTTATGGTTAGCATAATCACGGGCCTGTCCGATCCGGAGGCGGGCTTGGAGAAAAAGCTTTCAAACTTCGATGTTTACCCAAACCCAGCTTCTACATGGCTCAGGATTAAAGGCACCTATTCTGACACGGCAACTATGCGGATTTTTAATATCCTGGGAGAACAAGCGCTTTCGCTAAGACTTCAGGAAAACAAAAAAATATCCGTGAAAAGCTTAAAAGATGGAATATACATATTGATTCTTTCGGATAAGGGGAATATCCATACATCAAAAATTATGATACAGAGAGAATAATCTCTAAAAATCTACACCAACCACCATTATATTTTTTTCTTCCGTTCAGCATCACCTTTTTAAGGATGCTGGACAAATGAGTTCAGGTGAAACGAAGCAGTAAATGTTTTGAATACCAATTTGACGAATATAAAGTTTGGGTGACTTTCAGCATTCGTGTTCCTCAGAGTCCCTGCCTTTCACCTGTAAGCAGGCTCTATTGAGTGGCTCTGAGGGGGAGCAATGTCAATTAGTTAAGCAAAGAGACCTGGCAGGTTTAAAATAAATTCATGGGAAATCGCTAAAAATAAGTAGCATTTATTCAGAAAGAAACCTGTCATATCTTAACTTTTCCCCAACTTATTCGGATTAACCAATTTTATATTAATGATAAATACAACAAAAAGATTTTTATATACAGCCATTACGATGTTGCTGGTTTGGTCTTGCGCAGAAAAAGAAAATCCGATTCCTCCACCGGTAGCAAGTTTTAATTTTACGGTAACAAGAGATGTGGTCAGCTTTGAAAATATCTCTGAAAATGCCGCCGAGTATCAATGGGATTTTGGCGATGGTAATTCGTCAGAAGAAGAAAAACCGATGCATACCTATGCAGAAACAGGGGAGTATAAGGTTATTCTGGCGGCTACAAATACAGAAGGAAAAACAGATGCAAAAACCTCTGTGGTAGTTGTCAACGATATACCATCTGCGCCCATGGCAGATTTCACTTTTGTGATTTCAGAGAAAACAATTACTTTCATTAATACGACTACAGGCGAACCAACATTGTCCTTTACCTGGGATTTTGGCGATGGCTCACCGATCTCCACAGAAAAAAATCCTGTCCCAGTTTATGTCGATTACGGAACCTATACGGTTATTTTGACTGCCTCCAATGCCGTCGGCGCTACTACAAGCGAACAGGAAGTTCAGGTGATTGCACCACCTATCGCTACGTCCACTTCAAAAACCAGTGGAAAAACCATTATTATTTCTAATACATCTGTTGCCGCAACTTCGTATGAATGGGATTTTGGCGATGGCAATAGTTCTACCGAAAAAGACCCAAGCCATACCTATGCGACTACAGGCATATATACTGTTTCCTTAACAGCCAGCAATACTGGAGGAAGCCATTCCGTCTCTCATCAATATAGTTATTACTCTATTGATGGCGACTTTAGCGATTGGGCAAACGTACCCGTTTTACTTACTGGCGACGGCGGAGCTGTCAGCTCTGGAGGAAACGGAACAATAGTAGAAATTAAGGCCACTTCGGACTCCGATTCGATTTATTTCTTTTATAAATCAACCAATCCTATAGATGTGAGCTATACCCCTTATTGGCGTATCAATACTGATAATGATACAAGCACAGGGTGGGCGGGTTTTTATGCTACTCCCGAAGCGCAAGGTTATGATATGGATTTTGGAACTACGGCAGATCATGCCTGGTTGAGCAGATGGAATAGCAATACCGATGCCTGGGATAATTTGGTGTCTGATTATGATACGCCACACATGTACCGGCAATTTGCAGACAACAAATATGAGGGTGCAGTATCAAGAAAGGAAATAGGTGTGGTGGGCAACAAAATAACCTTTATGCTGGTAGATAGAACAGCATCTTGGAGTAACACAGGATATGGGCCTGCAACCAATTACAATGGACTTAATCTGGATCTGTTGATCAATGAGTAAGAGCAAACATCTTAGGGTTTCCAAAAGGAAGACCCACAGGGGCTTTAATTGTTTTCCAAAGTTTCTAAGAGTCCTCTATCGAGTAACTCTGAGGGGGAGGCAAAATTACTGGGCAATTAAGCTTTATATTAATGGATTGGTATTCAGCAATGGTTCGTTAAACTTTCCAAAAGTTTTGTTTTTAAAAAGCTATCTATTTGATAATCAATGACTAACTAATTATCTGCAACTTTTGGAAAGTTTTCATTGTGAAAGACTTATGAAAATATAACGAACTATTAATTCAGATAATTAATTTATAATTAACAATTAATATTTGACAATTTCACGAAGTGTCCATATTATACAATACAAGTAAATAAAATGAATAATTATAACGCAATGCAACACAATACAAATTTTATGAAAAAAATCAATTTATCCTTTATACTGCTCTTACTGGCATTTTCTGCACAGTCGCAATCATTTGTGCGTTCCGAATTACCCACTTCCTTATCTACCCCATGGGAAATCACCTGTGGTCCCGATGATTTTCTTTGGGTCACAGAAGATAGCGGCAGGGTCTCACGCATTGACCCAACAAATGGAGATAAAACCATCGTCTATACCGCCTCTGACTACTTCCCCGGCTCTTCCATTGAAAACAAGCCAGGTTGCAACAGCTCCATTGGGGCAGGAACACTTGGCCTGGCGCTCGATCCCGACTTCACCGACCCTGCCAAGGCCTATATTTATTTTGTGTATTCTTATAACAGCGGCACCACGCCAGTACCGGCTACCAAGTTTAAAATTAAGCGATTGAAGTGGGACGCCACCACCAAAACAGTGACAAACAACACCGATCTTGTCAGCTCTATTGCCACTGGTTATGGCCATATAGGAGGCCGATTGTTGGCCGTAAAGCAAAATGCACAATCGTACTTATACTTATCGACAGGAGACCATGGTGGATCCAGTACTTGTTATGTAACTGATCCGGTACCTGCTGATTATACCCAAGACCCTAATACTCAAATAGGAAAAATTCTTCGCTATAATATAGATGGAACTATACCTGCCGACAATCCTATATCCGGCAATTCTTTCTACACACGTGGGCATCGAAATCCGCAGGGGTTGATGTACAACACCAATTTAGATGTGCTCTACAATATTGAACATGGGCCCGAGACAGACGATGAAATCAATATACTTTACAAAGGCATGAATTATGGATGGAAAGATGTGAGCGGATACCACGATGGTAATTATGCTGAAGAGACGGATTATGTAACAAACTACACCCCGCATCCAAGTATTGCTAACGACTCACTGGTGCAACCATTTTATGCCTGGGGTACGACATACAATGCGGGAGGATGGCTGGCCTGGGGTACAGTAGCTCCATCAGATGGCATCTATTATGGAAGCGATGGCATTCCTGAATGGAAAAACAGTTTGCTGATTGTAACACTAAAAAATGGCAATGAAAGTGATCAGGAGTTGTACCAATTGAAATTATTGGAAAATGGAGAAATCGCTCCTTCAACAGAGGGAAACCCGAATCCTAAAAGATTTTTTGGGGCAGATCAGGCATTAAACGGGAGGCTAAGAGATGTGGCTTTTTCGAATGACGGAAAAACAATTTATCTAATAAATAACAGATATATTAAGGAAAAGGTATCGATATATACCTATTGCGATGATATATGGTATGCTGATACTGACGAGGATAGCTTTGGCGATCCAAATGCTTCTACCACGGCATGCAGCCAGCCAGCAGGGTATGTGAGTAATGCAGATGACTGCAACGATACTGATAAAACCTTCACTACCGGTGATACCTGGTATGCCGATACCGACGAAGATGGCTTTGGAGATGCCAATGCTACAACTACTGCCTGCACCCAGCCAGCTGGTTATGCCATCAATGCCGATGACTGTGACGACACCAATGATACTGTTTATCCTGGAGCGGTTGAAATCACTGACAATCTCGACAATGATTGTAATGGAGAGATAGATGAACACATCATCACAGGAGTAGAGTCGGAGAAAAAAATGATCACCATATCACCAAATCCTACTGAAAAGGAACTGACGATCCGATTAGATAAGGTTGAAAGCGGCTACTCAGTTCATATTATATCTATGAGTGGTAAGGTCTTGATGTCTCAGGAAATTTATAAATCGGAAACCGTACTTGATGTATCAGGCATGGTGAATGGGATGTATGTGGTTAAGCTCTACCAAAGGGATAAGTTGTTCGAATCGAAATTAATTATTAAAAAGTAAGTGTCTGTAACAACACTTCGTTTAATTATTAATTATAAATGATGAATTATAAATTAAATACCTGACTATCAGTTGTTTATAAGACATTTTATAAATCATGTAAATCACTCATAATCAATGTGTTAAAATTTTATAACGAACCATTGTGTAAAGGAATAATGTTTACTAAATAAGCAAAATTAGTTTATATGATAGTATGGCAAGTCAAGCATCCTCTGGATATTTAACTTGCCTAACCAAAATCTGCGTACAACAAAATTTAAACGAGTAGGTTATTTTTGAACTGGAAACTACATGTTTTTGGGGCACTATTGCTTGATTCTATTTTTGAAGTTCAAAAAAGCTGAATAACAGCAATAAATATTTAATGTTGTGCTAAACCTTATAGTATGAATTATCAGATACCATTGAATCATGACTCCTAAATGATACAATAATCTACTATATTCGTATATCTACATTTTCTAAATTATATCCAGTATTTTCTATGAAAATATTATCTAACCTCGCATTTTTATTATTGATCGCACTTAGTGGTATTGCCCAGACAACACCTGGATATGAGGAAGCTTTTTTGGATCGCAATAAACCCGAGCGACTTGAATGGCTACAAGATGCCGGCCTCGGCATGTTCATACATTTTAGCTTTGACAGTCAACTGGGTGTCGTGATCAGCCACTCCATGGCAGGTGCATCTCAGGACTATATCGAAAGATTTATTAACGAATTGCCAAAGACATTCAATCCCAAAAAGTTTTCTGCTGAAGACATTGCGATATTGGCCAAACTGGCCGGAATGAAATATATTGTTCTTACCACCAAGCACCATTCGGGATTTTGTCTTTGGGATACCAATACTACAGATTTCAATATCTTAAATACCCCATATGAAAAAGACCTGGTAAATGAGTATGTCGAAGCATGTAGGAAATATGGGCTGGCAGTTGGCTTTTATTTTTCTCCGGAAGATTTTCACTGGCTGCATCGCAATGGTCAGACGGTCAGAAGAAAATTTACTAATCCATTTCCTGAAGAAGTGATGGAAAGTTACCTTGATTATACTGAAAAGCAACTCACAGAGCTGATGACCAATTATGGAAAAATAGACGTCATTTTCTTTGATGGTGGCGAGGGACCTTTACAGGAAAAATCTAAGGAAGTCGTTTGGCGTTTGCAACCTGACATTTTGGTTACGCGTGGTGCAATTTCTACTCCCGAACAATCAATTCCCGGTTTAGCAAGCAATGAGGCCTGGGAAGCTTGTGTGACCATGGGAACGCAATGGCAGTATAAACCCACAAATGAAAATTACAAATCTGCAGAACGGCTGATCGAAATATTGATTGAGAGTAGAGCTAAAGGTGGTACCTTACTTTTAAATGTTGGTCCGAAACCCAATGGCGAATTGCCCATTGAGCAGGAAAGTAGACTCCGCGAATTGGCAGCATGGAATTTTGTAAATATGGAATCTATTGAAAATGTGCGCCCCTGGATCATCACCAATGAAGAGAACATTTGGTTTTCAAAATCGAAGAATGGCAATGCGGTGTATGTTTATTTAACAAAAAATGCTGATTGGACGAGAGGAGAAAGGAAAGTATTTATGCTTAAATCAATACAATCGACCCCCAAAACAAAGATAAACGTGCTGGGGCAAAGTGGAGAATTGGTAGAATATAATCCAGCCGCTGATGCCTCGGCAAGATTTGAGCAAAAAGATGACGGACTACATATATCGGTTGTTCGCGCTCAGCGGATTTATAACAATCATAAATGGGCAAATCCTATTGTCGTAAAGTTGGAAAATGTTGAGCCAGCTTTGGATCCGCCGTTTGTAAACACACTGGATGCGGAAATGATTAACGGAAAAGTGAGGCTGCATGGTGAGTTGGTTAAGAACGGAAACGGGGAAAAATTGGAAGTAGGATTCCTTTATCGACCCTATGCCGGCTTTGCTGAAAATCTGTCCGGTGGAGAATGGACATACTCAAAATTTATCAATGTGGAAAGCATGGGAAATTTTTCCATTGAGATTGAAGGAATTAAGCCCAATGTAACATATGAATATCGGGCGGTAGTTCGACACCCGAAAATTGAGATTAAAGGAGACGTTAAGCGATATTAGTAATTATTATATTTTTGTCACACTTTTTTGAAGCCTGTTTATGAAAAATTTTATACTATTTCTTTCAGCCATTATCATTATATCGTGCACTAAACCTCAGGAGTATAAAATCCCTGTTTATGGATGGATGGGTGGCCCTGGTAAACTAACAGACCTAGAACTAAAAAATCAATTTGATACCTTGAAAATGAGGGGGATTGATGGCGTGATGTACAATGGCGGTCATAATCCGGAGACCTATGCACGCGTTGGGAAAATTGCTAAAAAATCCGGTTTAGAATTTCATACTTGGATTCCGACAATGATTCAGGCAAAAAATCCACAACTCAAACCCGAATGGTACGCAATCAATGGAAAAGGCGAATCGGCATATGACAAGCCGGCCTATGTTGATTATTATAAATTCTTGTGTCCAAGTCGTGAGGAAGTCTATGAATATTTAGCCGTAATGTATGGTGCTGTTGCTGACGTTCCTGAGGTTGATGGCATCCATCTGGATTATATTCGGTTTCCTGATGTAATTCTCGGCAAAGGTCTTTGGAATAAATATGGGTTGGTCATGGACAGAGAATTCCCGGAATATGACTATTGCTATTGCGATAAATGTGTTGGTGATTTCAAAGATAAATCAGGCATTGACATCAAATCAGTTGAAGACCCTTCGCAGGTGGGGGAATGGAAACAGTTTCGGTATGATCTCATCACAAATATTGTCAATAGATTAGCCAAATTGGTGCATGGCAAAGGAAAGCAAATCAACGCCGCAGTATTCCCAGGACCTAATTCAGTAGCCAAAAAGACCACAAGGCAGGAATGGGATAAATGGAATCTCGATGCCGTATTTCCAATGAACTACAATGATTTTTATTTAGAAAAACCGGAATGGGTGGGTGAAGTCACCAAGGAAGGTGTAACAGCGTTGGCTGGAAAAATGCCCTTGTACAGCGGCCTGTTTATTTGCCCAAACCCAGAGAATAAAACAGCAGAAAATGATCCTGAAAACCATGGATTAATTCCAGCAGAATTGGAGATTGCCATCAAAGGTTCTATGGAAAATGGTGCTGCCGGTATTTGCCTTTTTACCCCAGGAAGAATGACCGAAGAACATTGGGCAGTTTTTGATAAGATTATTAAGAAGGAATATGGACACCACTATTAATTCGTTTTGAAATACCGGACAGGTATTTTTTTTCAGAGACAAGGCATCAAAAACGCCTACCTCACTGGCAAGGCAGGTATATTGAACATTTCCAATAATTATCTCCCGAATTATTCGGGTTAAAATGAGAACCCAAAGGTTATAGCATTTAATTCCGGCCCACGGTTTTCGGCAAATATGGTACTCATATCGTAATTTACAAATATGTCGACTTCTCCATATCCAAGAATGAATCTGGCGCCATATCTTAGGTTATTGAGGTAAAAATTATCTTTTTCTCTCAACTTACTCTTTTGTCCTGTAGATCTCCAAACCAGCTTTTGCCAGCTATCTATTCTTGTTCCAATATAAGCCCCGGCACCAATTCTAAATCCGTTTCTTCTGAATCTCGTTTTCTTTTGCACAAATCCATCATCATAGACTTTTGTGTTGGTCTCGTAGCCAAAATCAAACATTGGAATAAAATGAGCATTCAGGTGCACAACTGTCAGCTTACTTTTCGAGGCTTGCAATTCTACATCCCATTGGTCAAATATTACCCCATCTTCTCCTTTAATCAATTTCGTTCGCGGATCTTGAAATTTAAAATTATACCAGCTAATTCCTCCGCCATAATCGAGTGAAAATTTCCCTGCGATGTGTGTTTGAAATGTTGGCATTATAGCCACATACCATGACCCCCATGGCCTTACAGTATATTGCTGGTTATTATCATCAGGGTATTTGCCATCTTCCAGATAATTATTTATACCAAAATCAAAGACAGAAACAAAACTGGTTTTGCTGCCTGAAAAACGACGTGGCTTACGCTGATAAGCATATTCCATTTCTTCATCATCTTGATTTTCTTCCGATTTATCAATCTTGTTTTCCCATAGCCAGGAACTTTCTACTTTCAATACAGTATCTTTTAAATATTTGGTGCCATCATCATCTTGCAAAATGATAATCTCTTCTTCTTCCAACTCATCTTTTGTGGGTACAGAGATATCTTTCAACATCATGTTGATATCATATTTTTTAAGTGCCTCAAGGTCTTCTTTACTTTCTACATTTATCCAAATTGTTCCTTTGTCGCCAAAGTGGACTTCAATGGTATCTGTCAAATTTTTGTTAGATGAAAAATTTTCAGCACTAAGAAATTGTACAGTGAATATTAAAATCACAGTTATGCGTATCGCTTTATTTATCATGTCAGTTAATTTTTAAATAGTTTACCAAAATTCAATGCCAGCAAGTCTTCCTTGGTATTGCGCAACATCGTTTTTCTATCTTGGGTGAACAGGTGCTTGTCAGAAAAATTATTTATTTTATTTATACCCCGATCTATATATGATTTTTCCTTTGTACCTACCAACTGAGAATTTTTACTCGCTTTGTAAATAATCTTTATTTGCGAATATGATTTCTCCTGTTTCACAGACGCTTGACCTTGTGGAGAGTTTTCCATTTCAAGAATAGTCAGCAAAGGTTCTATTGGTCTTTCCTCATGAATTGTTTGCTGTTCGATTACTACTTCATTTTTCTTTTCCGAAATTTTTATCTCTTTTTTTAGTGAAATATTCGGATTGGATTTTTTTAATATAATTTTCTCATCGCTAACAATAGATGGGCTCTCTACTTCATGCTCAACGTCATGCTCATTAAAATCATTTTCCTTAATTTCTGTATCAAAAACTGATTGTTCCTCAAATTCTTTCTTTACTTCAAAGGATTCAGCTACCAACTCGCTATTTAATATAGATTGATTATTTGATGTGTGATATCCAATAGAAATGAAGATGAAAATTGTCGCAGCAATACCCAATCGCCTGCTCCAAAGGGATCTTCTATTTTTATTAAGTTGACCATGAATCTTATCCCAGGCAAGCGCAGATGGTGCACTTTCAAGTTTTGAAAGTTGACCACTAAATAATTTATCAAGTCTATTTTTCATCCTGGCTTCTCTTTATCTTTTCCAAAACTCGTTCTGTTTCAAGTAATTTATTTTGCAAATGCAACCGCGCTCTGCTCAACTGGGATTTTGACGTATTTTCACTTATTCCCAACAGCTCCCCGATTTCTTTATGTGAATACCCTTCTATGGCAAACAAATTAAATATCGTCCTGTATCCACTTGGTAACTCATTGATCATTTTCAGTAAATCTTGCGCTTCAAGTGTGGTAGAGAGTTTATCAAAATTCGGTTCCTGATCAGCAATTTCAATATCTGTTTCCAGATACATGGCTTTGTTTTTTCTGATAAATCCCAAGGACTCATTGATCATTATTCTTTTTATCCATCCCTCAAGGCTCCCATTTCCTTTGTACAAATCTATTTTGGTAAATACCTTCATAAAACCCCTGATCATCACATCTTCAGCTTCCATTTCTCCGCTAACGTATCTCTTGCAAAGCCCAAGCATTGCTGGCGAAAAACGGTCGTACAACCACCGTTGCGCTTGTGCATTTTGCTTTTTGCAAGCCTTAATAATATCAATTTCTAATGTTGACTTTTGAATTTGAAGCTTCATGTAGTTTGTCGTCCACATAGTAGATGCAAATGTCAACTCCATCGTTGCATGGGCGTGACATTTATTTATGGATATTTTCGATAATTATTCTCCGTAGATCTCAATCAACCTTTTACCTGCTCTTAAATCATATGCTCGACCTTCGCGATCACCTACAACCTCCAGTACTTTTGGTATGGACAATCTTGCAACATCTCCTCCCAATATTTCCAAACTATTCATAGCATGTACTCTCACCATCTCGTTTTTTTCATTGAGTGCATCGATCAATGCCGGGCCTCCTGATTTGGAATCCCCCATATTACACAATGCCTCCGCGGCAGTGATTCGTACATCAGGATTGCTATCCTCCAATAGCTTTTTCAATTCGCTCTTAGCAGAAATTGCTGCTTTTCCCAATATCAAACATCCGGTAGCTCCCCAGTATCTTACAACCGGATCTGATGCCTGGAGAAAAGAAATGATTTCGTCCATTTTACTATCATCTCTCATCGTAGATACATTAGCTGCATGCAGAATTTCATCTATCGAATAATTGTCAGAATGTACATAATCAAATGATGGCGTACTTTGATTTTTTGTTGACATACCTCCTTCAGGCATTAAACCGGTGTCTCGAATTTCAGTCATCCATCTTTCATTTTCATGGCGCAGTCTCGTAAGAACATCCTTATATTTCGGATCTCCCGCAAGATTGTTCACTTCCCAGGGGTCGATGGTCACATCATATAATTCTTCAGGAGGCTTTTGCTCCCAGAAGGCACTTTGCTGTTCATTGCAATTACCTGCTTTATATGCTTCATCCCAAGATTTGCAAGATGGTGCCCTCCACAAATATTCTATGTATTGTCCGTAGATTCGATGAGGCATATAATTTTTAATGTATCTGAACTGCTTATCTCTTACAGCACGTACCATATCTATACGCTCATCCATCCTTCCTCTAAATAAATGTACATATTCTCCAGGCTTGGTATTTTGTTTCCCCAAAAAAGCTTTCCCTTGCATGTATTCAGGAATTGCAATTGCTGTCAAACTCAACATGGTTGGTGCCAGGTCAACAAAACTCACCAGGCGATCTAATCTGGTGCCTGCCTTTCCGGGAGACAAGTGACTGTATTTCTCCGGAAATCTCCATATCATAGGCACATGCGTCCCCGACTCATATACAAATCTTTTGCTTCTTGCAATTACACCACCATGATCTCCGTAATATGCCACTATGGTATTTTCGGCATCACCAGATTCTTCCAACTCTTTGAGAATTGCTGCTACCTGCCCATCCAAATCTTCTATTTTATCATAATACTGCGCCCAGTCGTGCCTCATTTCCGGGGTGTCAGGATGATAGGGAGGTAATTTAACTTTTGCCGGATCGTGCCGTAGCTGATCATTTGGAATACTTTTGTGGATTGAGCTTTCATGAGACACTCCCAGATTGAATATGGCAAAAAATGGCTGCCCTTCCTTTCTATTTTTATAATGTGCCTTATTAGAAGATTCATCCCAAACTCCTTCCGGCTTATTTATATTATAATCCTCCTTAGCATTATTTGTACAGTAATATCCCTTCTCTCTTAAAAACTGTGGGAAAAACTTAATGAATTCAGGAGTAGGATAAGTACTGCGCATATTTTGAGTACCCATTGTTGGAGGATACATTCCGGTTATAATCGTAGACCTGGCCGGAGCACATACCGGGGCGTTCGCAAATGCATTTTCATATAAAATGCCTTCAGAAGCCAGCTTGTCAAATGTAGGCGTGGTAGCAAATTCATCTCCATAGCAACCAAAAAACGGACTATTATCCTCACTTACAATCCATAGAATATTTGGAGGATCCGAAGTTTCATTATTGTTGGGCGAGCAAGAAAAAACCAAAAGTATCAGTGAAAAAGCGATCGCCAATTTCAGGAAATTGTCAGTAATTATTTTCATAAGTTTGTTTTTATTGGAAAGGAAAGGAGCACTATACAAATCAATCATTTATAAAATGATCCGTTTAATGAAATATTCTATACAAGAATATGTTTTTTATAATCAAGTGGCAAATGGCAGTCAAACATTTTGAGTCTTGCTTTTTGAGTCTTGCTTTTTGAACACTAGAAAGAAAACATAGCCGATATTTTTGACATAAAAGAGGATGAAATATTTTTTAAATCTCTAAATAATATGACCAAATAAGTGATCAATACAAACTGAAAATTCTGGCTTTGGTATTATTGCAATAAAACTGGTAGGATGTGAAATTACTTTTTTTGTTGGTGCCTGTTTGTAAACTCCACTCTTGTTGTCATCATGAACCTGCCTACTGCAAGCAAGTTTATTTCAGGATCTGTCAACTATTTGAGATCAAATAGCTGTTGCAAAAACCATAAAAACTCATGATATGAGTCGTTTTTTTTGCTGAGAATGAAAGCGTTATTTCTCAATGGTTGGGATCATTGAAAATAACCAACAAATGCTGAAATACCAGCCTGCCAGAAAGGACAGGAGTTCAGTATGACGAGTACTTGTCATTACGCTTTTGCAAAGCGCCCTTTTTATGTACACGTGCCTTGAAATTAGGCTTTAATTTTGTCTTTCAAAGTCTTTGGCTTCTTCTTAGCCCTACGGACACGTATATATTCGCTAATTGTTTTTTCCTCTTTTTTAGTCAATGTTGATTCCTGAGTTCCGATAAAATCAACGTCTAGTTCTATTCTTTGCTTTCCCATAGTTTTATATATTCGAAAAGTATCTTTTGATTAACTTCATAGCAGCTTTTGTTTCAATAATCATTAACCTTCCACCAAAATGAAAAGCCCCTAAACTTTTTGTATAGTGGTCTATTAGTTGAGTCTTTGAAATAAATGCTACGTTTCCCTCATTTCCTCTTTGAAAAGACAATTTACACGCAAATGCCACCAAATTACCAGGAACTCCTAAATATATTTTTGATTTTCCTTTATTGAACGGAGCACTTTCAACAAGGTGCATATAAACATGATCTGATTTAATCTCCAAACTTACTAACCCCTGAATTATTGATTGGTTATTAACAATCGTCAATTTATAAATATCACGTTCAGGGTGCTTTAATTCAATTTTCCAATCAAATTGCCAACCCATTACTTTTGTAATTGTCTTCAAATCAGATTTGGTCACCAAAGAAACTTCAGTTTGAAAACTATCGCCAGAAACAACATTCTGAACTGAGTTTGTTAATTCATCAATTTCAACATCAATTCCTTGGTTTTCCATAGATCAAATTTACAAATAATAAGTTTCTATTGGTAAAAATGAAACACTAAAGCCATAGTATTGGCATTACCATCACAATAATAAATTGAATTCTTCATATC
This sequence comes from uncultured Roseivirgaceae bacterium, assembly GCA_964507705.1. GTDB lineage: Bacteria > Bacteroidota > Bacteroidia > Cytophagales > Cyclobacteriaceae > JAAUQL01. The sequence goes on along the minus strand of CAZDRA010000024.1, from coordinate 25,880 downwards.
TTTTTTTATATGATTAAGAGAAATATCAACTTTATAAAAAATTATCAAGCAACTGGCATATCTTGCAAATCAACGTAAACGATAATGTTCATCTGGGAAAATCAGCATAATCAGTTAGAAAAGGTTTCCCTCGAATACAGAAAATTCTAAATTTAAATCAATGAGACCAATAGTTTATTTTCAACTTATAATTACATTTTTTATTACTTCATGCAATAGAAAATCAAACGAGCAAAGTTCTTTAACTATCATAACCGCAAAACAAAAAATGTTGAACCGAGAAAATTTCAAAACAACCATAGATGGTAAAAATGTTGACTTGTACAATCTCAAAAACCACAATGATCTGATTGTGCAAATCACAAACTATGGAGGGAAAATTGCCTCAATCATTACCCCAGATCACCATGGGGATTTCGATGATATTGTTACTGGGTACGACAACATTAACGACTATGTAAATGGAGACAATTCTTTTGGAGCAACCATAGGAAGATATGGTAACCGCATAGCTAATGGCAAATTTTCTTTAGATGGAAAGGAATATAAACTCGCTCAAAACAGTGGAAAAAATCATCTTCATGGAGGGCTGAAAAATTTTAGTAATACAGTCTGGGAAGTGATTAATGAAAAATCTGACAAGCAAAAATTAACCCTTCATTATCTCAGCAAAGACAGGGAAGAAGGTTATCCGGGAAATCTGGATGTTACAGTTGTTTTTACACTTACTGATAAAAATGAGCTGGTGATTGATTACTTCGCTACGACAGATAAAACCACCATCGTAAATCTTACCAATCATTCATACTTCAACCTTGCCGGAGGAAATTTTGATCCTGTTTATGAACATGAATTAAAAATATTTGCTAATCAGTTTGTCCCCGGCAATAAAGAATTAATTCCATTGGGAGAATTTTGGGATGTAGAAAATACACCCATGGACTTTAATGCATTTACTAAAATTGGCTTGCGGATCAAGGATAATTATGAGCAATTGAAGATTGGCGGAGGATATGATCATACTTATATTCTCAATAATGAAATGGGTGAATTAATTAAATATGCTGAAGTTTACGAACCATCATCAGGACGCACCATGGAATGTTGGACAACTGAGCCCGGAGTTCAACTTTATACTGCCAATCACTTTGATGGTAATAAAGCTGGGAAAAATGATGTGAAATATCCCAGACATGGCGCTTTCTGCCTGGAAACCCAGCACTATCCTGATTCGCCCAACCAACCCCAATTTCCATCTACAGTTTTAACTCCAGATGAATTCTATAAAACTACCACGATTTATAAATTTGGAATTCGGTAAGAAAAGTGATAATACCTCTGAGTATTCCGTTTCTTTTTTCTCCAAATTTAAAATTCCACTCCCACTGAGTTTTCAAGAGAGTCAATTAAATCTTTCCTAAAAATTTGAGTTAAACACAAAACACTAGCTGCCAACTTCTGAAAAGTTTTATAACTGATTGTTGCTACCTCTTGATATCAATTATGGTATCCTTAAGCGTTTTTCCGTAATATCTCCAGGGCCATCTTCCAGGGTCAGAAAGTACTTGTTCCGGTCTTTTAGTTTGATCAAATCTTTGTGTTGTTCCCATTCTTCAGGAATGGCAAACGGATAAACGTAGGTGTCGTCCGTGGCTTTTTTATATACCATGATAGAAAAGTGGTTATTGGGATTGGTAGATAAAGACCCAGAGTGTACCACGAGCGGATGCAGGGCAATGACGTGGTTTTTTTCTACATAAAACAATTTTATTTTTTTAGGATCGACCTTCACACCCCTATCGCTATACTCAAAATCTGAAACCAGGCAAAGGCCATAAATTATATCTGTAAGCGCCAGTACATATTCTATCTCATTGGCATGTGCTTCCATTTTATGCACAAAAGTATTCTTGTTACTGCCAGTTTCAAATATGGTATGAAACGCCTGCACTTCATCTCCTATCTTAATCTGTGCCAAGGCCTCATCGTAAGAGATATATCCGCCAAAGGGATTGAAAATTGAATCGGATGCATGAAAAATCATCAGGTCATGGTCTTGATCTTTTCCAAAGGCATCGAGATGTGCTTGCAATAATTGCTGCATATTTTTTCTGATGGAATATGTAACAGGGCATTTGTAGATAAAATCTTGCAGAAAATCTACTTTTGATTGACCACGGTAGTTTCCATCAATGATTATTTTGCGACATGCCTCGGCATTATCACTATCAAATAGGGTTTTCAATTCTGCCTCTGAAAGGGCATCCATATTTTCTAATAAGCTGGCTTTAGCAGCATTTATTTGTATTAAACTCATATTGGTATTATTTGGAGTTCCTGGAGATTCTCCGAAACTGATTAGAATAAATAAAAAGACAAGAATTAGATTTTTTCGTGTTGCAATAAAAGACATGATTCTATTATTTAAATAAGAAAAACATTTATCAAATATTATTAACTATTTCCGGATTTGGCCGCTGCCATTTCTGCCGCCACATCAATAATCCAATCTTCCTGCCCTCCTACTGTACGTCGCTTGCCCAGTTCCATGAGAATATCCCGTGAGTCCAAACCGAACTGTTTGGCAGCATTTTGACAATGCAATAAAAAGGAAGAATATACTCCAGCATAGCCCATTGTCAGAATGGTATTGGTGATTTCAATAGGCTTTGTCAGCAGAGGCCTTACATATTTTTCTCCAGCATCCATCACCTTAAAAAGATCTATGCCTGTGTGAATATCCATTTTATTAAATACAGCGACCAGCAGTTCGAGCATGGCATTTCCAGCACCAGCACCCATGGCACTCAACGATCCATCGATATAGGTGGCTCCGGCCCCAACGGCAGCTACAGAGTTACCAATGGCCAGTCCGAGATTGTTGTGTGCGTGAAAACCTACCTTGATATCGAGCCTATTGACCATGGCTGACACCCTTTTGGTAACTTCATTTGGCGTCATGGTTCCTGCCGAATCGACAACGTAAACACAATCGGCACCATCGTTTTGCATTTGCTCTGCCTGTTGTACCATCGTATCGACATCGGCCATGTGCGCCATCATCAGAAAACAAAGTGTTTCCATGCCCAGCTTTTTAGCAATACCAATATGTTGGGTGGCGATGTTGGCTTCTGTTACGTGCGTGGCTACGCGTGCTATCTGAGCGCCATTGTCATGCGCCATTTTCAGATCGTGGCGGGTAGCGATACCCGGCAACAGTAGCACAGCGATTTTGGCATTTTTTAATCCTGCGGCAGCCAGTAGCTTCACTTTGTCGGTTGTTTTTTCCAACCCATAATTGATCGATGAACCTGACAAACCATCGCCATGAGAAATTTCAATAATTTCTACACCAGCATCATCGAGGCTATGCGCTATATTTTTGACATGCTCGACAGTATATTGATGAGAGATAGAATGACTGCCGTCTCGCAATGTGGTATCAACTATCCTGATTTTTTTGTTCTCCGTCATTTTTTTATAGTTTTACACTCATCATTTGGGCTACTTTTTCTCCCGTTGCTACTGCAGCTGCGGTCATTATATCTAAGTTTCCGGCATATTCCGGCAAGTAATCTCCACTTCCGGTCACTCTCAATTGAATGGTGATAAGGTTATCCTTAAAAATTGGCTGATGCTTTAACTGATACCCAGGGACATATTCCTGAATCTTTGTAACCATTTTCTTTATAGCCTTTAGAATCTTCTCATCATTGACTTCGTTGACCATCACATACACCGTATTCTGCATCATGATGGGAGGCTCGGCAGGGTTCAATACAATGATGGCTTTTCCTTTTTTTGCACCTCCTACTTTCTCCAGGCTTTTGGAGGTAGTGATGGTAAATTCGTCAATATTATATCGGGTAGCCAGGCCAGCGCTTTTGCTGGCAATGGAAGAAACGATCTCAGCATATTCTACCTCTGCGACCCGGCTAATGGCATAAACCAAAGGTACAGTTGACTGGGCACCACAAGTGATCAGGTTTACATTTTGCTCATGAATATGCTCATCTAAATTGATATAAGGAACCACATACGGACCTACCGCAGCGGGTGTGAGGTCAATGGCAAATATGCCGGCTTCTTTTAGCTGTGCGGCATGCTTCATATGCGCTCGAGCACCAGTAGCGTCAAATACTATTTTCAGGCCTTCTTCCTTGAGTATATCTTCAATGCCGTTTGCAGAGGTCTTTACACCCCGCTCTCGGGCAATAGCCAATCCCTCTGATTTCTCATCAATTCCGACAACAATTGCCAGGTCCAGAATATTTGATCGCTGTAGCTTAATCAAAAGATCAGTCCCAATATTGCCTGATCCTATTATTCCGACTTTTATTTTTCCCATTGTTTTTACTTTCCTTTTAATTCTACTAAAAATGCGTCAATGATATAATGCTTAAATGCCGAAACGTTTTTCATTTAATTTGTTGCCGTTTTGTATTACTTTTTTATTCTATCCCTCCTACGCTAAAGCTTCGGCGGACAAGCATTATTTCATCATTTTCCCATTCTCTCATTTCCCCATTCTATCATTCTATCATTACCCCGGAAGTTGCCCCTTGTTCCACATATTGACTAGTATTGGCTGAGAAGAATTGCCATGGCCTTCTGAAATTGCCGCTTTGAAAATCTCATTCACTTTGTATGTAAAAGGAGCAGGTATGTCTTTGCTCTCTGCCAGTGCCAGTGCATAGTTCAAATCTTTTGAGTGAAGAGCGATATTGCCGCCCGGCGAAAAATCATTTCTGGATATGGCCGATATGCTTTCATCCAGAACTTTGGAGCCTGCCCACCCATCTTTGACTGCATTGTAAATAGTATCGGCATCTATTCCACACTTACGTCCCAATGCAAGCCCCTCGGCCACAGAGGCAAATGACACAGCCACCATCATGTTGTTGATCAATTTTACGATTTGCCCTGATCCGCTTTCGCCAACTCGCTGTACGGAAGATCCTATCTTACTCATTGAATTTATCCCTCGATCAAAGGCCGCTTGATCTCCACCAACCATGATTGCCAAAGTACCCTCGAAGGCGCCTTTTGCTCCTCCGCTTACGGGAGCATCGAGATATTGTATCTCCTTTTGCTTGGCTAGGCTATATATTTTTTGTGCAACTTCTGGCTCAATAGTGCTGAGGTCGATGATGAGACTTTCACTTTTCAAAACGGATAGCAAACCATGGTCTCCAAGAAGAACCTTACTCACTACTCTCGAATCCGGTAAGGATAAAAACACAATCTCTGCCTCTGTACAAAGCGCCTCGAAATTTGTAGCAATCCTGCAATCCAAACTTTCAAACTCCTTTGTTTTTTCGGAATCGATATCAAAGACAGTCACTGCCTCACCTCCCTTAATAAGATTTTTGGCCATAGAACTACCCATAACCCCAAGGCCGATAAAACCAATTTTTGCTGACATACTTATTTTATAAATGATAAACTCTTTTCATAATTGCGAATTCAAAGCTGAAAGGGAAAAGCTGAAAACTCGAAGGAAAAAAATACCTTCCATTGAGTTTCACCATCTTCAGTCTTACGACTTCCGTTTTCAGTCTTCTGACTTCCGTCTTCTGTCTTCTGACTTCTACCTCTGCAATACCTCTGCCACTCTTTGAAAACCAGTTTCTGCACTATTCAGCACTTCTATTCCAAATTCTTTGACCGGATCGGGATAGCTAAGTGAAAATACAGCCATCGACAGTTGGGCCAATACCACTATATCGATTTTATCTTTCTTTTGGGCATTGCGAATGGCTTTGGCAATGACCTCATTATGCTCCTGTATTTTACCGGAACCCAATAGGGCAAATGCATCATTTACTTCTGCTCCTTCTATCTCTATAGATTTATTGTTTTTTTTCGCCGTTTCTTCCAAAAGTGCTATCGTACTTTTCACGGTCGTATCCAGGGTGGCAACAACCAACACCTTGCCTCCATTTTCTACGGCCATTTCCATCATCGGCTCATCAATCTGGATAATTGGTACATTGAATTTTTCAACATGCGCCTGAACAGTTTTATATGCTCTGTTCATAGTCGAGCAAGTGAGAATAATGGCATCGACACCTGCCCGTTCGCATAGCGCTTCAGAATGCTGCGCAAAGGCGTCGAGGTTTTTTTGTGGTGGGCAGGGCTTATTATTTTTGAAAGCCTCAGTAAAATGCCATTGCACTGAGTCATCACAAATATTTATTAGTCTAACGCCAGGCAAAATCTTTTTACCAAAATATACAGACCACAGAGAAATCCAGTTCGCCGCATTTACGATCCCCAAAGTCTTCCCATTAAGTTTTTTTTCAACTCCTTCTTCAACCGGCATTGTCGGAAAGCCTACCAGTTTGATATAATCTGAAAATAGCTCTATATCGTTCATATTTGCTTACTATTTATTTTAAAAAACACTTTTCTATGGCATCAAAATGGGCAACCTTTTACGATTTCCCAATCTATTTTAAAAACCTAAATCAATACTGTATTTTGTTTTTCAGCCAATGCTAAAGTTTCCTCTACTTTCTCAACAATATCGTCCGACGTCATTTTGTAATGCACCAACAAATCATTGACATGACCTGTGTGAATGAAATCGTTGGGGTCGGTACCTATTGCTCCTACCCTCAATCCTACCCCATTCTGAGCAAAGGCCTCCGCTACCAACGAAAATAATCCGCCACTGATACAATGATTTTCTACGGTTACAGCTGCTTTTACTTTAGAGGCCATATCCAACAACAATTCTTTATCAAATGGCTTGAGGCTGGGGTGATGATCCAGTCTTACTCTTATGCCTTTCTTCTGTAGTTTTTTCGCCGCAATTTTTGATGCTCTAATCATATATCCGGTAGTGATCAAACCTATCTCAGGGTTTTCATCATCGATCACGGTAACGCCTTTTCCTATTTTGAATTGGTAATCATCTGCCAAGTCATTTTCATTGACTTGGCAACGGACTATTCGAATATAAAAGGGCCCTTTTGTTTCTGCCGCGGCTCTCAATACCTGTCTCATTTCTACGTTGCACCCAGGCTCGAGAACCGTAAGATTTGGAATACGCAACAACATCCCCAGCTCTTTATCACTCTGGTGAGTCGCTCCGGCTTTGCCTGTAAAAAGCCCAACGTAAGCAGCAAGAATTTTTACATTTGAATTGCTGTAAGCAAGCAGGATATATAATTGATCCATATATCTTCTTACAAATGCATCGAAAGTACAAGGAAACGGTATGTATCCTTCTTGACTAAGGCCAGTGCTGATCGCACATAAATTTTGCTCAGCAATACCCACATTCACCAATTTGCTTGGGTGAAAATATTCGAAAATATGTAAACCTGAACTGGTACGTAAATCAGCATCGAGCGCTACAATATTGGGGTGGTCCTTAGCAATATCTGCTAAAGCATAACCCATTTGAAAGCGCATTTCTTTTGTCTTGTCTCTATCTGGAATTATAAACTGTGCCATTTTTATTTTTTTAAGCTTGTTTTTCGTTTACTGCATCAACATTTTTATTGAGCGGAGGAACTATCTCAATAGCATTGCCCAACTGCTCAGGAAAGGATTTTGGCGCACCAAGATGTTTGCCATATTTATCCCACATCTCCATTAGCCAATCTTGCGCCATACTCACTTCGCGAGGTGCACTTGTATGCCAATTCGGATTGTATTGACACATACCCACGCTTTTTCCTTTTATTGTGTTCAGGATTATCGCATGAGGCTTGCCTATTCTTTGTGTTTTCAGGCTATTAAATAACGTCACCAATTCATTTACGTCATGTCCATTTTTCACTTCATAAGTTTGCAGATTAAATGCACGAAGTTTGTCTGCCAATGGTTCGAGACCCATATCTGCATGGATAAATCCTTTAGCCTGCACTTTATTATAATCAATTATAAATACAAGGTTATCAAGTTTATAATGCCCTGCAGCCATAAAAGCTTCCCATACCGATCCTTCATTGCTTTCGCCATCGCCCATCAGCACATAAACCATTCTATCACTGTCATCAGGTCCATTTCTTCTCATGCCAAGTGCTCTGCCTACGGCGACTCCTGGAATTTGGCCCAGAGATCCACCAGATATTTCTATACCAGGAGTAGTAAGGGCATCAGGATGACTTTCGAGATGCGAGTCCCATGCTCCATACCCCTTGAGATCTTCTACACTAAAATACCCAGCCAAAGCAAGCGCAGAATAAAACCCTGGGCAAGCATGGCATTTTGATAAATAGAACACATCTCTCATGTCCCACTTTGGGTCTTTTGCATCGTATCGCAACACGTAATTGAACATAACAGCCAAAAATTCTGACTGGGAGAAAGAACCTCCCGGATGTCCTAATGATCCACAAGTCATCTCGTACGTGGTGTAGCTACGAATTAAGTAAGCAAGCATATCTGTTTGCTTTAACAGTGAATTATAATCATCATGATGAGGCAACACTTCTTTTAGTTGCCTTGAGTCTTCGCGGAATGGTTGCCAAAACTCTTTAAATTGAAACATGTCCATAGTTAATATCTTTTTATTAATTGTTCTATTATTAGTTGAAAGTTTGACAGCAAGCTTATTTGTTATAATGTTTTAAATAACGCAACCTATATTCAGTTTTTGTTATAATATCATTTCCCCATAAAACCAGCCGATCAAGTTTTTATTAGTTCCCTATTATTTAATATTTAGCCATTTAGGTTTTAGAAAAATCATGGCTGACAAAAATGAAACACATGCCAGGCCAGCGAAAATGTAAAAGGCGATATTGAAGTTGCCCGTCCTGTGTACTATTTCACCTATTGCATCGTTGATGAAAGCGGCAAATAGGGTTTCGATTCCACCAATCAAGGCGGCAACTGTTGCTACGTGAGTAATGATAATATCCTGCTTGAAGGCATGTTGATTTACTAATATCGTTCCAAAACCAAATACGTAAACACAAAGAATAATTACGATTAAGGGGAAAGAAGTAGTACTCGGAAGGAACAGAATTGACAGCATCATAAGAAAACCGACTGTAATGATAATTTTTCGAGACTTTAAAATGGAAAGCCCTTTGTTTGATAAATACAAAACTGCAGCTCCCCCTATCCATAAACCCAAGTCTTGGGTAAAATATATAATTGATAATTTTGGCCCTAAAGTAAGGTCATAATCATGGTTGAGGCCTTGCGTGAAATAAGTAGGAAACCATTGTGTTGCAAAATAAACGGATGGTACGATACCAAATCCTATGAAGGTAAGCCCCCAAAATGCTGGAGATTTAATGATCTTTTGATACGACCTCAGTACATCGACTATTTTGTTGGCATGAGTCGCCTTATTCCTTCTGTCGATGGCCTCTTGCCAGCTTTTCGAATGTTTTTCAGGATTTTTGAAAATCATAAACCAAGGAATCAGCCAAACAAACCCCAGTAAGCCAGAGAGAATGAAACTCAAGCGCCAATTGTTGAGCCCTTCTACAGATGAACAATAAATAACAAAGCTGGGTGCAAGAATGGTGGCAATGGCGGCGCCACTACCAAAAATACCTACAGCAAGGGTTCTTTCCTTTGCAGGAAATATGCGCGCGATAATCATTAAGCAAATGGGAAAATTGACCGCTTCCCAAACCCCAAGCATAGATCTAAGATATATCAGATGGGTGTACCCCTGGGCAAAATATACCAATGAATTACTTACCGACCATCCGATTACCATTACAGGAAAGAGCCATCGGATACCCTTGACTCTGTCTAAAAAAATACCTATAAAAAAATGTGTGATGGCATATACATAAATAAAAGAAGAAATGAGCTTACCGCGTTGACTCAGGTTTAAGCCAAACTCATCGCTGATCGGGTCTAGGGCATTTCCAAGGGTTTGCCTATCAAAATAGTTTAGAAATGTGGCTAAAAATAGTGTCCCTAAGACAAACCAACGCCAATTCTTCTTGTAAAAACTCGTTTCGCTACTCTGCATATCCTATATGTTATCCATGTCAGTAAGCCACAAAAAAAAATTAATTGTTATCTAAATGTAGATACAGGAAAGTATATACCAAATACCATATTATGCATAAATCATCCCAAATTGCGCAATGTATTGTGTTTGGTAAAAAAAATTTTATGCTAAGATTGGCTATACGATGTTCGATAACAAGATATTATATTCCTCAACATGAGTCCAATGTATTCCAGGTGTGGAACTATCAATATTTAGGGAAAATGTAAAGCTGGATTAGGGAAGCAAAAATTTAGCAATTAACACCAGCTGACATCTGTGATGCTCGGAGGTGTAAATTATTTCTTCCATAAATCAAGTAACGACTGTTGCAGGTTCTCTGAACCTCATATCTTTATAGCATCACTAAATAATACAATTTTATATAATTATGTGCGATCGCTAATTTGAGAAACAAAATACATATTCATTGATCCTTTACCTTTTACTTCAACCGCCTCTCTGTTTTCAAAAACGATGTTGTTTTCTTTAATAAAGGCTGAATTTTTAACATTCTGATATGTGTCTTCAGATATATTAACTTTCATTGGTATTGAATTATTTTCCATTCTTGAAGCTGTATTTATAGTATCACCAAATACATCATATATATATTTTTTTATACCGACAATACCTCCAACAACATTACCGGAATGCAATCCAATTCTCATTTTCCACTTCAATTGAGATTTTTCACTTCTGTCTTCAATATATTTCATTACGTCCAATGATGCCATGAGCATCATTTCTGCATGTTTTGGATTTTTTTCTGGCATGCCGCAAACTGCCAAATAGGCATCACCAATTGTCTTAATTCTTTCGCAACCATATTTTATCATAATCTCATCAAAGGAGGTATAAATATCATTAAGCTCATTGATCAACTCCTTGGGATCAAGAGATGCAGAAATATCTGTAAAACCCACTAAATCTGAGAAGTAAACTGTAACGTTTTTAAATTTTTGCGGCTCAGATTTGCCATTTTCTTTGAGGTCATTGACAACTTTTACTGGCAGCGTATTAAGTAGCAATTGCTCGTTTTTATCTTTTTCCATAGCAATAATTTTATTCGCTTTTTTTAACTGAAAAAAGGAAAAAAGAATAATAAGAAAGAATAAAAAAATCATTACAAAACCACCGATCAACAGTCGCCTTGTATCTGCAATCTCACCTGAAAAATCGGTCTCTGGCACCACAACTCCTATCGACAATTTATTTGTTGGGCTTAAGTAGTAGTCTTGTATTCCTGCCCACCATCTTTGGCTTTCAAACTCAAATGAAAATATACCACGATCTGTGTTTCGCTTGTAATACGCATCTATAGCAGTATTCAATACAGGAATATCAAGATCTATCAGCTTTTTAAGCGTGTATTCTTTTATGGCATTATTATCTAAAAATCGCTTATCCTTTGGCAAACCAATCACTTCAAATTTATCTGATAATATAAAAACCTTTCCATTATCTGTCACATCAATGGTTGTGGTAAATTCAGATAAATCAGCAATCAAAACATCCATGCCGATCACATAATATTTATTTGACATACGATCAAACCATTTGGTAGTAGCTGTTATTCCAGGTTGTTGGCTTGTGAAAAACGTATATGGAGAAGTCCATTGGATAGAAGAATCATTTTTATTTTCAAATGATAATTTATACCAAGGTCGCAAACGTGGATCATAAGGTTTTAGATGTTCCTTCTTATCAATTAATATTTCCTTTCCATGTATGTCTTCGTTCCAATAATATTCAACTGGCAAGGTGTATTTGCTGCCCTTAATTGTCTTCCTTGTAATCCAAACACTGTCGTTTTTAAGCAGCATATATTCATCACCATCACTATTTGCAATAGTCAATGACGAAATCGAAGATGTGTTTTTTAACAGCGGTATGAAAATGGCGTTTATCTTTTGATGAGAAAGCAAATTTCCGAACAATCCTTTCTTTCCCTGACTTCTAGCTGTTTGTAAATTTTTATTTAAAGACTCAAAAATATTATGTACTTCTTTTTTTGTGAGATCAAGACGATCCTGAATCATGACTTTTGACATAGTCTGAACCGTTGACGACAGATTGTTGTACATCATTATCAGTGTAACAGTTGCTGCCATCAGGATGAGGATAATCAGGTTTCCTATTACCAAATTATAAATATTTTGTATCTCTTTCATCAGTTCACTTTATCTGGAATTTAATAATTTTAAGTGTGCTAATTTGCAAGACTCATTCTAATTGTACTTTTGTCTTTTTCGTAACTGCGCAAATACATAAAACATTTCAATAGCGATTTTATGGCAAGTTTTTTCATAAATTTCAACTTCCTGATCAGAGTTTTCATAACCGATAGGATCTGTATATTCCAATAACAATCTATGGTAAGTTCCTTCAATATTCGATATATTAATTTCTGCGTTCTCATCAACAATTACGGCCATAAAATTATTGTATGGGTTTTTTACATGTCCGATTTTCTTTGGGAAAACGACAATTGGCGAAAGGTTATATGAATATTTTATTCTATAAACTTCTATGCCATCTACATTGGTTTTATATGCAATAAAGCCTGCCTTTTCCAGTGTTACAATTGTGTTGACAGATATTTTGTCTGGTTTAATCCCACAAGAAAATGATTGGAAGTTTTTGAACCCATAATAATAGGCAGCTGCTTTGGACCATACCTGTGTCATTTGACTTACAGAAGATTGATTTGTGCTCATAAAAATTAATTGCCACGGCGTGTTTTTTTCTTTTTGCTCTTCTAAAAAATAAACTATTTCATTTAGTCTGTAGCGACGATCTTCCGGTATTTTTCTGAATTCCTTAGAAAAATTCTTTACATATTCGTTAATTATTGGGTATAAACTGTTGTATTCCCTACTCTGGCTATTACCATAAATTGCCGTGAAATACAACAAGAAAAACAAGACCACTTTTTTTATATGCATTTTGTATTCGTATAAATGTCTTCCCAATTCCAGTCATTAATTGAATAAAATATTTGAATATTATAACTAATTAAAACTGAATTGAAAATAATTGCTTCAAATAAAGAATAAATATTTGGGAATAGATTAATAAACTCAAATACAACTTTAATTTGATTCAATTTAACTGCCCAATTTTTAACTGAAGCACTATATGCATATAGTTATTGATTCCTCACAATTTGTATTGCTTACTTTTGCCGAGAATCAATTAAATACTACCTTTGCGGTTTTTAAAAGAAGGCATAATAAATATAAGCGTGGATATTTTCAAAAAATTAGATATTAGTAAGACACCACTAGGCAGATTTGCCCATGAGGATGATGGATACTTTATGTTCCCTAAATTGGAAGGGGAAATTGCTTCTAAAATGCAATTTCGTGGAAGAGAGGTACTCGTCTGGTCACTTAACACTTACTTGGGTTTAGCAAACCATCCTGAGGTGAGAAAAGCAGATGCAGACGCTGCAAAAGAATGGGGCATGGCCTATCCTATGGGAGCTAGAATTATGTCTGGAAACACAAAGTATCATGAAAAATTTGAATCTGAACTTGCAGATTTTGTGAGCAAGGAGGACGCAATGTTGCTCAACTTTGGCTATCAGGGAGTTGTATCAATTATTGATACATTAGTAGATAGAAAAGATGTTATTGTTTATGATGCAGAATCACATGCTTGTATTATAGATGGCGTTAGACTTCATATGGGTAAAAGGTTTATTTTTCCGCATAACGATATAGAAAATCTGGAAAAGCAACTCCAAAGAGCTACCAGAATAACCAAGGAAACCGGAGGAGGGATTCTTGTAATATCAGAAGGTGTATTTGGCATGTCGGGAAATCTTGGCGATCTCAAAGGAATAGTCGCTCTCAAAAAGAAGTATGATTTCAGGTTTTTGGTAGATGATGCTCATGGTTTTGGCACTATGGGAAAAACAGGCGCTGGAACAGATGAACACTTTGGCGTACAAGACGATGTCGATATTTATATATCGACCTTTGCAAAAGCAATGGCAAGTATTGGCGCATTTGTGGCCAGTACAGCAGAAGTAATAAAGTATTTACGATATAATGTCAGGTCTCAAATATTTGCAAAATCACTTCCAATGCCTTTAGTTATTGGAGGCATGAAAAGACTGGAACTTCTTAGAACAAAGCCAGAGTTAAAAGAAAATCTTTGGCGAATAGTAAATGCAATTCAAAAAGGATTAAGAGAAAAGGAATATGACCTTGGTACAACAGAATCTCCAGTAACACCTGTATTTTTAAATGGTACAGAATATGAAGCGGGAAATTTAATTTTAGACCTCAGAGAAAATCATAATATATTTTGCTCGATGGTAATATATCCTATCGTTCCAAAAAATATAATCATGCTTCGAATAATTCCAACAGCTGTACATACTATTGAAGATGTTAATAGAACAATTGATGCATTTGTTGCTGTGAGAGAAAGTTTAGTATCTGGAAAATATAGAAAAGAAGGCATATTTAATTTTGCTCAATAATTTTTTTAAAAAAAGTGGCGTAATTATTGATTTAAGAACAATTTAGCTATATTGCCTGCATAAAACCTTAACTGTTTTTAACATAACAAAACGTTTATAACATGAAAAGATTCGATGAATTAAGAGATTTAGTAATGTCCCTTGAGGGCGATTTTCAAAAATTTTACGACAAAGAGAACCAGGCAGCTGGAACTAGAGTAAGAAAAGGAATGCAAGAATTGAAAAATCTTTCTCAAACAATTAGAGTAGAAGTACAGGAAATCAAAAACAAAGCATAAGAAATTATATTTTGTTTAGACATAAAAAAAGGAGCATTTTTGCTCCTTTTTTTATGTCTAAAAGTTTATGTTTATAATATATTATACATTATAAACTACTCTAAATCAGTTCTTTAATAACGCCTGACAACTCAGGCGTAGGACCAACCAGAGGTAGCCTTACATAACTATCACAAATTCCTTTTTGCTTTAAAACTTCTTTAACACCTACCGGATTTGATTCAGTATACATATGCGGATTTATAATACTTAACCCAGAAAGGAAGGATACTGCTTTTGCATAATCACCTTTGTTCGCCGCACTAACCATTGATGACATTTCATGAGGAAATGCATTGGCCAATACAGATATAACCCCTACTGCACCAAGAGAAATCATAGGCACAGTACACATATCATCACCTGAAATGAGCAAAAAATCATCAGGCTTCTTAGAAATAATATCCACAATTTGGCCAAAATCTCCGGAAGCTTCCTTAATTCCAAGAATATTTTGATGTGAACCTAATTCAATTGTAGTGGCTGCTGACATATTACTTCCAGTTCTGGAGGGGACATTATACATAATCAACGGAATAGGGCAAGCATTGGCTACCGCTTCATAATGTGCAATAATTCCTTGTTGACTTGGCTTATTATAATATGGACTCACGCTTAATAGTGCATCAACTCCTGTCCAATCCATTTCCTGGATATGGTCAACAATGTCAAGTGTGTCGTATCCACCTGTCCCATAAACAATTGGAAGTTTTTTGGGGTTATTTTTCTGAATGAATTTTAATAGCTCCCGCTTTTCATTTTTGTTAGTTGTAGCTGATTCTCCTGTAGTTCCGTTCACCACAAAATAATCCACCCCACCATTGGCATTATACTCCAACAATTTCCCGAAAGCTTCAAAGTCTATTTTAAGGTTAGCGTCAAATGGTGTAACAAGTGCTACTCCGGTACCTTTAAATAATTTTTTCATATTAATATTTTATAGTGCTTTTGTATAATGAAAAATTTGATCAAGAAGAAAGTTGATCTTTTTACTCTCTGGTATTCTAACCATCATATCATATTGATCGATATGATTGTCAAAATATTTTCCTATTCTGCATTTAGCATTGCATTTTGACAAAACTAAATCAGAATAAATAGTAGATTCCATGTCTGCATGAATCAAATAATCATATTCCTTTTTTAAAATTTCGTTAATTTCTGTTTTCTTTATTTCGCCCAAAAGTGTAAAATCTGCCTCATCTATCCGCACCATTCCTTCATCCATTCGCACATCAGGCTTATCTTCTTCTCTAAGTAAAAGATAAAGACACTTAACCAGTTTCCCTTCTTTCTCCAATTTATTTTGAAGACCTTTTACTAAAGCAATCTTTTGATTTCCTTCTGAAGTAAAAAACAATAAAATACTTTTTGCCTCAGAATATCCAGGACTAAACCTTTTTGCTTTGTTCTTTTTTAAAGAAACTTTCAAGCCAATTGGCAATCCATATTTTTTTAAAAAATCAATCATGCTTTCCGATCATTTCCAAAAAATCATTTTTCGATATGGTTTGGATATTAAGTTTATCTGCCTTTTCCATTTTTGATGGGCCCATTTTATCTCCTGCCAAAAGATAATTGAGCTTTGAAGATATTGATGTTACCACTTTACCACCATACATTTTTATATGTTCTTTCAAATCCTCTCTACTCATTTTATCAAAAACACCTGAAATTACAAATGTTTTTCCTTCAAGTATATTATTGACTTTACTTTCTTTTGATTCATCGATATTTAGCTTTAATCCATACTGAATTAATCGACTGATCAGCTCTTTATTTTTAGGTTCATCAAAGAATAATCTTAAACTTTCTGCAATCCGCTCTCCTATTTCAGGAACTTCACAAAGCTCTTCAAAAGAAGCATTGCCCATTTTTTCAATTCCTTTGAAATGATCAGCCAATTTCTCTGATACTGTTGTGCCAACATATCTGATGCCAAGTCCGAATAACAGACGATCAAATGGCTGGCTCTTAGAATTTTCTATAGATTCAATAATATTTATTGATGATTTTTCTCTTAAACTCCTCACAGAAAAAGCCTCTTTTTTATCTGAATACAATTTAAACTCCAAACCATTCAGATCCTCAAATGCCAAAGCATACAAGTCTGCAACGTCTTTGATTTTACCATGATCCAAAAGACCTCTTATTGTTTCAGGCCCAAGGCTTTCTATATTCATGGCTTTCCGTTGGATAAAATGTTCTATTCTACCCAATATTTGTGGAGGGCATCCGGCTTCATTCGGGCAATAATGTTTGGCCTCCCCTTCCTTCCTTATTAAGGCAGTTCCACATTCGGGGCAATTTGTTATATAATTAAAATCTAATAAGTCTTTAACTCTCCTACTCAAATCAACTCCTGTTACCTTAGGAATAATCTCTCCTCCCTTTTCAACAAAAATGAAGTCTCCGATTTTCAGTCCCAAACGCTCAATCTCATTCGCATTATGCAACGATGCCCTTTTTACAGTTGTGCCAGCAAGCAGTACGGGTTCCAGTTCTGCAACTGGTGTTATTGCTCCGGTTCGTCCTACCTGAAAAGTTATACCCAATAGC
Source organism: uncultured Roseivirgaceae bacterium (assembly GCA_964507705.1). Lineage (GTDB taxonomy): Bacteria > Bacteroidota > Bacteroidia > Cytophagales > Cyclobacteriaceae > JAAUQL01. The sequence goes on along the minus strand of CAZDRA010000024.1, from coordinate 8,533 downwards.
TGGGTGGTAACACACGCCGTTTTATATTTATAGGCTATGGCCCAACGAGGGCTTTTTGCAGTAAAGCCAAGTTGATCCTGTTGATTAAGGCTATTTACTTTTATTACAATTCCATCCGTATCCAATGGCAAATCAAAACGTTTCTGCTCCCATTCCTTAATGTACTCAACTACTTCATGGATATTTAGGCATTTTTTATATGTTTTAGAAACATTGAATCCTGCATTTTCAATAAGTTGAATTGCCTTTTCGTGAGTAGGTACCACAGACTCATCACTTTGAAAATAATATAAATAGCAATCCAAATTTCTTTTTGCAACGATCGCAGAATCTTGCATTTTTAGAGTGCCTGATGCGGTATTTCTGGGGTTTGCCATCAATGGTTCTCCCTTCAGTTCCTTTTTAATATTCAACCTCTTAAAGTCTTCATGAGACATAAACACCTCTCCTCTAACTTCAAATAATTGAGGCATCGCAACATTTCCTGACAATTTGAGTGGAATTGATTTGATCGTTCTGATATTGGTAGTAACATCATCCCCTCTTACTCCATCGCCTCTGGTCACTGCTCTTTGCAAAACACCATTTTCGTACCACAAGCTTATGGCTACTCCGTCAAATTTCAATTCGCACAAGTACGTATAGCTCTGACCTTCCAGGCCATTTGCTACTCGCTTATCAAAATCAAATAATTCTTCCTCAGAATAAGTATTTGAAAGTGAGAGCATGGCATTTTTATGTGCTACGGTTTCAAAAGACTTAGTAATTGTGCCGCCTACCCGTTGAGTGGGAGAATAGGAATATTTAAACTCAGGGTATAATGTCTCCAGATTTTCAAGAGACTTCAATAATTGATCAAACTCAAAATCTGAAACTTCTGAAATACTTTCTTGATAATACCTGGTATTATAATATCCAATACTATCGATAAGATCATTAATTTTTTTCTTTGCTTCTTCCCTGGTCATGGTGCATAATGATTGGAATGCAAATCTAAATATTGTACTCAATACTACAAATTGTTATTAGCACAATGAGCGTTAGTTTTACATTCCTATCCAGACTCGATATACTTTTTCCTGGAGTTTGGTTCTTTTTTCAACAACCTCATATGAGTAGATCACCTTTTCATCTTTCCGAACATCCAATTCTATTTTTTTTATTACTCCTTTTCTGCTTATCATAATTTCTACCTTTTCGCCAACATCAAAATTATTTATCAATAAAGGCACATTTTTTTCATTAGCCCTAAACCCATTTATAGAAATAAATTCATCTCCGACATTCAATCCATTTTCATAGGCAGATCCTCCTTTTTGTAATGATGTCACTGTTAATATTTGGTTTTTCAGATTGACCTTAGATCCAATCGTTTTTGCATGCGGAGAGCTCTTTTTGATTTTAAGATCTATTCCGGCATAATTCAAATATCTATTGTTGTCAAGCTGTTTTGTGCCAAAAACATAGTCATTAAAGAAGTCATCGAGATTACAGTCGCATGCTTTTTCGGCTGTATTTTTTAAATCATCAGCTATTATGCCTTTATTCATTTTTTTGTGAAACTTGCTATAAAGTTGTTTTACTACATCATCTAATGATTTTTTACCTGTCGAACTTTTAATAATTTCCAAATCAAGCAATGCACCAACAATCATCCCTTTAGTATAATACGATATTTGGCTATTATTGCTATTTCTGTTTTTTCTGTAAAATTTAATCCATGCATCAAAACTCGCCTCGGTCAAAGATTGCACACCAGCCCCAGGCGTATTTTTAATATCAGCCATTGTTTGTATTAATGTTGTGATAAAAATATTTTCATCATGAAAGCCCGATCTTAGCATAATTTTTTCATCATAATAGCTTGTAATCCCTTCCATCACCCAGAGCATCTCTGAATAGATTTCCTTATCATAATCGAACTTTTCAAACTCTATTGGTTTCAGCCTTTTTACCATCCACAAATGAAAATACTCATGTGCTGCCAATTCCAAAAAAGAATCGTACAAAACGGAATTTGAATAAGTCCATCGATTTACAGCCATTACCGTAGAATTAAGATGTTCCAATCCACCTGAAGATTTATCAGAATGGTGCACAAAAAATATATATTTCTCGTTGGGATTTTCGCCAAATATATCTGTGGCAGTTTCCACAATTTTCGTCAGGTCGCGTTTAATTTTATCGGCATTATATTTGACAGCTCCAAACATGACTACTTGATGCAATACTCCTGCTGCCTCAAAATCAATAATATTATGATTTCCAATTTCTATTGGAGAATCTATCAATATATCATAATTAGGGGCCTGGAAAACATCAGACCTACCTTCTAATTTTGTCAATGAAGTTGTTATTTTTTTCCAATGATCAGGCCTATCAATTTTTAAGAGTAATTTTTCATTACGCAGGTCTTCGACAAACATGAGAGTTGTGTTGGCCATAATAAAAGCATGCTCTTCATCCAGATAACTCATTCGTACTGATCCCTCAAATGCATAAACACGGTAGTTAATTAATATCTCAGATTCCTTGTTATGCTCTATCCTCCAGGTATTTTTATTTATTTTATAATATTTCAATTCATTCTTTTCTGCATTAACAACAGAAAAACCTTCTACGTTTTTTGCATACTCCCTGATCAAATAAGAACCTGGTGTCCACACAGGGATTTTAAAATCTACAAAATCTTTAATATAATTTTTTAACTTGATTTCTACTTCAAAATAGTGGGTATGAGGATTTGGCATGGACAATCTATACTCAATGGAACCCTTCTGAAGCCCAGAGGCCCTGTGCGTATTAAGAAAAAAGGCACATACCAAAAAAATTAAATATCTCTTCATAACTTTCAATATTCACTAAAAGAAAGAATTACTTCTTGAAAGACAAAACCAAAAATCATATTAATAAAAATTAGATTTTTATGAGCAGCCTATGTTAGTAAAGTGAGGTAAGCTTTAAACCCTTGCAAGAGTAAATAATTCATTTTAATACAAATTATCCAGAAAGACCATTTCAAAACCAAAAATTATAATTAATGTATTGGTGGCATACGATTGTTTATAAAAGATTCTATTGCCAATTTTGAGAAGATAATTATTGCTACTAAAATAACAGGTAGATGATCAAAAAAATCTGGGAACGAATTTTACTGGGAATAATCACTGTTTTTATTTTGTTACTTACAGCAATCAGTATTACGCTGGTATTGTATCAGGATAAGGCTATCCAGAAAATCGTCCATGCTTTTAATGACGATTTTCATGGTGTCATTGTGGTCGGCGACACAGATATTTCTCTATTGGAAAATTTTCCAAACGTAACAATTATTGTAAGAAATGTGCAGATATATGAAGACAAAGTGGATATGTTTGCACCGATCCTCGATGTATCATATTTTCACATTGGCTTCAATCTATGGACGCTTATCAATAAGGATTTCAAAATAAATCAGCTCCATATTGAAAATGGAAATTTAGATATAATACGATACAAAGACGGTAGCTTCAATATCAAAAATGCACTCTCGAGCGATAAAAAGATAGAAGACATTAAAAATGATTTTAATATTGAGATTCAGAAAATAGAACTCTCTAATATAGACATAATCAAATACGATGAGACGACCAACATTCATGTAGAGACCTATATAGAAAATATAGAATCGAAGTTTATAATTGCCCGAGATACAATATTAATTAGTCTGGAAAGTCACTTATTCCTCACAATTATTAATAATGGAGATTCTACAATATTTAAGAAAAAACATTTCGATGCGAATACCGAGTTGATCTACGATAAAGAAAAGGATATACTCACCATTAATCCTTCTGAAATCTTCCTCGAAAATGCTGATTTTTCTATTGATGGCTCAATCAATATAATGGATGATTTTGATATTAACCTCAACATTCATGGTAACAAACCCAATTTCAACCTCTTCATTGCTTTTGCACCCGAAGAGTTGATCCCAACACTTGAGCAGTATGAAAATGCAGGTAACATATTTTTTGAGGCCACCATCCAGGGAAAATCAATGAGCGGTTTTCAGCCTGCAATCAATGCCCAATTTGGATGTGACAGTGCTTATTTCAATAACCCAGTTTCCAATAAAAAACTTGAAGAAATTTCTTTTACAGGATACTTTACCAACGGTGAATCAAGAAATACAACAACCATGGAATTCGTATTGGAAAATATGACAGCAAAACCTGAGGCCGGAACTTTTCTTGCCGACCTGAAAGTGAACAACTTTGAATCTCCGGATATAGACATGCATGTCACCTCAAATTTTGATCTGGACTTTCTGGCCAAATTTCTCAATGTCACCACTCTACAAAATCTTGATGGCGATGTTTCCATTAAAATGAATTTCAGAGATATAATTGACCTGGAACACCCGGAAAAAAGTCTTGAAAAATTTAGCCAATCCTACTTCACTGAATTGAATGTTAATGACCTTACCTTTAAAATCCCTGGATATCCGTGGCCTTTCGATAGCATCGACATCAAGGCAACTATGGAAGGAAATCGTGCCAAAATTGATCATATGTTTTTGAAAGTTGGGAATTCTGACATCACCCTAAAAGGAGAAATAGATAATTTGCCTGCCATTATCCATCAAACTTCCGATGAGGTCAATTCAGAACTATCTATCTATTCCTCGTTACTGGACTTGAAACAATTAACATCCTATGACACTATAAATAAAAAGCCTTTTAACGAACAGATAAATAATTTAAAATTAGATCTCGCCTTCATAACAGAAGCAAGCTCATTTATGGAATCTCCCAATCTGCCTGAAGGAAAATTTTTCATTAAGAATTTTTATGCCGACCTCAAAAACTACCCGCACACTTTAAAGAAATTTAACGCACAGGTAATTGTTGGTGAAGAAGGTTTAGAAATTATCAATTTTAGTGGGAAAATTGATGAAAGCGATTTTCAATACTCAGGCAAGCTGGATAATTATACGATTTGGCTACAAGACACCGCACAAGGCAATATGGAATTTGAATTTGATTTGACTTCCAAGAGATTAAACCTTACTGATCTTTTTGCTTACGGTGGCGAAAATTATGTACCGGAAGATTATAGGCACGAAGGAATCAATGATTTGCGCATGCATGGATATTCCTATTTACGATTTAACAAAACGCTACAATCCACAGAAATATATTTTGATAGATTAGATGCCAATCTCAAACATCATCAAATGGAGTTAGAGCAATTTCAAGGCAAAATTCGATACACAGGAGACCAGCTCATCTTAGATACCCTATCGGGGAAAGTTGGAAATTCGACATTTATCGCAAATATGGTTTATCATTTTGAAGATAATGATCGTCTGGCCGGGAAAAATAACTACCTGCATCTGAAGGCTTCCAGCCTCGACTTTGATCAGCTTTTTAGTTACGATGACCATTCGTCAATGGAAGGTACAAATCAGGCTGAAACTTATGACAGCGCATTCAATATTTACCAATTGCCATTTCCTGATATGACTTTAGATATTGCTATAGATAAGCTCAATTATCATAAACATCAGATTACTACACTAAAAGCAGATATTAGAATTCAAAAAAATCATTTCATTTTTGTTGACACCCTAAAACTGCAAACAGCCGGAGGTAAATTTGATATCTCCGGATATTTTAACGGATCAAATCTTGACAGTATTTATTTCTATCCAAAAATAAATATCAGCAATATAAATCTGGATCAAATGCTATATCGGTTCGATAATTTTGGTCAGGAACAATTAGTGTCAGAAAATCTAAAGGGCGTTATTTCAGGTACTATTAAAGGTAAGGTACAAATGCATACAGATATGGTTCCAAAAATTGATGAATCCGAACTTCAAATGGAACTTGAAATTGTAGATGGAGAACTTAAAAACTACAAACCCTTAAATGCCCTATCCGAATATTTTAAAGATAAAAACTTATCTATAATTCGCTTTGACACACTTTCAAATAAATTGAATCTGGCAAATGGAATCATTACTATTCCCAAGATGACGATCAATTCAACACTGGGTTATTTGGATATCTCAGGTACTCAGGATATGGGAAATGACCATATGGAATACTATATTAAAATTCCAATGAAAATGATAGCAAAATCTGCTCGAAACAAATTGTTTGGCAAGAAAGAAACAATCTCCGATAGCACACAAATCGATGTCATACAGTATAAAGACACCTCTAAAAAAACATGGTATCTCAACCTCAAACTAATTGGCAATCCTGATGACTTTAAAGTGAGTATTGGTAAAAAGAAATAAATATGATCTTCCATTGATGAACCGAAGGAATACCTCAATTCTATCAAAAAGACATCTATTCATTTCAATTAAGATTTGTAAATAATATTGGAAAAACATTTATGATAAAAAGCTGTAAATATTTGATGCCCCTTTTTAACTTTAAATCGATAATATGATGAAACTTTTTTAGGGTAATATAAAGTTTCAAAATTCATCACGAATATGCAATATCGATTAATATTTTTGGTTCTACCACGAACCTGCCTACCGCAGACAGGTTTAGTGGAAGACAATAAATAATGTCAGAAGCCGCCTGCCTTGTCCGGTAGGCGTCTCTAACAACAAAGGTTTCCATTAAAATAACAGTAGAACCATATTTTTAACAATTAACAATGTAATCTGACTTAATATGGAAAATAGTTCAAGAAGAGAGTTTTGCAAAAATACTACCAAAATGACCATAGGTGCAGGTCTGGTTTCAATGTTGCCCATTGCATCTAGTTGCAATACAGCAAACAAGAAAATAGTTATTGGAGCCATTGGTTTGCGAAATATGGGATTTAGCAATCTGAAATCTTTTTTAAAAAACCCCAATGTAGAATGCGGTGCAATTTGTGATATCGATGATGAGATTCTTGATCGAAGATTAGTTGAAATAGAAAAAATCAATGACGAACGAATTGCCAATGGAGAAAAGCTGACGATTAAAAAACCGAAAATATATAAAGACTACAGAAAATTACTGGAAAATAAAGACATTGACGCCGTCATGATCGGAACACCAGATCACTGGCATTGCCTGATGATGGTGCATGCTAGTCAGGCAGGCAAGCATGTTTATGTCGAAAAACCCATGGCCAATTCTATTGAGGAAACACTGATCATGGAAAAAGCAGCAAAAAAATACAAAAACGTAGTAACGGTAGGCCAATGGCAACGAAGCGGAAAACATTGGCATGACGCTGTAAATTTTGTGAAGTCTGGTGAAATTGGCAAAGTAAGCAGGGTAAAGGCCTGGGCTTATACTTCCAAATCATCGCTTCCCATTGTGCCTGATTCTGATGTGCCTCCAGGAGTTGACTATAATATGTGGCTCGGACCTGCCCCAAAACAGCCATTCAACCAAAATCGATTCCATTACAATTTTAGGTATTACTGGGATTATGCAGGTGGATTAATGGCAGATTGGGGTGTGCATATGCTTGACTTTGCTTTATTTGGTATGGAGGCAAAACGGCCAAAATCAATAACAGCTTTAGGCGGTCATTTTTCATACGAAGATGCTCGTCAAACTCCAGACACTATGAACGTATTGTATGAATTTGATGATTTTTCACTTTCCTGGGAACATTCAATTTGTTTAGGTAATGGGGACTATGGCATGGGACATGGTGTAGTTTTTCAAGGGAATAAAGGTTCAGTATTGGTTAGCAGAGGTGGTTGGCGTGTAATTCCCGAAAAAGAAATGAAAGAGGGAGAACGAGTTGATAAAATAGTTGAGATGCCTTGGGTAAAAGGAGAAGGTAGTCTTGATATCCACATAGCTAATTTTTTGCATGTAATCAGAAATGGCGGTGAGGTTAATTGCACTGTAGAAATGGGGAAAGAAGTGGCTATGGTAGCTCATATGGGAAATATCGCTCATCGAACCAGCGAAAAACTAATTTGGGATGATGAAGCTGTACGGTTTACAAATTCTGAAAAAGCAAATAAACTTTTATCACCAGAATACAGCAACCCCTGGAAATTGCCAATTATTTAATATCAACTATTTGGTGGTATTACTCTATACTTATAGTGCCTCAAAAAAATTGAGACACTATTCAAAAGAAGATTGTTACTCAAATCTTCCTTTTCCAGATTTAGATCTTTTCCGTTTAAACCTCTTTGACATATCAGGCTTTTCCTTGTTTTTTGAGATTTCTATTTTCACTTTAATCCCGTCCCTGCTCACATCTTTAAATGATTCAGTCACGAGTTTGTCATAAGATTTGTCAATCTCAAAAAATGAAAAAGTTTTCAAGATTTCTATTTGACCAATATCAATACTTTTATTGCCAGTGTTTTCATTGATAAGTGAAATTAGGTCTATGGCACTGACTTTGTTTTTCAGCCCAAGATTGATATGAAACCTGGTAAAGTTTGAATTAGAGGAGCTTCTTTCTCTCCTCTCTCTGCGGTCACCTCCTTCTCTTCGGTCACCTCTATCTCTTCGGTCACCTCTATCTCTTCGATCACCTCTATCTCTTCGTCCTCCCCTAT
>CAZDRA010000023.1:0-52852 GCA_964507705.1 uncultured Roseivirgaceae bacterium | reverse complement strand
TTGATACACCAATAGATGTGTATAATAATATATTTATCAACAACGGATTGGCTCCATTTGCACAAAAAGATGCATTACGACTAGGAACTGCTGCCATCTCCAGCCATGTGAGATTTTTTAATAATATAATTTACGGATATGGAGACCAGGGGGAAGGAAATGCTATTTATGTACAGGATAATGGTTCGGCCAACTGGAATTATGGAGGCACTTATGAGTTTTTTAATAATATTATTGTAGACACCAAGAACCTGGACTTCACCCATCCTACTTATTGGAAAGCCCCTGTTGCTTCGGGTAATAATATTTGGTACGACTCCGATGGTACTTTAAGCCTCCCTGTTTGGGAAAGCAGCCCAATAACGGCAAACCCGGAGTTTATCGACTCTGAGAACGGAAATTTTAGACTAAGCAAAGACAATAATTCACCGGGTATTGATGCGGGTTCAGCTATTGTTTCATCAGTTGTTTCGCAAGATATTCAGGGAAATACAAGACCTCAGGGAGCAGAATTTGATATAGGTGCTTTTGAATATGTAGAAAATGGAGGTGGCGGACAAATACTGTCAGTACTGGAACCAGAAAATAATATGATTGAAGTATTTCCTAACCCGGTAAAAGATTTTTTAACCATTGATATGGAAGGACAATTGATTAAAGAATATAATGTGTATAACATATCTGGGCAAAAAGTTCAGTCTGATTCTTCTATTAATAAAAACCAAATAAATGTATCGAACCTTCAACAAGGAGTGTATTTTTTAGAATTTGCAACTAAGAAGGGAAAAGTTGTTTTAAAATTTGTGAAGGAGTAAAGGTTATAAACTCCAATAAACAAAAGCCAAATAACAAACAAAAGCAAAAACGCAATTTCTAAAACATGTAAGTGTTTGATTATTAGATAATTGAATTTTGGTGTTTATTTGTATTTTAAGCAGGATGGGTTAGAGTAAATTATTAACAAATCGGTTAAGATGGAATGGAACCGATGCCTCTGATTCAAATAGGTGGCACCTTAATCAGGGCGGCAACCAGTTATTATTTTTTAACGAACCCTCGCATGCATTTTCTTTTATCACCATTGCCCAATATGGGAAAGATTATCAGCTTAATAAAGATGGGTATGTGTACCTTTATTCGCCAGAAGGAAAAGAAAATGCCCATATTATAAATATGGCAAGGGTAAAAAAAGAGGATATTATTGATAGAAACCTTTGGGAGTTTTTTAATGGAAAAGATGAAAACGGGCAGCCTGTTTGGTCTAAAAACATAGCTAACCGTGGGGCAGTACATATGTTTCCTGCTGGCTGGGGTTTTTACTCTTGGTCGCCAAGTGTTGTTTATAACAAACAGCTTAACCTTTTTGTAATGGCAGTTGCCGGCACCCAAAAACCTGGAACTGGCGAAGTTCTTGCTAAGTTTATGCACAACGAACCTGCAGCTTTAAAAATGCTATGGGCAGAAAACCCTTGGGGCCCATGGACTGAGTTTTATACAGATGAAGTCTGGAATATAGGAGATTCACTCAATAGGACATACCTACCACAAATTTCACCCAAATGGATAAGCGAGGATGGAAAAAAAATGTATTTAGTATATTCTGATGCAGGCAGGGATTACGAAAAACATTACAAATGGAATATGCAGCAGTTCGAACTGCTTTTTGAGTAGTAACTTGCTGGTCCAGCTCTTCGCCATGTTCCGCAGGGCATGTCGAAGCAATGGTATTGAGGATTTTTATTCCGAATCACCCTGATGCCAATTCAATCAAGCCTTGTCTTACTTTGACAGGCGCACGCAAAGGCCTGCCTCTATTTTGAATTTTGTTCATCGCCTTCATTTTTCACATTCTATTATTTTTTCACTTTGCCCGACACTCACATTATTTTTTTTCAATATCCTTTACCTCATGTCGTCCTTTTGCGCACGCATTGCCACCGATAAACCCTTTCTTAAACTTACCAAGTTACAAACTCTACTTCTCATTGTCAAGGCACAAGTCACCGACTTGCGCCAAAGGGGGTAGTTTTTTTGGTGGAATCACTTTTCAAAGGAATGACAGCTTTAAAAATATCTCCTTCAATAAATTCGGGGTGTGAAACAGGAGTATTATAACTCTCAATATTTATATGTATTTCTTACACCTGAACCCAATTCCTTCTTGCTTGGCTAACCGAGACAGGCGGGAGTTTAAGATGGAAGTACAAAGGAATGGCAATACAGGCCATTGAGGATTACAACCAAGTTCAAATGAGTACTTCTAAAGATTGGTTGTACATAAATATACCCATTCTGTTTCCAAAATAAACATCTCCAATTTTTATGTCAAAAAGGATATTATAATAATCAATTAGTGCCTGTCCATAAAGTGTCTAATTTTAGAAGTGCTTAGTTTTGGTTTGAGCGATTGGTTTTATACGACTTGATAATGTTGATGGTTGCAAAACTCATTATCAGGTTTCATTATTCACTTTCCAATGGCCACCTTTGTCTGCCCCTATTCGTTTTATTTTCCCTGCTTTTTTCTGCTTGTCCAGTTGGTATTTTACTCCTTTTTCTGTAAGATCACCCAATGCATCAGCAATTTGCTTTCTCCCATATTCGGGGTGTTCAAATAGTACTTCTATAGTTCGACTTTCTGTTTCAAGACAGAAAGTTAAAGCCAGTCCGGCTGGAGGACAAAGATCAATAAAAGTAGTAAAGTCAATTTATAGAGTTACTTAATAAGGCCTTCAACAAATTTCAGTTTCTCACTCACATAGAACCATTTTTGTTTGCATGTTAGCGTTAGTTGCTTTTTAAAAGCCTAATTATTTAGTGTTTTTCCATAAAGGCAGTTTAATACCTATATCCTTAGCTAAGGCTCTGTCAAAAATTCTTTTCGCCACCATCATATCCTCTACTGCCATTCCTACATTATTTGATACGATCAACTGTTCATTGGAAGTTCTTCCCGGCTTTAATCCTGCTGCTACACCACCGGTTTCAGCATATATTTCCGGAAGACCCCAGGGATAATATCCATAACCAACAAGCAATTTATGCTGCTCAACACTATCAACGGTATAAATATCAGCCTTTTTATATGCCTCATCTGAATAAACTGAATGACAATCACAAGTGATTAGCGTCTGTCCTTTTTGGATCAGATCTCCGCTCACAAAGGGATTGGGTTTATGATGAATCGGTACTGCTGAAGCTATTACTTCACATTTCTTAGCTATTTCATCAGGAGATTTCGTCTTGATTATTTTAGCATTTACCATTGGCTGACACATCTCTATTAATTTGTCCATTGAAGATTCATAGATATCATAGATATAAATTTTTTCCAGCTTGGTCAATACATTTTCTATCATTTTTACGTGGGCTCTCCCCTGTACGCCACACCCATACATTCCAAAAGTAGTTGCATCTAAATTTGCCATATGCTTTGCCGCTACCAAAGAAACAGCTGGTGTTCTAACCTCTGTAATCCATGTAGCATCCATAATTGCCAGTGGCAGCCCAGACTCATGATCGTTGTAAATAATTTGACAGTTTGTTGGTATCAAATCCGGAAATCTTTCATTGTTCGTAGGAAAATTACTGCCCCATTTTATTCCACATGCAAACTCATTGGGTAGATACGCAGGCATGGCGTGCATAAGAGAATTTGGTTGAGGATGCAATCCTATTTTAGCTGGCATTTCAACTTCCTTTTTGCTATATGCGATCATCCCTTTTTCCGTCAAATCAATAATCTCCTCAACTGTTACGCCGGTGTCTTTACAATCCTGCATGGAGAGATAGAGCATTTCATTTCCAATATCTACCTTTTCCTTTATCTGATTTCTATAAGTCAAATTGTTCATTATTTTTATTTTATAGTTATAAATTATTCTAACATGCAATTTCCTTAAGTAACATAATGGTGCAAACAAATCATAATTTCTTATTGTGGTGGTTATTTTTGCCTTGACCCAAAAAAAGTCAAAAAAATTAATTTAAATATATTTACATGAACCCGTTTAACAAAATGATAAGTAATGTAATAGGTATAACCCATTGGATAATGAACTTCCAAACATTACTATTTCGCATCTTTCCAGCGCCTATTTCTAAATGAGTCTTTAGTCTTTCAAAACCTACTACATAAGCCCCAAAAACCGCAATTAGCAAGCCACTAATCGGCAGCAAAATGACATTGGCCATATAATCCAATAAGCTGAATATTGTCATTCCAAATAAATGAAATGGGTTTTCGGTATATGAAAAAACCACTGGAATAGAACCAAGTGAAATGATGACCAACGCAAGCAATAAAGAACGAAATGAAGATAGGTTGTACTTATCTTGAAAACTGTCTTTCAATCCCTGAACAGAGGCAATAAAAGAGGTAAATCCACCAAGAAACAAAAGTAAAAAGAAAATTGCTCCAACCCATTGGCCATATTCCAATTGGCCAAAAATGGATGCCATTGTTACGAAAATTAAATTCGGGCCAGAATCTGGTTCAAGACCAAAACTGAATATGGCTGGGAACATCATCAATCCTGCTAATACTGCAAAAAACGTATCAACTAAGACAATCCACACTGTACTGCTTATCAAATTTTCTTTTTTATCTGTATAGCTGCCAAACGAAAATGCAATTGCCATCCCTACACCAACTGAGAAGAAGACTTGTCCTAAAGCTGTTAAAATAACCTGTAAATTAATTTTTGAAAAATCAGGAGTTAAATACCACCTATAACCTTCTGCTGCCCCTTCCAGGGTCGATGCCCAAATGGCAAGACTCAGCATCATTGCAACCAAAGCCATCATCATCCATTTTGTATAACGCTCCAATCCTTCTTGCAAACCTCTGCTAAGAATAAAGACAGCACCCACCATCATACATAAAATAATGAAAAAGATTATTCCCAAATTGGAAGTAATCGCATTAAAATGTTCAGAAAAATCCCCTGGGTTCAAAAGAGCCATATTTCCCAATAAACTTTCACAAAAATATATAATAATCCATGCCAGAATCATTACATAAAAGCTCATTATCACAATATTTGTAATAACCCCTAACCACCCAATACCATTCCATTTGGATTTGCTGCTCAGTTTCCCAAATCCGATCAGAGGGGTGGTTTCCGACATTCGTCCAAGACCAATTTCTATGGTGAGCAATGGAATACCTATTAAGAAAATTAGAATTACATAAACCAAAAGAAAGGCCCCTCCACCGTTTACTCCGGTTATGTATGGAAATCTCCATACATTCCCAAGACCAACTGCAAAAGCTGCTGTTGTTATTATGAAGGATATTCTACTGCTCCAGTGGTTTCGTGACATATTTTACTTACACTTTGCTGTTAAATATCAATCGTAAGTCGGGCAATAGAATTTTGGGATTCACTAATCTTTCTGTAAATAGTATAAAAAAAAGGGTGGAAGACCGGACTCGAACCGGCGACCTCCTGAACCACAATCAGGCGTTCTAACCAACTGAACTACAACCACCATTTTAAAAGGAGTGCAAAACTATGGAGTACACTTTAATTTACAAACATTATTTATAAAATTTATTAGTTCTACTTTACGAAGTTAGCAATCTGCTTTCTAATTGGGATAAAACCTTCAAGCCTGCCTGTCCGGCAAGGCAGGCTTGAAGGTTTGGTCGCAAAAAGTATATTATACAATTGGTGATCTATCTTCGTAAAGTAGAATTAGAAACGGGATCCAATGTTTATTTTCTTCCTTGTACATGACAAGGAATACAGGCTTGATCTCAAACCAAAATAGCTGAATCAAATGTAGTTTGAGTGACTTTACAATATGGGAGTTTATACTAAAATCCCAGGCTGAAAATCAGCAGCATCCTCCTCCGTCATAGAAATATGTACTCTCCGAAATATAAATATCTTCTCTTCCAAATTTTACAAGCGCAGCGGCGGTTTTATCACATATCGATAAGGGTTGGTTGTACATTAATACATGACCACACTCATCGTCAAAATATTCTTTATCACCAGTGTAAATTGCTGTCTTTCCTGTGAAGGCACAAGGGCCATCATCTGGCATGGTGTCTTTAATGGCACACACTTCTACACTTTCGATAATGATATTTGCATCGGTCTGATAATGTCCTGGATCCAATATGCGGTAAGGTCTCTTTGCTCTGATTTCAACCGTACCAAAACCAATGTCGGTGATAAATTGAATATATTTTTCAAGTGGCAAAGCGCCGCTCAAACAAAGTCCGCGCAATTGTGGGTCTTCTTTCAAATGGATAGGCATTCCATCTTCACAAATCGGGTCAGAAAGCACTAATTTTCCCTGCGGTTTTAATACACGGTACATTTCTGAAACTGCCGTTTTCAGATCTTCTTCTTTAAAAATATTGAACAGGCAATTTTGTGCAGCCACATCTACACTATTGTCTTCGACAGGCAAAGTCAGCGCACTACCCATTCGCAGTTCCACAAACGAGCGGTCAAACCAATCATTTTCACCCGTTGCAGTTTTCAAGTTTTGATCACATGCATCAAGCATTTCTGGTACTGTATCTATGCCGATCACTCCCATAGCCTGCCTGCTGAAATAAGAAAATTGCAATAATTCCATACCTCCTCCCACCCCGACATAAAGAATATTTGGGTTGTTGACCAGATCACGTGGGTGCACCGTGCTGCCGCATCCATAGTTCATTTCCAGCATTTTTTTGGGAATAGATAGACCGGGCAATGCCCATATGGGCGTGGTCGTGCAACACAAACCCACATCTGGAGTTTCTGCTGCTTTTTTATAAATATCGTTGGTGGTTTCTAAATAGCTCATTTGTGTATTTTGTTTCTTGAATAGAATTAACTTTTTAGGTGGTAGTTCCACCACAGCTCGATCCTGCACCGGCAGTACATCCGTAGCAATGATTGTTTATTATAATTTCCCTGTTGGCAATTGCCATCAAATCAAAATTGGAAATATGTGGTTGGTCGGTATCTAACTTCAAATCTAACATTTGATTAAAATCGCAATCGTACAAATAGCCATCCCATCCAACACTAATGGTATTGCGACACATTACTCCTTGGGCGGCAATGGGGTTGTAAGCATTAGCCAATTCTTCCATATAGTCATTTAAATTTCCTGATACTAGTAAAAAATCCAGGAAACGACTGATGGGTAAATTGGTAATGGCAAATAAATTATTGAATGCTACACCAAAAGATGACTTGAGTTTACGCTTAAATTCTTGCTCTAAAGACACCTGATCTCCAGGAATAATAGCTCCGGTTGGATTATAAACCAAGTCCAGTTTTAATTTTTGACCGATGCCATAACCAACTTCATTGAGCATTTTTAGGGCACTGATGGATTTATCAAACACTCCCTCCCCACGTTGGGCATCCGTACGTCGGGAGCTGAAATGGGGCAGTGATGATACCACATTTACTCCATGCTTCTTATAAAATTGGGGCAGATCGTTAAATTTAGGGTTAGCCAAAATAATCGTGAGGTTGCAACGGACGATAATCTGCTTTTTTAACTTCGATATTTCCTCCACAAACCAGCGGAAATTGGGGTTCAACTCCGGGGCTCCGCCAGTTAAATCTACTGTTTGAATATCAGATACTGCCAGTGCATTTAAACAGCTTTGCATAGTTTCTCTTGTCATGATTTCTTTGCGATCAGGGCCGGCATCTACATGGCAATGCTTGCACACTTGATTACACATTTTTCCTACATTTATTTGCAGTATATCTAAATGCGTTGGTTTGAGTGGGTATAAACCTGACTCGATAAGCTTTTGCTTAAATTCCGGAATAGCAAGTGCGTCTGCATCGGAAAGAATTTGAATCTGAGCTTCTGTATCTGACAACTTGTGATGTATTTTTTGTAGAGATTGCATTTTACATCATTTTATCTTTCACCTGATTCATCATTTGCACACTATACACAAGTGAGGAACCTCCCCGAATTGCACCAGCAACATGTACTGCCTCCATCAGTTCCTGCTCATCGCAGCCCTGCTTTAGTGTGTCTGTAGTGTAGGCATCAATACAATATGGGCATTGAAGTGCATGTGATACTGCAAGGGCAATAAGTGATTTTTCTCTTTTGGTGAGGGCACCTTCTTTAAATACGCTTGAGTAGTAGTCAAAAAATTTATCTCCCAACTCTTTTTGAAATTCAGTGATATCACCAAACTTTCCCAGGTCTTCACGATTAAAATATGTTTCTTTCATAAGTTTTTTGTTAACAAACTATCCTTCCAGTCCATTCGTCTTTCTGGAACAAATCGGGTCAGAATAGTTTAAGTAAAATAATGTTTTGATGGCAAGAAGTTTTATGCCACTCATTTATTAATGAAAATGTATTTGATTTCTTTTAGTGTGTGCAACACTAATATTCACTATTAATTAACCGGAGGCCCACGAAGAAATATGGATGTAAATCTATGAAGTGAATTGTACTTTTCTATCCATAAAAATTGAATGATATTTACTAAAAGTCCTTTGGCTATTGCCAATAACTCCTCATTGTTGACTATGTCTTCAAGGGTATTGATGTCATTTTTTTGATCGAGAATTGTGCTTGGACCAAGTGCCTCCTTGAGTTGCTTAAATACCTCGTCCTTTCTCCACGAAATAGAACGGAACATTGTGGCATAATCTGTGTCTTTTGATAAACCGAGTAAATAAATTCCTCCTCGATAATCAGGACCTATTATGGCTTTTTGACACTTTATGCTATCTGAAATTTGGAGCTTATCAAAATGCAGATTTGAACAATCATTGCCCACCGCAATTACATATTCAAACCCTTTATTAAAAATCTCCTTAAAAGCATTTGTTAGCTTTTCGCCAAAGTTGGATCCGTATTGTTTGTATTCATCAATTTGATAGACTGGGAATGGTGCTTGCCGTAATTGTTTTTTTGTTTTTAGAATTAGGTGTTTGGCTATGCTAAAATTAACAGATTCATCAGGCATATAATTTTTAGCAAGAGATTCACCTCTTACTGATCTTGAAAAAAATAATATAGCCGTATGCTGCTGACTTTCCATAAACTCATGTCAAATTAATGATAATTACCACAAACAAAATGTCATAAAAAAGACTATGGATTATTTGTGGTGGATATTTTCTTAGTAACTTTTTTGGAGGCAACAATGCAGAACAGATCCCCTGAAGATTTTAAAATTAATATCAACCTGAAATAATACTATTTTACCCAGGTCAAACCATCCTCACGAATGCACCACATTTTATCTGAGTTTTCACATTTTAGCATGGCTTCAAAACCAGCATTTTGTGTTGTGATTTTCAGGTAAGGATTTTCACAGCATCTTATTTGAAGGTCCAATGATTCAAGGTTATCGGCATATGAATCATTATTACTTTTATATTTTATTTGTGCATAATATACTTTCCTGAGTTCCCATTTACGAAATTCCTCTTGGTCTAAAATAAATTTGGTGTTATTACTTCCGACAATCTCATCTGAAAATTGTACAAATCCCCATGTCTCCGGTTGGTGCATGGCAATTACTCCCTGGGGTGACCATACCCAATTAAATTCCGGAAATGACTTATTGGTATTCGGATCAATTCGTTTTTTATATTGATTATTTTCTATATCTAACCGCCATTGAACTCGAGAAAAATTTATGCGCCATTGCTCTCCATCTATTGGTTTTCTGTTCTCAAAAGCTTTCTCTTTTAAGGCACTCCACGGCAGGGCAAATTCTACGCTCCAAAACTTATCTTTGTCCAACGGATTATTTATCGTGCCTTCTAAATATACAGCAGTTTTCATTCCTTTAACATCCCACGCATTAATTGCCTTCCCATTATCTCTATAAGGTTTTGCCAGCAACAAATCCCAAATCGTATTCAATGCATTGACTTCAATCTCATAATAATTATGTGTATCACCATTAGGATCAATGAATATCTCAAAATCATTTTCATGGAAAATAACGGATTCTCTTTCCGTGTAGGTCGCCCAAATATGTGGCTCTTCTAACCATGCGCCAATGTAAAGATATTCTGCGTCCCACAACATTTTAAATCTTGTATCATGAAGAGGAGCTGGAAATGATTCTCCTTCAATATCTACAAACAAATCACTAAAGGTTGCATTCTTCCAAGCATTCTCGTTGAGTTTGCCATCTATTGAAATTTTTTCATTCGTGGTATAGCAAACATAATTTCTAAAATCTTCTGGCGAAGTTGAATTGGTATTTTGAAATATTGTCGCATTAAATAAAACGATGAACAAATTAATAAAATGGATTGCTATAAAATTCATTGCGGTTCGACCCCCTTAATAATTGATGCAACAAAATTATCAAAATCAAATTCCCCTTTTGCTGATATTCCCATTCTCACTATCACAAGATTGTGAGAAGGCACGATATATACTTTTTGTCCATTATATCCGCTACAAAAATATATGCTTGATGGAGAATTGGGAAGTTTGGGATTTGCACCACCGTTCAACCAAAATTGAGCGCCATATCTGCCATTAGATTTTCTTGCCGGTGTTTGAGTAAACTTAACCCAGTTATCTGGTAGTATTTGCTCTTTTCCCCAATATCCATTTTTGAGATATAATAATCCAAACCTGGCCCAGTCACGTGGTGTTGCAAATGCATATGAAGAACCAACAAATGTTCCCGATTGATCAGTTTCCAGCACCATACTTCGCATACCTATTTTGTTGAAAAGTTCATTACGAGGAAAAGAAATATAGTCATCATAATTGCCGGTAGCCCTTTTTATAATTTCAGAAATAATATTGGATGTCCCTGATGCATAGCGCCAAACTGAATCGGGAGGATGAGAGAATTGAGATGCAATGGCATATTTTGCTGCATCCGGTTCAGTAAAAAGCATTTTGGTGACATCAGAAGTTTTACCATACTTCTCTTCCCATTCAAGTCCGGAACTCATTTGCAGCAAGTTTTTCAGACTGATATTTTTTCTTACATCATTACTCCATTCACTGATTGAAGTTTCACCTTCAAGATTTAATTTTCCTTGTTTAACCAATATGCCAACCAATGCATTCATAATGCTTTTTGCCATCGACCATCCAAGGGTTCTTGTGTCTTTATCAAACCCATGATTATAGGCTTCTGCAAGAAAAATGGTATCATAGACAACAACTATACCTCTGGTATGGCCCTCATTTAAAGCTTGGGAAATAGCGATATTAATCTTTTCAATATCGATGGCGGGAGGAATTGTATCACGCAATTTGTTTCCTGTTGGCCAATAGACAGTATCCGGATTGTATGCAGGAAATTTTGGTTTATATGTCAATTTTCTGGCATCTCCAAGGTTTGCACCATGAACCAATGTGCAGCCCAGCCCTTCGCGATATATGGCAGTTTGTGCTGAAAATCCAAAGAAAGTTGATGTGACACTTCTTTCTTCTTTATCCCAGTTATTGGTCGATAGACGTAAATAATACTTGTTTAAATCATTTTCTTCAATACTTTCCTGACTCCTGCCCGAAAGATAAATACAGGAACAAATGTCTTTTGCGATATATCCATTAAAAATTATTGCTAATGAGTTTATTTTAAAGATAGCTCCAAAAGCCGCCGAAAGAGAGATTAACCATATTATCAGTTTTCTTGATTTCATGTGTTTAGATCTACACTTCGTTAAATTATTAATTGTAAATGATGAATTATAAATTAAACAACCGAATATCAGAAAATTAACGCAAAACTTGTTTTTCTGATAATCAGATAGACGCAAAAATTTGCTTAAGTTTTACAATTTTTTAATCCCAGCTTTCACATAACTTATAAAAACATCAAAAAGTTTATCGGCATCTATCAATTCATCCTTTATGGTGTGAGAAAATTCAGGATGCCACTGCACGCCCATCACCTTACCCACCGGCTCTTTGCTATAACCGAAAGCTTCTATAATTCCATCTGTTGCATGCGCATAAATATCAAGGTCTTTGCCTAATTTATTGACTGCCATATGATGAACTGAATTGACAAGCGATAACTTTTCATCTTTATAAATTTTATCTAATATCGTTCCTTTTACAATATTAATTTGATGTTTTATGGTATCATACAATTCGGCAGAACGATGCAAGATCTCACTTGGGTTTTGGGTGACGATGTCTTGAAAAAGTGTTCCGCCGAAATACACATTCATCAATTGAAATCCCCTACAAATTCCTAAAACAGGTTTGGAGTTTGTTATTGCAAAATCCATTATTTTCAATTCAAATCTATCTCGAATAGCATCACCTTTCCATTTCCCAATGGGGTTTTCTCTGAAAGTTTCTGGGGCAATATCGCTACCTCCTTGAAATACAAACCCATCCATTTCCGATAGGATATCAGTCAAATATTCATTTTCCACATCCGGAATTAAGACAGGGAGAATTCCTTTTTGAGCAATATATCTGGTCATATCATTTTCTATGTAGCTCAAGGATTTAGGTCCAAAGACCTTACGGTTTTTATCCGGGTACATAAATGCAGGTGGAATTCCTATTTTAATCATATGAGGTTTGTCATTGAAGATGTACAATTATTTTTTGTTGAATGTGGCAGAAGACCGAAGTCAGGAGTCGGAAGACAGGAGACTGAAGTCAGGAGTAGGGGCTTGTTGAACAAACAACTAATCGTGTTTCTGAATCCTACTTTGGAATTTTTACACTTTATCTTCTTCGGTCATCGGTCTTCAAACTTCTGGCAATTATTTATTGTATTCCATAAAACCTGCCTACGGCAGTTAGGTTCACAGTAGAACCATTATTTTAAATAATTATTAGATTATTTCGAAATATCTCTTTCTTTCCCAATCCGTAACCTCGGCTGAAAACTGTCTCCACTCCCACGCTCTCGTACTTGTGAAATGATCGACGAAACTCTCTCCGAATAGCTCCCTGGATATTTGAGAAGATTTCATTCTATTGGAAGCATCAAATAGATTGGAGGGTAGCGCGCCATTGCTTTGATCTTTGTATCCGTTGCCAATCGTTTGAGGCACTTCCAGTTTCAAACCCTTCTTAATTCCATATAATCCGCTTGCCAAACTTGCCGCCATGGCGAGATAGGGGTTCACATCAGAGCCAACAACACGATGCTCTATTCTTGTTGATTTTTCTCCGGACGATAAAACCCTCAATGCTGTTGTTCGGTTGTCAACACCCCAAGTTATTGTTGTTGGCGCCCAGGCACCTTCGACCAACCTTTTGTAGCTATTGATTGTTGGCGCAAACATGGGCAAAATATCAGGTAGGCATAGCAATTGCCCGGCAAGGTAACTTTGCATTAATTCGCTCATGTTATTCTTGGCAGTACTGTCATAGAATAAATTGCTTGTATTATCGACATCCCACAGACTTTGATGAATGTGTCCGCTACACCCAGGAAGTGAGCTGTTTTGCTTTGCCATAAAGCTGGATATAATGCCATGATTCTTGGCAATTTCTTTTGCAGCTGTCTTGAAAAGTACTGCGCGATCGGCAGATTCCAGTATATCGCTGAATTGAATAGCTGCTTCGACTACACCCGGTCCCGTCTCGGTATGAAGCCCCTCCAATGGAATATTAAATTTTTCCATCTGGTCAAATAATTCTCGAAAAAAAGCATGGTTTTCGGACATTCTAAGTATTGAATATCCAAACATGCCGGGCGTAAGTGACTGGAGATTTTGGAAGTTTTTCTCATTTAGAGAATCTGAAGACTCCTTGAAGTTAAACCACTCAAACTCTTGGGAAAACATAGGACTATAACCCAATTCTTTTGCTTCGGATATCACACGTTTTAGCAAACTTCTTGGGCAAACTTTCAGATCATCGCCATTGTCCTTGCTAAAATCTGCCAGAAAAAAAGGTGTATTGTCTTGCCAGGGAATAGTCCTGAATGTATTGATATCAATTCGTGCGTCTTCATCTCCATATCCTGTATGCCAGCCTGTTACCTCCACATTGTCGTAAGATGCATCGGCCATATCCCAGCCAAAAACAACCGAACAATATCCAAAACCACCTTTTAGTGCAGAAATAAACTTATCGCGATGCATAAATTTCCCTCTCAATACACCATCAATATCGGTTATGGCCACTTTGATTTTAGTGTTTTTGCTCTCTTTGAGTTTTGCAATTATTTCGTTTTTATTCATTGTCGGAAGGGTCACATTTTTTTATTTAGAAAAATTAGAAAATATAGATAGGAAAGCCCAACAATACCGAAAAATATTAAGGCCACAATTGGATTGTAGTAGGTCATGGCAATTAATGCAACAGATGCAATCACCAGTGCAACTGCTGGAAATAGCGGGTAAAAAGGAACTTTAAAAGGTCTCTCCATGTTGGGTTCTTTTTTGCGCAAAGCAAAAAATGAAAACATAGAAACTATGTACAGCACCAGGGCGCCAAAACAGGCAATTGTTATTATCTCTCCAGTTTTACCAGTAAATAAGGCAACAATACCCACGAGCATATTCACGATTAATGCATTGGCTGGGGTTCTGAATTTCTTTTGGATCTTACCAAGATATTTGGGAGCATACCCTACCCTGCCAAATTCAAAGGTCGCTCTGCCACCGGCCAGAATAATGCCATGAAATGAGGCAATCAATCCCAAAAGTCCAATGCCTATCAATAATTTATAAAGTATATGTCCGCTGTCAATGATTTGTGCCAAGGCCAATGGAAGAGGGGAATCAGATGCTTCGGTACTGCCCTCGGGATATACGATTGCTTCCCATCCTCCCACGCCAACTGCCGCTGTAAATGTAAGTACGCACAAGATAACCAAGGTGAATATGGCCGACCCAAATCCTATAAGAATACTTCGTTGTGGGTTTATGGTTTCTTCTGCTACATTGGCAACGCCTTCGATGGCAAGAAAAAACCATATGGCAAAAGGAATGGCGGCAAATATCCCCGAAAACCCATGAGGCATGGGGTTTATTTGAAGATTGCTCAATTCAAATTCCGGAAGCGCAACCCCTGCAAATATGAGCAACTCAATGGCCGCAAATACAGTAATGATGAGTTCAAAAGATGCAGCTATTTTTACACCCAAAATATTCACGCCGGTAAAAAGCAAATAAGCACCGATGGCAAAAACCATCAAATCAATTGATGGGTAAAGTAGATTTAGGTAAGCACCAATGGCAGCTGCTATGGCAGGTGGAGCAAAAACGAATTCCATATTTTGAGCAATACCTCCTATAAAACCCAAGTGCTTGCCTAATCCTCTGTTGGCATATTCAAAAGCACCTCCGGCTCTGGGAATTGCACATGCCATTTCTGTGTAGCTAAACGTGAAGGTGACGTACATAATTATAATAAAAAATGTGGCAATGGCAAGGCCGTAAGTTCCTCCTTCTGCAAGGCCCAAGTTCCAACCGAAGTACATTCCTGATATAACATAGCCAACGCCAAGGCCCCACAACATCAATGGGCTTAAAACTTTTTTCAACTGAACATCACTCATATTTGTTATTTATAAATGGAATAAAATTTTATGCCTGAAGGGAAATAATTCATTATATCAGATACCAATTCACAATATAATTAGATTTTTCTTCTTGCAAGATATGATTGACTTTTTACTGTCAGGATAGAAAAATCAATTAGCAAATTATAACATTGAAAATGAATTACTTTAATAATATTTTTGATATTTCCATTAAATTGCTGATCAGATTAAAATATTTAAAATCCGCAATTTAAAATGTAAGTTGCAAAGGTGAAAAATAATTGAGTCCACTCCGAAAAGTACAAAATCAACGAACACTGGCTTTTGGAAGTGGACTTATACTTCAATATTTCAATTGCATTTTGCAATTATAAAATTCTACTAACTATGAACAGACGAGATGCGTTAAAAAAAACTGCGGGCATTATGGGTATGACCATTACCGCGTCAGCCGGCATTGGCTTACTAAATGGTTGCACGCCTTCCGGTGATCCGAATTGGCAGCCAAAATTTATAAAAGTCGATCAAATTAATTTTATTTCTTCCATTGCAGAGTCTATCCTTCCAAAAACGGATACTCCGGGTGCAATTGATTTGCATGTACCTGAGTTTATTGACCTGATGTTGCAAGATTATTATAGCACTTCAGATCAAAAAACATTCCTTGACGGTTTGAAATCTTTCGAACAAAATACCCTTACTAAATATTCCAATACTTTCGAAGATTGTGATCAGGAAGAAAAAACTAAGCTTCTGAAGGAAGAGGAAACTAAATCGCTTGAATATTTTAATGAATCACAAAAAAAGACATTTTACCTAATATTGAAGGAACTTACAATATTAGGTTATTATACTTCTGAGTATGTGATGACCAAAATACTTGATTATCATCCTGTTCCGGGTAGGTATGACGGATGTATTCCCATTACAGAAAACAGCAAACTCTACGTAGATAATAAGGTTTAAACTCAATATTATAAAATGACAAAAAGCAATGAATTTGATGCGATTGTAGTAGGATCCGGTATTTCCGGGGGATGGGCTGCAAAAGAACTTTGCGAAAAAGGACTTAAAACGCTGGTATTGGAGAGAGGAAGGAAATTGGATCATATTACAGATTATACAAATACAAATACTCCTCCATGGGAATTTGAACATAGAGGAAAAATCACACAGGAGGATGAGCGCATATATCCTGTCCAGTCTAAAGTATATGCCTTTAGTGAGGCTACCAAACACCTTTGGATCAAAGACAATGAAAATCCATTTACCGTTCCCGAAGGCCAGACTTTTAGCTGGCTGAGAGGAGATCATGTTGGTGGAAGATCGCTCATGTGGGGACGCCAGGTCTATCGCTGGAGTGATTTGGATTTTGAAGCTAATGCCAAAGATGGACATGGAGTTGATTGGCCAATTCGATACAAGGATATTGCACCTTGGTACGATTATGTAGAAAGATTTATTGGTGTGAGTGGTCAGAAAGAAGGAATACCTCAATTACCGGATGGACAGTTTCTTCCTCCTTTTGAGATGAATTGCGTAGAAAAACATGTAAAAAAATCAATGGAGGCCACCTGGGCAGATCGTAAATTGACCATTGGTAGAGTAGCTAATATTACCACAAATCATAATGGCAGAGTAAAATGCCAAAAGCGTAACTTATGCTACAGAGGATGCCCTTATGGCGCATATTTTAGCACACAAAGTAGTACTTTACCGGCTGCAATAGCTACAGGTAATTTAACACTTCAACCAAACTCTATGGTTGAATCGGTAATTTATGACAAGGAAAATAACAGGGCATCCGGTGTACGTGTTATTGACGCCATCACCATGGAAGTAACGGAATACAATGCAAAAGTAATTTTCCTATGTGCCAGCACACTGGGCACAACACAAGTACTACTTAATTCTACCACCGACAGGTTTTCTGAAGGCCTGGCAAACAGTAGTGGACAAGTAGGAAAAAACCTAATGGATCACCACTATCAGTTGGGTGCGTATGGGAATTTTGAAGAGTTTGAAAACCAGTATTATTTCGGTGGTCGTCCCAATGGGATTTATATACCGCGATTCAGAAACGTGCATGATAAACATCCGGATTTTTTACGCGGATATGGGTATCAAGGTGGTGCTCGAAGAGCAGGGTGGTCAAGTGGAACTACAAAAGAAGGATTTGGGGCAGATTTTAAAAACTTACTTACCAAACCCGGCCCGTGGTCATTTGGAATTGGTGGGTGGGGAGAAACCCTTCCTGACGAAAGAAATAAGGTCACACTCAATGAAGAAAAACTTGATAAATTTGGTCTTCCTGCATTGCATATTGATGCAAAATTCAGAGAAAACGAGCATAATATGCGAAAGGATATTAAATCAAGTGCTGCGGAAATCATTGAAAATGCAGGAGGAAAAAATGTTGTGGAGTATGAAAATGAAGGTATTCCCGGATTCTGTATTCATGAAATGGGCACCGCTCGAATGGGCCATAATCCTAAAACATCAGTGCTCAACAAATGGAACCAAAGTCACGATATCAATAATTTATTTATCACCGATGGATCTTTCATGGCCTCTTCAGCATGCCAAAACCCTTCAATCACATATATGGCCATGACGGCCAGGGCAGTTGATTATTGTGTAAAAGAAATGAAAAAGGGAAATATAAAGTAGAGAGGTAAATTATTCTAAATATCTATTGGATTAATTAACATATAAATTTGGTAAATTTATTTTCAACTTCCAGAGCTTGCTCAATAAAAATCAATAAATTAATATGGCAAGCCTCAAAATAAAATACTTTATTGGGTTACAATTAAACCTTTATGGCATAAATATTGTATATACTATTATGGGCAAATAGTATTTGCTTAAGTTAAGTATATTTAGATTAATCCATAGCAAAGTATAACACTCAAACCATGAAACAGGCCAAGCCTGAGTTTATTAATGAAACCTACATTTAGTAGGCTTAATATCCTTCATGAGGCATTGTTTCTGTAAAGTTTAAAACCATGAAATATGTAAAAACAATACTAATTATTCCTTTTCTTTTTATAATCAACATTTCAGAAGCACAGGAAATGCGATCAAAAATCGCAAAGGTTGGATATTCTTCGGGCTTTATGCCTTTTCAGGAAGATGGTCATTTCTCACTGCATTTCGATCTTGAAAATTCTACACGAAGCAATTTTGTGACAAATGAATTTGGAGCAGGATTTATGCGAAATGGTACTGATCTTTACTATGCGAAATTTGATTATAAGTTTTATCCAATATCTGCAATACTCAATAATTTCAGGTATCAGGGACTTTATGTAAGTCTTGGCCCTGGAGTCTATTACGAAGATTTGGATAAAATGGAAAATAGATATGGCTTGGGACTATTTACGACTGCTGGAGTTCAGTTTCTGCTCAACAACAGATTATCACTTGCTTTTGAAGTCGAAATGAATTTTATAAGTAACCTCAACGGGCAAGCTGAAAACTCTTCAAGCTTTGACACCAATAGCTATTTCAGTAATTCTATTAAGGTTGGGTATGTTTTCAACAAAAAATCCAAAGCACCCTAAGCGCTTCTATCATAATTTTCTGATTCAGGATGAAGGGCCAACCAGGCAAAACATGGATTCCGGAAGTTACTTAAGACGTTTACCGTGATTTGTATATGCAACGTTTACAACAACTTACCTGCGAAATTTATTTCCGATAAATATCAATCCATCTTTCAAACCGGTACGCCAATAAACCCAATTGTGACTACCGTTTCTTACCCGGTATTCATGGGGAATTTCGAGGTTTCTCATTTTTACATGAAGTGCTGAATTTCCTCTATATAGAAAATCGTCATCTCCACAATCAATATACCAACCAATGCTTTTCAAATCTTCAATGTCCTGAGATTCCAGTAAATTGAGAGGATTGAAATCCTTGTAATAACCTGTCAGCCGATCTACACCATTCAATCCAGAGCCGTACAATGTACCATAAGTTTTTTCATATTTATTTTCATTCATTTTTTTTATTTCCATGTCTGTACGTATCGCAGAACTAAATGCCACACAGGCTGTAAAAAGATCAGGGTTTCTCATGGCCATATGTAATGCTCCAAACCCACCCATGGAAAGCCCTGAAATTCCTCGGAATTGTTTCTCGGGTCTTGTTCGATAGGTTTCATCAATAAAAGGGATGAACTCTTTTATAAACATATCTGCATATGGATTTTCTCCAGACACATCGTTGACGAAATAGGTAACACCTCCATCGGGCATTACAATGATCATTGGGGGAATATCCCTGTTGGCAATCCCTTCATCAGCAATGTAAGGAGCTTCACCAAACTGAAGCCAACCAGTATCATCGTTGCTATAGCCATGGAGCAAATACACAACCGGATAGTTTCTCTCAGAAGTTTCATAATCCGACGGAAGGTAAATGGTATATTTTACATCATTACCCATCAATTTACTTTGAAATTTTAGGCTTTCCATCACCTTTCCGCTTTGAGCAAAAACTGATGAAAATATAAAAAGGCATGTTATGGCAGTTAAAAGAAGTTTAATGACTACGATTTTAATGTTTAGCATATTTGGTATTCTTTTTACAGTTTATATTAAAAAAGGCAGTACAAAAATGTGTACTGCCTTTCTCAAAATCAAGTTTATTAATTTTAATTTGGATCAATGCCATAATATTGACATACCTCTTCATAATTATTTATATCAACTCCAGCATCATTGAGTCTGTCCATAACACTTTCATCAGAGGAAACCCTACCTCCGGAAGTGACAGTATTGTCAGTAATCAGCATAAACCTAAATTCAGTAAATCCACCAACACCCAATACACCGGAAGATCTAAATGCATAAAGATTAATTCTATTTAGTGCATAAGAAAAAACAATGTTTTGCCTACCAGTGCCGTTAGCATTTTCCCAGTACCATGGTAATGGAAACCAGATAGATGTAAAATAGGTGTAACCCAAAACAGTACCACGAATTATAATATCCTGATTAACTTCTGTGGCATTAAATTCCAAAACATTGGAGGGCCTACCTAAATAGGACCCTTCTGTCCAATTTAAATCAGTTCCTTTGAAGGAGATAACAGTGACATTGGCATTACCGTCTGTGCCGTCAACCCCGTCTGTACCATCGGTGCCATCATTACCGTCTACGCCATCATTACCATCAGCACCATCAATGCCGTTGGTGCCATTGGTACCTGCCGGGCCAACTTCACCTGCCGGTCCCTCAATCCATTCATAATTGTTGTGAGAATAAATACAATAGAAAGTAAAGGAATTAATTTTAAGTTTTTCATGATTAATAATTGGTTAGTTAAAATAATAGTTTGTACATTTTCATAAGTTGTTCAATATGATAACTTTCCAAAAGTTGCAAATAATTAGTTGTCTATTGATCATCAGGCAGATATGTTTTGTCAACAAAAACTTTTGGAAAGTTTACCGAAGTATTGTTAAAAGATGATTAGCTAAAAGGATAATTCATATAATTATCACATTCTTAATATGTGAAAAATACGGTTTTGTCTTCAAATTAAAAAGGATAATTAATTATTGATACCCAATGTCTGATATCAATTTAATTATGCAGGGAATTTGCATGAGAATGAAAATCAGGTTAAACACAAATCGAAGATCAAATTTTCAACAAGCTGATAAAAAGATTGGTGTAGCAATTATTCTGTGATTTAGATTTAGAGTAGAAATGTTAATTTTTTTACAACTACGATTACAAGACTTACATGTTTCGATAGCCTATTTTTATTTAAAAGATGTAAACATAAATAAGGCATAATCTTTATATTTGCGGTTTACTTTTTACGCAATTTATTAAGTCGAAAATCAGAATATGAAATTGTTTAAGCGCTCAAAAGAAGAAGGCCGCAAAAAGAAAAACTGGAGATTTGTAGTTCTTGGAGTCATCCTTTGTTACTTATTTATAGCATCTCTAAACATTGGTCTCGAATATACTTCGACAGACGAATATTGCCAGTCGTGCCATGTGCATACCGAATCAGATATGGCATGGAAGCTGTCAACACACTATGACAATAGCTCTGGAATTGCTGTGCATTGTGTCGATTGCCATCTGCCACCGGAAGGAGAGGGATATCTTTGGGCTAAGATTAAGCATGGGTCCAAAGATTTGTATTCCAATACTTTTAAGGATACCGATAAAATCAACTGGCAAGCCAAGTCAGACCCCGATGTAGCCATCGACTTTACATATATGAACAGTTGCCAAAAATGCCATAGCAATTTATATCCATCTACCTTATCTGATGAAGGAGGAGACGCTCATCTTCATTATCAAAATAATTTAGAGACTATTACATGCCTGAAATGCCACATCACAGTTGGGCACTACGACGAGAACAATGTGCATGCCCACAACACCGATTTCGGAGTTGAAACTACAGTGACGAAAGAAGTATTTAACGAA
Source organism: uncultured Roseivirgaceae bacterium (assembly GCA_964507705.1). Classification (GTDB taxonomy): domain Bacteria; phylum Bacteroidota; class Bacteroidia; order Cytophagales; family Cyclobacteriaceae; genus JAAUQL01. The sequence continues at coordinate 30,937 of CAZDRA010000023.1, read as the reverse complement.
GCAACTACAGTTACTGAATTTGTTGATTTTGCTGAACGGATTCCGGAGACAAGCATTGAGTTTGATATGGTTGCAATTCCAGCAGGTAGCTTTACGCTTGGAAGTCCGGCAGATGAACCTATGAGAAATGCAAGTGAAGGACCTGAGGTGAAAGTAAATGTTTCGAAATTCTGGATGGGAAAGACAGAAGTTTCGTGGGATGAATTTTTAGCCTTCTTTGCCGAGACAAACTCTCAAGGTCATGCAAGTGATGCCAAGACTGAAGATTTGGAAGATGTTGATGCCATCACCGGACCGACTGCTCCTTGGGGTGCACCTGACCAAGGATGGGGAAAAGGGTCACGCCCTGCCATCACGATGTCGCATTTTGCAGCCCAGGTTTATTGCGAATGGTTAACGAAAAAAACAGGTAAAAAATACCGACTACCAACCGAAGCAGAATGGGAGTATGCTTGTAGAGGTGGCAAAGAAACTCCTTATTTCTTTGAAGGTTCACCGAAGGATTATACAAAAAAAGGATTTATGAAATCAATATTTGGTCCTGAAACAGAAATTATTAGTGACTATGCTGTATATGCGCTTAACTCACAAATGCGAACTCAAGAGCCATCATTTGTGAAAGAAAATCCATTTGGCCTATCAAACATGTCAGGGAATGTTTGGGAATTTACTGGAGATTATTTCTCTGAGGATGCATATAGTCAATATAGTGGAGAAGTCACCGACCCAAGCGGACCATCAGACGGCACAGAATACGTAGTCCGTGGTGGTGCATTTGACAGTGACGCCATAGAATTACGATCTGCAAACAGAGATCAAACTCAGACAGATCGCTGGTTGGTTACAGATCCTCAAATGCCCAAGAGTATCTGGTGGTATTCGGATTCAAAAAATGTAGGATTCAGAGTTGTATGTGAAATGGAATAATGATAAAATGATGGAATGGTGGAATGCGAAAATGCTTGTCTTCCGAAGCTTTAGAGTAGGTTGGATAGGTCGGTAGTTAGTTACACTTTAGCGAAAGCTTGGATAAATATTTTATATCATATAGAAAATTTTGGCATTCCTTATAAAGCAGTATAAAAATAAAAAAATATATAATGGAAAAGAACAGTAAAGAGGGTGTGAGCAGGAGAGGATTTTTATCTTCTGCGGTAAAAGCAGGAACAGTTGGTGCATTGGCAACGGGTGCTATTATGAGCGCTTGTGGTGAATCTCAAAAATCTTATGAAGAATTAGGTCTTCCGGAACTACTGGATAAAGCTCCTGATGGAAAAAAATTGAAAGCCGGATTGGTAGGATGCGGTAACAGAGGAACTGGAGCTGCATTAAACTTTATTGCTGCGGGCAATGGATTAGAAATCGTAGCATTGGCAGATGTATTCGAAGATCAGCTAAATGATTGTAAATCAAAATTGGAAGAAAAAGGAGTTAAAATTTCTGATGACAATTGTTTTATTGGATTTGATTCTTTTCAGAAACTTCTTGACTCTGGTGATGTAGATGTTGTGCTGCTAGCAACACCTCCTCACTTCAGGCCTGAACATTTCGAAGCGAGTGTAAAAGCCAAGAAGCATGTTTTCATGGAAAAACCAATCGCTGTTGATCCTGTAGGTATAAGGAAAATATTGGCAGTATCAAAAAAGGCAGAAGCGTTCGGCCTTAATGTAATTTGTGGGACACAGCGAAGACATCAGCGAGATTATGTAGCGTCATTCGCTCAGGTTGCTAATGGTGCTATTGGTGAAATACGCGGAGCAAAAGCCTACTGGAACCAGGCACATGTTTGGTATAAAGAACGAGAAGAAGGCCAGACCGACATGGAGCATATGATCAGAAACTGGAATAACTTCAGTTGGTTGAGTGGAGATCATATCGTTGAACAGCATGTGCATAACATAGATGTTATCAATTGGTTTGCACAAAAAACACCACAATTTGCAGTTGGGTATGGAAGCAGGCAGAGGAGGATATCCGGTGATCAATACGATAATTTTAGCATTGATTTTACCTATGGAAATGGTTTTAGTATGCATAGCATGTGCCGACAGATTGATGACTGCGCCAATGGAATCGGAGAAGTAATTGTTGGCACCAAAGGCATGATTATGCTTTCGGATATCAATCCTCATAGAATTTATGATTTCAAAGGAAAAATACTTTGGGAGTATGAGTATCCTAAAAATAAAAAAGGTGAATCAACTGGAAAAGTAAAGCTGACACCATATATTCAGGAACATGTAGATTGGGTGACAGCTATCAGAACTGGTAAATACCTTAGCGATGCTGAGGCTTGTGCATTTTCAACACTTACTGGAATAATGGGACGTACGGCAGCATATACCGGAAGGAAAGTCACTTGGAAAGAGATGATGAAATCTGATATGAGACTTGGTCCAAAGGAGTATAATCTTGGAGATGTTGATATGAAATTTGAAGTTCCCGTCCCAGGAAAATCTGCATAGAAAAAACACCAGACATCATTTATAATTCAAATAGGTGATGTCTTGATAAATACAAATTAATCAATATTAGACGCCCAATAACATGAATGATAGCAGAAGAAAATTCATTAAGAAGGCTGTAGGATCTTCTCTGGGAATGATAGCTGCTCCATACATCATTCCCGCCACAGCATTGGGAAAAAATGGTGCCATTGCTCCCAGCAATCGAATTGTATTGGGAGGTATTGGCCTTGGTGGAATGGGAAGGGCTAATATGCATAATTTCCTGAAAAAGAAAGAAGTACAATGTGTTGCTGTTTGCGATATAGATAAAGCTCAAATATCAAAAGCTTCCTCAATGATCAATAGTCAATATAAAAATAATGACTGCCGAGCATATGATGATTACAGGAATTTTCTGGAAAAAGAAAAACTGGATGCAGTTATGATTGCGCTTCCTGACCATTGGCATGCGCTAGCGGCCATTGCAGTTGCCAACAAGGGGATTGATATTTATGGAGAAAAGCCACTCGCCAGATCCATTGTTGAAGCCAGGGCAATTGTAAATGCAGCCACTAAAAATAAAATTGTCTGGCAGACTGGAAGCTGGCAGCGTTCAAGACCAAATTTTCACAGGGGAGTAGAATTAGCGATTAATGGAAGAATTGGTAAAATTACTCATGTAGAGGTTGGATTACCAAATGGAAATGCCCCCATTGGCACTCCTCCTATTGTGAAAGTGCCGGATGGAGTGGATTGGAATATGTGGCTTGGACCAGCACCCGAAATCGCTTACCGAGGTGTTTTACATTTTCATTGGAGGTGGATGATGGATTATTCCGGAGGGCAGCTGACAGATTGGGCCGGGCATCATATTGATATAGCGCATTGGGGATTGGGATATGATAGAACCGGACCTATTTCCGTGGAGGGGAAAGGAGTATATCCTCGTGAAGGAATTTATGACGTACCGGTTGAATATGATTTCACATGTACCTATAAAACCGGGGTAACTATGCGCGTTGCAAATAGTAACAATCAAAAACGGGGCATGGGAACCGTTTGGCATGGAGACAAGGGGTGGATTTATGTAAGCCGTGGAGAAACTCTTGAGGCGAGTGATCCTAAGATATTAGATGAGAAAATCGGCCCGGAAGAAATACAGGTATACAAGAGCGACGATCATTGGCAAAACTTCCTGGATTGCGTAAAATCCAGAAAAGAAACAGTTACTCCTGCAGAAGTTGCCTTGAGATCTATCAGTGTTGCACTCATTGGAGAGATTGCAATGCTTACAGGAAAAAAACTTGATTGGGATCCTAAAAAGGAGAAATTCACCAACAACGATTATGCCAATCGTTTGCTGAAAAAACCATACCGCGGCCCCTGGAAATTAGAAATGAATGCACAATAAAATAAACGAACACCTGAATCTCGAAATAAAAAATATGCTCTCCCTTAAGAATATATTCATCCTGGCAATTGCTACAACTTGGTTATTTACCCAGTGTAAAAAATCAATAAAATTAAGCGCAATTATTATTTCAGGACAAAATGATAATTCCAGCAATGATGTTAAAACAATTCTTGCAAATACCGGGTTGTTTGATGTTGACATTGATGATAGTGCCTCTCCAGATTTCTCGGATTATAATGTGGTGGTGATAAATACGGTCAAAGGAAACTGGAATGATAAAACAAAAGATGCCTTTGTGACTTATGTAAAAGATGGTGGAGGAGTAGTAGTTTTGAATAGTTCGGGAAGTGCCTTTCCAGGCTGGGCAGATTACCAAAGTATTGTAGGATTGTCTTCGGATCAGTCTGGGAAAAAATCAAATGTCGCATATGATTATCAGGTTGTCAACGAAAAGGAAACTCATCCCATTACAAATGGATTAAATAAAGTCTGGCTACACAACAATGATTACATGTTGTATAACACAGCTTCTCTTGGCGATGGTGTTGAAATTTTATCTTCAGCTACTGCAGATTCAATTCATGGAGGAAGCGGCAATTCTATACCGGTAATATTTACTGTAAAATTTGGTACAGGTCGGGTTCTCCATTCTACTTTGGGAAACAATGCTAAAAAATCCATGCAATGTGTGGGGTTTATAACCGTATTGCAAAGAGGTGCAGAATGGGCAGCAACCGGATCGGTAACTCATAAAGTTCCTTTGGAATTCCCAACTTTTGTAAGCAAATACACTTGGTCAGACTTTGAGCCATTAAAACTTGATGAAATTTTTGAAAAAGCTTCGACTTATAAAATTGGGAAAAGTAGAAAATACCTGGATGATATAAGCCTGCGAATTCGTAATTGCGATGGACAACCTGAGACCTACAAAATGTATGAAAATAAAATTTTAACTTTTTTACAATCTCAGGCAACAGTAGATAGTAAAAGATATCTTTGCAAAGAACTGAGTTGGATAGGTTCAGAGAATGCTACAAGCGTACTTGAAAAATTAGTCAATGACAAAGACTTAAGAGATGCAGCCTCCTATGCATTGCAAAGGTTAAGACTTTAACAATTAATCAGAAATTGATATTAATTAATGTCTTTTAAAATTAACAAATAATGAAAAGATAGGTATCATTGACATGATGTCTATCTTTTTTTATAACCTTTTATTCCACAACCCATGAATAAAATATATCGAAGGAAATTTCTAAAAACATCTCTTGGGGCAGTCAGAGGAACCATTGCAGCACCGTTTATTCTAAATTCTTGTTTCCCTTCCAAACAAATCACCCTTGGTATGATTGGAGTTGGTAATCATGGTGTTTCATGGAATATGAAAGCATTTCTGGAGATGGATGTACGCATATTAGCGGTGTGTGATGTCGATACTGAAAGAATGAAAAATGCCAAACAAATCGTTGATGAAAAATATCAGAATAAGGATTGTAAAACATATATTGATTTTCGTGAAGTTCTCTCTCGAAAAGACATAGATGCCGTAATGATCTCGACCCCGGATCATTGGCATGTGCCCATATCAATACTAGCAGCGCAAGCAGGCAAAGATGTGATTTGCGAAAAGCCAACGCTGACGATATCTGAAGGAAGAGTATTGTGTGATGTGATGAAAAAAAACAATACTATATATCAAACTTCCATTGAAGACCGCGCAATCCCAGTGTATCATCGAATGGCAGAGCTGGTCAGGAATGGATACATTGGCGAATTACAAAAAATAATTATCAGAGTACCTGATGATGATGTGATAAAACTTCATCCGGCAAGTATAGAGACTCAGCCTGTTCCTGCGGGTTTTGATTATGATATGTGGCTGGGTCCTGCTCCAAAAGCACCATATTCTCCCGGTAGATGTCACTTTAATTTTCGTTGGATTTCTGACTATTCCGGAGGAATGCTCACTGATTGGGGAGCACATTTTGTAGATACCGCTCAATGGGCAAATAATACCGACCGCTCTGGCCCCATAAGTGTAGAAGGTAAAGGAGAATTTCTTTCGGGCGGAATTTACAATACGGCCAATAATTTTAAACTGAATTATCAATATGGCAATGGGGTTTCTATGGAGTTGGTCTCCGGAGGTACTTCAATCGGTTTTCAAGGAACAGAAGGTTGGTTGCAGATACTGGGTTGGAGAGGTGAGTTGGAAGCAAGCAAAAAGTCGATTCTTGAAACAGAGATCAAAAATAGTGATATCCACCTTTACACAGCGGTTAGTGAGCACCGGAACTTTATAGATTGTGTTAAATCCAGAAAGGAAACTTTCGTCCCCGCAGAGGTAGGGCACAGAACAGCAACGGCCTTGCACATGGGAAATATTGCCATGAAGCTAGATCGTAAAGTAAACTGGGATCCAAATAAGGAAGTATTTATCAATGACAATGAAGCCAATGCATTAAGGTCAAGGGAAAGCAGAGACCCCTGGAAATTGGATAATCTGTTAAGATAATGGTTATTCTGTTACCTTTGTTGTAAGAGACTCCTGCCTACCGCAGGTAAGGAAGAAAGGCTTCTTGAATAAACATCTAATATTATTTCTTAGTCCTACTTTGGACTTTTTACACTTTTTTACTTCGGGCTTCCGACTTCTGACATTATTTGCTATTCCTGCTTGACGTTCTCCTATTGAAAAAATAATCTTTACCATGAATTTGTAATTACTAAAAAATCAACTTAGCTTATTTCCAATTCCGGCTCAATTATGTAATTATGATTTCATTAGTAATTCCCATTTATAATGAAGAACAGGTAATCGATGAATTGCTCAAGCGTAGCTTGGCTGCCCTCATGGAAATCGGCAGGCCTTTTGAAATTATTATTGTCGATGATGGCAGCGATGACAGCTCTTTACAAAAATTACTCGATCACAGAAAGAATGATGAGCGGATCAAAGTTGTGGAACTCTCAAGAAATTTTGGACATCAGGCGGCGTTCACCGCAGGACTGAAAAGATCCAAAGGAGAATATACAGTAATGATGGATGGCGACTTGCAAGATATGCCAGAGCTCATCAAGGAGATGTATGAAAAAATAAAATCCGGATCCTTTGATATCGTCAATGGCTATAGAAAATCAAGATCAGAAAAAGGATTTAAGGGATTAATGTTTTTCTTTTTCCATAAGATATTTGCCCTCGTATCCAGACAAAAAGACGTGGAGAATATCGGCAATTTTTCAATGCTCAACCGTGCATCACTTAACGCATTACTCCAACTAAAAGAAAAAACCAGATACCTGCCTGGTTTGCGAAGTTACATTGGGTATAAACAAGGATTTTTGGATTATAACAGAGAAGATAGAAAAGGGGGAAAACCCAAGATGAATATTAAACATTTAATGAGTCTGTCTGCTGATGCCATTTTTTCATTTTCAAGACTGCCAATTGTTATTTGTTTCTATCTCGGACTAATGGGAATAATTGGATTTTCTATAGTTGGCTTATTTATGATATTTGATGAATCAAAACATTCCTTGACGACTGATTATAAACCACTACTTATCGGACTTTATTTTCTTGGCTCTATCCAGCTGGCTTTTATTGGGATTTTGGGAGAATATATCTTTAAAGGATACAAAGAGGCTCAAAATAGGCCTATGTATTTTGTGAGAAACGAATACTTGGAATGATGCTTTTAAGGAATATACCTGCTTCAAACCTTATTTATAAATTCACCCTGTTTCTATCATTCGTTGTTCTTTTGGGTTCCAGTTGGAATGCACCCATTTCCGGTGATGAATATGTTCATGTAGTGCAAGCCAAAAAAAACATCAGCTACCTACAAACATTAGGAGATAATAAAGAAGCTCTGAATACCCCAATCAGCAGACTCAAACATTATGGCCAATCTTTTGACACAATCACCACATGGCTGGCGGGTTTACTGGAAATAGAAAACTTATACAGATTTAGGCATATTTGCAATGCATTGATGGCCTGGCTCATCATTTTATATACATCTCTGCTAAGCCAGTTAATAATAAAAAATAAATGGGTTGCTTTTCTGACAGTGATATTATTCCTGGTTTCCGGAAGATTTATGGGTCATGCCATGAACAACCTCAAAGACATCCCCTTTGCTTTTGCCTTTGTGTTTTCTACCTATTATACGTTCAAATTTATACTAAAACTTCCTAATATCTCATGGAATAATTTAGCTCTTCTTACACTTGGAATTGCTTTTGGTATTAGCATTCGGATAGGAGGTTTATTGATATACGCATATTATTTGTTGTTTACAGGATTGTACTTTTATTATTTAATAGTCAATGAAAAAATAAAGAAACACCAACTGACTCGCTTCATACTAAAGCTTGGCGCTGTTTCATGTTTGGTATTATTTATGTCCTACGCCATAGGAATTCTTCTATGGCCATACGCCTTGGAAAACCCTTTCGTAAACCCATTGAAATCTCTTGATCTAATGCACCATTATCCTACCACGGTAAGGCAAATTTTTGAAGGTAAACTCTATTGGTCAGACAGATTTCCGTGGTATTATTTATTCAAATATTTATTGATCACCTCACCAATTGTTATTGTCCTGGGTTTTTTGGCATATTTCATTTTTGTAGTTAGAATGAAAGGAAAACAGGGCATCATCCTATCTATTTTTACGGTGATGGCTTTTGGATTTCCACTGTTTTATGCAACGGCCACAGGCGCAAATGTCTATGGCGGTTGGAGACAATTGCTTTTCTGCTATCCTTTTTTAGTTGTGCTATCGTCTGTGGGAATTTGGACATTTTATGAATGGGTATCTAAATGGGAAAAAATAAGACGCATTGCTATTCTGGTATTTGTAGTAATGCTTTTGCATCCAATTCAATTTGCCATTCAGAATTATCCATATCAATATATCTATTTCAATCAACTTGTAGGTGGAGTTCGCCAAACCTATGGCAATTATGAACTCGACTATTATTTTACAAGTTATAAAAAAGCCTATGATTTTATTGACAATCACATTTCTGATAATCCCGAAATTGTAGCTGCCAATTTTGTTATTCCTGAATATTATCATGAAAAACCATATCGGCCAAAATTGCTCAACTACTACGATCGGGCAAATTCCGATTGGGACTATGCCATTATTTGCAACACCTTTCTGGACCCCTACCAACTCCAAAAAAATATCTGGCCTCCTGACAATGTTGTCTATATTGAAGAAGTGGATGGGAAGCCAATTCTTGTAATTCTCAAACGTGAATCTAAGGTCGATTTGGAGGGCAAGCATCTTCTCAATAGCGGGAAATTTGAAAGCGCAATTGAAAAACTAAATCTTGCGCTTGAGCTGGACAAAAAGAATGAATCGATTTTAATAAATCTTACCAGGGCATACATAGGTTTAAATCAATTTGAAAATGCGTTGAAAACCATATTAGAGATTCAATCCATATATCCCGACAATGAATGGGCAATGGATTTGAAAGGTAATATACTGGAAAAAACAGGTAAACCAGAGGAAGCCATGGAGACTTACCAACAAATTATAAGCAACAATTATAAATTTTACCATGCATATATTTCTTTGGCTAAAATATATATCTCAACTAAAAATACAGATATGGCCATAACGACATTGAAAGATTGCTTACACATCAATCCTTTTTATGAGCCTGCTTACAAGATATATGGTAATATATTGATTGATAAAGGTGAAAAGGAGCTGGGAAATAAAATGCTGGAATTCTCCATAAAAGGAAATAGCAAATATGGAAGAAATTAAATTCAATGAGATTAACTCACACTATTTACCGGTAAAATATTAATTTTGCATAAAACTAAATTTATTATGAAAACAATACTATCAAAATTACTCAGTACAAGTTTTGCAATGCTAATTATCCTGGCCATAGTTATTAGTCCTTTGACTATCAGCGCACAGGATAATACGGAAGCTGCTCAAGACAATTCATCATCATTTAACGACTCAGTTCAGTTTGATGATATGGAGCCAATTTTTGCTGAAGTCTCTGATGAAGAGGACGAAGTCGTTGCCGACAGTAGTGAAGAAGGCGGCTCAAGTATGATGTTGTACGCAGGTATAGCAGTTGTACTTCTTGTAGTTCTTATTGCTCTAAAGAAAATGGGTAAAAAGAAATAGTAATTTAAAAGATTACTATAAAAAAGCCTTTCTGGATTTCAGAAAGGCTTTTTTTATGCTTCATTTACCAAAATCCTTTTTCATTTCTTCATACAAGAGAATTTTACTAAAAATGAATTTACAGAAATTTTGCGTACTTCAGCTAGCATTTTAAATGCTTGACTTTTTACAAAAAAATCTTCAAGTTTAAAGTAATAACACCGATTACGCCCGCTACCTATGAAATATTTCCTGAGAATTCTCAAAATTATTGTAGTAATTATCATCATTTTCATTGCCTGCATTGTAACATATGTACTGACGAATTATGAGAAAACTTTCGATGCTCCCTATCCGGATATTACCGCCTCTCAAGACTCTGCTGTTATTGCCAGAGGAAAATACCTTGCACTAGGACCAGCACATTGCGCCCATTGCCATGCTCCAATTAGCGATATTCTAAAAGTAGACGCCGGTGAGGAAGTCGACTTAAGTGGTGGTCTCGACTTTTATTTGCCTCTGGGAATGTTGTATAGTACTAACATAACCTCGGACAAGGAAACAGGAATCGGGAAACTAACAGATGGTGAGATTGCACGAGTAATGAGATATGGAATAAGGCACGACGGTCAGGCCATCCTTGATATGATGCCCTTTTATGATTTGAGCAAAGAAGATCTTTTAGCTATCATTTCCTGGTTACGAGTTCAAAAACCAATATATAATAAAAGGCAGCAAAATGAATATAATTTTATGGGAAAAGTAGCAAAAACATTTATAATAAAACCATCAGGAGATGGGATAGTCCCCCCAACACCACCAGTAGATTCTACTGCTGCTTATGGTAAATATTTAGTTAATTCTATAGCCAATTGTCGGGGTTGTCATACTAAAAGAAACCTGATGACAGGGGCATATATTGGCCCTGAGTTTGCAGGCGGATTCGAATTTGAGCTTGTAAATGAAAAAGGAAAGGTTATTAAGGGGAAACATATCGTATCGCCAAATCTCACTCCCAACCAAAAAACCGGAATAATAGCAAAATGGTCACAAGATGTATTTATTAAACGGTTTCGGATCGGGCGTATAATCAATGGTAGCCCAATGCCGTGGGGACCTTTTAGCCGAATGTCTGATATAGAATTAAAAGCAGTCTATAAATATCTCAATACTTTAGACCCTGTTGATATGGAAATTCCTTATGGCATACAGGATAGAGATCCAAAATTTTGATTAAAAGCAAGAATATTTCCTTAGCATTCAAGCCCGTTTTGGATCAAGGCAGTAAATTGATTCTTTTTATTAAAAATGTTGCTCCTTACTCCAGAAAATTTTAATAGTTGAATTTAATAATTCCTTACTATATCATTTTGTCCCCGTGGCGGAAACCCCGCAGCTCATCCAGGGTCCAAAAGAGACCCCGCAAGAACGTTTGTTTTTAAGAGAAGTGCTAAGTATTTGAGAACCTGCCTACCGCAGACAGGTAAAAAATTTATAAAAAACGCAGACGCACTCACAGGGTGCGGTGAGTATTTCTGCATATCTTTTTAACTCAGAAAGTTAGTGCCTGCCTGCCGGCAAGGCAGGCTTATCGCTTTCATGAATCGCTCAATTTAGGTCATAATCTATTATTGCAAAATAATTGATATTGTTTGGCAACTAAGTGATCAATACTTGGCGGCATTTTTCAGAATACCGGACTGTATTGTTAACTTTGCCAATTATTAAAAATTAATTCATGAACCTATTAAAAACTATATCTGATAATCTTTTCTCTACCAGAGCTGCAAGCATTTATATATTATTATTTGCAGTAGCTATTGGAGTTGCCACTTTTGTTGAAAATGATTTTGGCACAAGCTCGGCCCAAAATGTAATTTTCAAAAGCAAATGGTTTGAATTGATATTATTGTTATTTGCCATTTCCCTGATCGTAAATATCTTTAGATTTAGAATGATCCAACAAAAAAAGTGGGCCATACTTACGTTTCATGCCTCAATTGTTTTGATATTGATTGGCGCTGGAGTTACAAGGTATTTTGGGAGCGAGGGAATGATGCACATCAGAGAAGGGCAGTCGTCCAATACATTTTTATCTTCAGAATCATACCTACTTTTTGAGGCCGTAAAAGATGGGAAAGAGTATCAGTTTGAAGAGCCGGTTCAGTTCTCAACATTGGGAAAAAATCAATTTAGCAAGTCTTATTTATTGGGAAGTGATAATGTAGATGTAGAGGTGTTACATTTTATTCCTAATCCCGGAGAAGTATTGGTAGATGATGCCAATGGCGTACCAATTTTAAAAATTGTGATAGGAGGGCAGAATGGCAGAGAAGAGTACTACCTGATGCAAAATGAGAGAAAAAATATTCATGGTTTACTTTATAATTTTCGAGACGCAGAAGAGCCTCAAGCCTTTAATGTAAAGTATGAAAATGGTGAATTATTCTTTAAAGCGGATTTCGCCCTCGCGCAAATGCAAATGGCAACCCAACAATCAGACACGCTTTCACCAGGCGAATTCCATCCATTGTTGTTGCGAAGTTTATATTCCGGCGCATCTCATTCTTTTGTCATTGGTGAATTCAAGCCAAAAGGTCATGTGAAAATTGTACCGACAGAATTGAAAATGAGCAGCACAAGTATGGCTGGCTTGCATATGAAGATTAGTTTAAATGATGAGCACAAGAGTTTTTACTTATTCGGAAGGAAAGGCGCTAAGGGGACGGCAAGATCAATAACAATAGGCAATACGAGTTTTTCCATTTCTTTTGGTTCTAAATCTGTTCATCTTCCTTTTTCGCTAAAGCTTAATAAATTTATCATGGATAGGTATCCCGGTACGAATAGCGCGTCTTCTTATGCAAGCGAAATTACCTTGCTGGACCCCAGGAATAATATTGACAGAGACCAAAGAATATATATGAATAACATTTTAAATTATGGTGGTTACAGATTTTTTCAGTCATCTTTTGATCAAGATGAGCTGGGTACATATTTAAGTGTAAATAATGACGGCTGGGGTACATGGATATCATACATAGGTTATACCTTTTTAACTTTGGGGATGATTATAACCATGTTTAGCGGCAAAAGTCGATTTAGGAAATTATCAAAAAACATTGAAAAATTGCGAAAATCTGATGCAACAATGGCAATCATGTTCTTTGTATTTTCAGTGGTGCTTGCTATTCCCACCCATACTTCAGCAGAAACCATTCCTCAAGAAAATCCAGTAAACCTTCAGCATGCCGAGCAATTTGGCAGCTTGGTTGTGCAGGATCAAAGCGGCAGGTTTAAGCCAATGAATACTTTGGTAAATGAAATACTTAGGAAAATATCCAGGAAAGAATCCTTAAACGGTCTTAGTGCAGAGCAGGTTATTCTTGGAATGATTGCCAATCCAATGAATTGGTATGGCGAGCCCATCATTAAACTGGGCAAACACGAAGAATTAAGAAAGATATTGAAAGTAAACGATGAAAGGGCTTCATATCGAGATTTTTTTGATATGCAAGGCAATTATAAATTGTTGGATGTGGTGAGAAAAGCATACAACACACCGCAAATCGATAGGGGTGTTTTTGAAAAAGAACTTTTGAAAGCGGATGAAAGAGTGAATATATGCAACATGATATTTTCCGGAAGATTTATGAAAGTATTTCCAATTCAAGATGATGTGACCAATCATTGGCAATCTCCATCAAACTCCCATGGCCAACATGACGGGCATAATCATGAAGTAAGTGATGAAAATACCATGGTCGAAATGTTTTACCCAGCCTATGTTTCCGCATTAAAATCTTCTATTGAAAATAATGACTGGACTATGAGCAACGAATTGATTGCCGGGCTATCCAAATATCAACAAACCTATGGCGGAGATATATTGCCATCTAAAAGTAAAATGGACGCTGAAATACTCCTGAATAAATTAAGGGTTTTTGATCGATTGGGGAAAGTTTATGGGCTATTGGGTTTGATTTTTTTAATCCTGCTTTTCATTTCAGTATTTAATCCGGCACTAAATATGAAATGGCCATATAATATTTCTTTTGCTATGCTCGCATTAAGTTTTGCGATGCACACATTGGGCCTTGGTTTGCGATGGTACGTGTCGGGTCGCGCACCGTGGAGCAATGGTTACGAATCTATGATTTATATTGCTTTTACCACCATACTTGCCGGTCTGATTTTTTCAAGAAAATCTTTTGGCGGTTTAGCTGCAACATCAGTGCTTGCTTCTACCATTCTGATGGTTGCCGGGCTAAGTTGGCTGGATCCGGAAATTACCCCCTTGGTGCCTGTCCTGAAATCTTACTGGTTGACCATTCATGTTTCGTTAATTGCAGGAAGCTATGGTTTTTTAATGTTAGGGGCGATCATAGGGATTCTCAATTTGGTTCTAATGATTTTTAGAACAAGTAAGAGTAGGAAAAGTACAAATAGAATTATTAAGGAAATGACTTACATCAATGAAATGACGCTCATTTGTGGTATCTTTTTGATAAGCATCGGGACATATTTGGGAGGCGTCTGGGCAAACGAATCGTGGGGTAGATATTGGGGTTGGGATGCCAAAGAAACCTGGGCATTGGTAACTATATTAGTCTATGCTTTCATATTGCATATGAGGTTTATTCCAGGGTTGAAAAGTGCATATATTTTTAATGTTGCGTCGCTGTTTGGTTTGGCATCTGTAATGATGACCTACTTTGGAGTAAATTATTATTTGTCAGGATTGCATTCCTACGCAGCGGGAGACCCAGTGCCTGTTCCTCCATTTGTGTATTATACTGTATATATATTGATTGCAATTAGCCTGCTGGCCTTTTGGCGAAATCAACAGTTTGACAAAGCAAAATTGTCAAAATCATGAGCTAAAAAATAAATTTGAACATTGCCTATATTTCTGTAAACACGTCACACATTTCATTTCAAAATTTGATGAGAAATCTTCGTCATTTGTTTGAATGGGACTATGCAAGTTGAGTATCAGGATACTACTATGGATAAATGTTGACTTTTACTGTAGTTAAATATATACACAAAACATGACAGCCTGTTGATAGGGCAGATAATATTGTTTATCAGCACTTGGTTTTAAAAATAATAACATGCTCTTAAATTTGATAATTCGATAAATAATACATAATTGCGTCAAACAAATGACGCAATTATGCATTATTTAGTTAGAGATATTACTAAAAATATCATAAAAAAGCTTCAGCCAAATAAAGTTGTAATCATATTTGGTGCAAGACGGGTTGGGAAAACTGTGCTTGTAAAGGGGATTTTGGATAAGATTAAAGAGCCCATTCTTACCCTGAACGGAGAAGATATAAATGTCCATGATAAACTTTCAATCAGGAGTGTTGAGAATTACAAGCAAATATTGGGGTCATATAGATTCCTGTATATTGATGAAGCTCAGAAAATACCTGACATTGGTTTAAAACTAAAACTGATGATCGATGAAATAGAAGGATTAAAGATAATTATTTCGGGTTCATCATCATTTGATATACATAAAGATGCCGGCGAACCATTAACAGGAAGGAAATATACTTTTAATTTGTTTGCACTCTCTGAAAATGAGTACGACCAAGTTGAAAATAAGATTGTTAAAATTGACAAATTGCGAGAAAGATTAGTATTTGGTAATTATCCTGAATTATTTCATTTGCCTGACAGAGAGGATAAAATTGACTACTTAAATGAAATGATAAGTTCATACTTATTGAAGGATATACTGGTTTATGAAAATATAAAAAACTCGCAAAAGATATTTAATTTGTTGCGTTTGATTGCTTATCAAATTGGCGGAGAAGTATCGCTTCAAGAATTAGGAAGACAACTAGGAATAAGTAAAAATACTGTTGAAAAATATCTTGATTTATTAGGTAAAGTTTTTATTCTACATAAAGTTGAAGGGTTTAGCAGGAATCTGCGCAAAGAGATTACAAAAAATGCTCGATGGTATTTTCTCGATAATGGAATCCGAAATGCAGTAATAGCCAATTTTAATCCTTTAGAATCAAGGAATGATATTGGTGCATTATGGGAAAATTACATGATAAGCGAACGGATCAAATATCAAGAATACAACAGATTGTCATCGAACAATTATTTTTGGAGAACTTACGAACAACAAGAAATCGATTGGGTTGAAGAAAGAGATGGTTCTTTGTTCGGTTATGAATTTAAATGGAAAGAATCGAAGTTGAAAATTCCAACACAATGGAAAAATGCTTATCCTAATTCTTCATTTGAAGTGATAAATAAAGACAATTTTGAAAGATGGATCGAATAAATCTAAGATCAAGTATGAAGTCAGAGAGAGATAATAAATGAAAGTAATTGTTTTAAGTTTTGAAGTGTCTGGTATGTGTGTTCTGTGAGTATCTGATCTTAACGTTTGTCTTTTCTTTTTTTGGACAAGTAAAGAAAAAAACATCAACAACCTCGTGAAACTTTACACTAAAGCATTAATTTGTTTGATTCATAAAAAAATTGTTTCGAAAGTTAGCTAAGCCTGTAAAAAAGAAAAGCGGAACATGGCGCCCCGCATTTCAACCTAACTACCAACCACACAACTTTTTATATTCAGTTTATTTTTTTGTTCTTTATAGATACTTCTAAAATAACTTCTGCAATCTGCCCAACTTCCCTCTAATTATTCTTTTCGATCACTCAAACAAATTGTAATTACCTGATATGCCAAAAGCATGCTATATATTTAAGTGTCTAATAGTCAAGAATATAAATAGTGCAGAAAAGCTAATGTATCCCATAATGAGAGAAAATTCTTGATTTGGGAATTTAGCAAATTAAACCATTGCACATCTACCCTATAACTAAATTGGAATATTTTATCTCTGTTAAACCCATAATAATCCCTAACCTCAATAATTCATGAATATAACCATTTCGCAGATAAGACATTGACACTCAGTCCAATCAGCCAAATTAGTCTAAAAATGAAATTTTCAGAAACAATTAATTATATCAAAGTCAATGTCGTAATTTTCAACTCTTTATAAGTTTCATTAATTATCTCCTGGATTATCCAGGCTAAATACCTGTAATTGAAAAAAGCATTTATAGCTTAATTTTTTGTCAATTAGCTAGCACTTTTTTACTTCGAGTTTATCTTCACAATTTTCCAGCATATCCTTTTGAGAAAGAATGATTATTGGATGCATTAAATCTGGAGCAATTTCCGTCATCGGCACCAACACAAAATTGCGATTTTGATTTTCCAAATGCGGTATAACCAGTTTTTCTGTATTGATTATTTCATTGCCATAATATAATATATCAATATCAATGACCCTTGTATGCCATTTTTTTTCCCTGACTCTACCTAGGTTTTCTTCTATTTCATTAATTTTTTCCAGAATTATTTCTGCAGAAAAAGAAGATTCCACTTCAATAACCTGATTTAAAAAATCAGGTTGATCTTCAAATCCCCAGGCTTTGGTTTTGTATATTGAAGATAACTTAATGATCTGGCCAATCATCACTTTAATTTGCTCAATACTCTTTTCAAGCATTAACTTGCTGTTGCCAATATTGCTCCCTAATAATAGATATATTCCATTCATCCTTTAAAATATTCAAAAATAGAAATATGCTTTTTTAAAATTGGAACAAAACTTAATATTGTTGGAAATTAATTAATTAGTAATATGAAGTTTTTGAGAACTCTCCTTGCAACAATCGTAGGATTATTTGTTTTTACTTTTCTTATGTTCTTTTTATTGGCAATGATTGCCTCATCTGGCACTGATGAAAAGATAGCGAATATTAAAGATAATGCCGTAATTCATTTAAAACTAAATAAACAAATCCTCGAAAGAGAAGTGGTAAATCCATTTGAAGGAATTCCCATGTTTTCAGATTTTAAAGACGGAGGTATAGGATTGATGGAGCTGAAACAAGCAATTGACCATGCTTCAGAAGATGATAAAGTTAAGGGGATTTTACTCGAAACACCCTATGTCATGGCTGGGTTATCTACAATTGGTGAGATACGTGATGCCTTGGAAGGTTTTAAAGCCTCAGGAAAATTTATATACAGTTATAGCGAAATGTACACCGAAGGTGCCTTTTTTCTATCTTCGGTTGCTGATGAAGTTTTTATGAATCCAGATTTTTCGATGCTTGAGTTCAATGGACTTAATATAGAAAGTATGTATTTCAAAGGTATGTTTGAAAAATTGGATATTGAACCAATTACCTTCAAGGTTGGTGATTACAAATCTATTAGTGAGCCATTTGATCGTACTAATATGAGTGTCGGTGTAAAAAAACGCTACACCGAAATGTTGGCTAATCTCCATAATAATCTTTTATCGAAAATTGGAAATAGTCGTGACATGACTATACAGGAATTGAAGCATATTTCTGATTCCGCACTGGTAAATTTGGAAACTGATGCCGTTACCTATGGCCTGGTAGATGAGCTAGCCTACAGAGATGAAGTGATTGAATTGATCAGGGAAAAAGTGGAAGTCGAGAAGGTAAAGGACATTAATTTTGTCAGCTACAAAAAATATAAAAACTCATTCGAAAAAAGCAAATCTTCAAAAAATAGAATAGCTGTGATTATGGCTTCTGGTAATATTGTAAATGGGAAAGGTGAAAACAACAACATTGGTTCGGCAAAATATGCAAAAGACATAAATAAGGCTGCCAATGATAAAAAAGTAAAAGCGATTGTAATAAGAATAAATTCAGGAGGTGGAAGTGCCTTGGCTAGTGATGTGATGTGGCGAGAAATAAAACTGGCTTCTGAGAAAAAACCTGTCATTGCGTCCATGTCAGATTATGCTGCGTCAGGAGGATACTATATGGCTATGGCATGCGATACGATTTTAGCACAGCCAAATACTATCACAGGATCCATAGGAGTTTTCTCATTGATTTTCAACATCAAAGATTTTCTTGGCAACAAATTGGGAATTACTACAGACAAAGTGAAAACAGGCCATTTTTCTGATATTTATACCATGACTGGTCCGTTGAGTGACTTTGAAAAAAGTTATATTCAAAAGGGAACAGACAATGCATATAAATCATTTACTTCCAAGGCTGCTGAGGGTCGATCCATGAGTACTGGCGAATTGGAGCCTTTGGCATCAGGTCGAGTTTGGACTGGTGATGAAGCATTAGCAAATGGTCTTGTTGACATGCTAGGCGATCTTGATGATGCTATATCTATTGCATCTGCAAAAGCCGGCATTGGTGAAGACTATCGTTTGAGAATATACCCCATCCAAAAAGACCCTTTTGAAGAATTTATTGAATCACTTTCCGGAGAATATGAATCAAAAATATTATCTAATAAATTGAATACCTTTTCTCCATATTTCGACATATTCAAAAACATCCAGGAACTCAAGGGAATACAAGCCAGATCGTTGGTGAAAGTTGAGTTTTAATTAATCAAAATATTAATTTACAAGCACATAGGTAACATCTTCATGAATGGATATTCATGAAGATGTTATTTGTTAATCAAGCCGTTTGCAAACTCTCTGGCTTTTAAAATTACTTTAGAAAGACCATCAATATTTTTACCTCCTGCGATGGCAAAAAATGCTTGCCCACCTCCACCACCATTAATCTCCTTTGCAAATTCCCTTACCATACTTCCGGCATTCAGGTTATATTTTGATATCAATAAATCAGAAATAACAATAGCAATTTGAGGTTTACCATCAATATCTGCTGCTAATACCATCAATAAATTTTCAAAAAGGTTTTTTAACTCGAAAGAAACCTTTTTCAATATTTCAGTTGTTGGGAAATTAACTTGATTAATGATTATTGTAATTCCACTATTTTTTTCAGCGTCGTCTATTAGTTGCTTTTTTACTAAACCTGCCTGCTCCACCTGATTTTTCTCAATTAGTTTTGCAAGCTTCGATTTTTCCTCTAAAGTAGATTCTATTGCCTTTAATAGATCCTTTTGATTATTAAACAATTTTTTTACCTGAGTCAAAAGTTTGTCATTATTAACAATAAATTGTTCGGCTTCATCAGCCGTAATAGCTTCAATTCGTCTTACACCTGCAGCAACAGAACTTTCAGAGGTAATTTTTAAATATCCAATTTGTCCAGTCATTGGCACGTGAGTCCCTCCGCAAAGCTCTACTGAGTAATTGTCTCCAAAGGTAATTACTCGTACATACTTACCGTATTTTTCCCCAAAGAGAGCTGTCGCACCCATAGATTTAGCCTGATCTATAGGTATGTTTTGCTTTTCATCCAACGCAATGTTTTCTCTTATTTTAACATTGATGATATGCTCAATTTTTGCTAACTCCTCATCAGATACCTTCGAAAAATGCGAAAAATCAAACCGCAATAATTTCTCATTAACAAGAGAGCCTCTTTGTTGCACATGATCGCCAAGTACAATTCTCAATGCCTCTTGAAGCAGATGGGTAGCACTATGATTATTTTCAGTTAATTTTCTTTTTAACCCATTCACCTCGCAATGAAAGTTATCAGTTAATACTGATGGAAGCTTATCTGTATATTGTATAATCAAGTCATTTTCTTTTTGGGTATCGATGACGCTTATTCTTTCATTTTTTGTTTCAATAAACCCAGTATCACCAACCTGACCACCACTTTCAGCATAAAAAGGTGTTTGATCCAATACAATTTGAAATAATGTTTTTTTCTTTTCTTTTATCTCCCTGTACCGGATAATTTGTGATTCTGTCGCAAGCGTTTCATATCCTACGAATTTCACTTCAGCATCTTCTTTCAAAATGATCCAATCACCTTTTTCTTTTATTGCATCAGATTTCGATCTGTTTTTTTGATCCTGCATATGTTTTCTGAACTCCAGCATATCAACTTCAGCCTTATTTTCTCTTGCCAATAGTTGTGTTAAATCTATTGGGAATCCATATGTATCGTACAATTTAAAGGCTACTTTACCAGGTATAATGGGCTTTGAGTCAGATTCACTATTTTTAATCGCTGAAATATGTGCTTCATTAAATATTTTTAGTCCATTTTCCAGGGTTCTCAAAAAAGATATTTCTTCCTCTTTAATTACCTTAGAAATGAATCCAAGTTGCGATTTTAGTTCTGGAAAAACGTCAGCGAATTGTTCTGATAATACAGGTAATAATTGATAGATAAACGGCTCAGAAAAGTTTAAATAATTAAAGCCATACCTCACAGCTCGTCTTAATATTCTTCTAATTACATATCCCGCACCAGTATTTGATGGAAGTTGACCATCTGCAATTGTAAAAGCAACTGCACGAATGTGATCGACAATTACTCTAATTGCAATATCAATATCTTCTTTTTCGCCATATTTTATATTGGCTTTTTTAGCCAAAAAATCAATGAGGGGAGAAAATATATCAGTGTCATAATTTGATTTTTTTTCCTGAATAGCCATAACAAGTCGTTCAAATCCCATACCTGTATCGATATGCTTATTGGGCAGGTCTTCAAGCGTACCATTGGCTTTTCTATTGAACTGGATAAAAACGAGATTCCATATCTCAATAACCTGCGGATGGTCGGCATTAACCAGAGCATGTCCCGGAACTTTATCAATTTCCGATTGAGACCTTAAATCAATGTGAAGCTCTGAGCAAGGGCCACAAGGACCAGTATCACCCATTTCCCAAAAATTATCTTTCTTCGACCCATAAAGAATTTTGTCATCCGGTAACAATTCTTTCCAAAATCCATACGCCTCATCGTCTCGATTAAGGTTGTCGGATTTATCCCCGCCAAATACAGTGGCATAGATTCTATCCTTTGGTAATTTATAAATTGAAGTTAATAGCTCCCAGGCCCAAGCAATAGCTTCTTTTTTGAAATAGTCACCAAAAGACCAGTTGCCAAGCATTTCAAACATTGTATGATGGTAGGTGTCAATCCCAACTTCTTCAAGATCATTGTGTTTGCCAGAGACTCTTAGACACTTTTGCGTGTCTGCAATTCTTTTAATTTCAATCTTTTTATTACCTAAGAAATAATCCTTGAATTGATTCATTCCGGCATTGATAAACATCAATGTTGGGTCATCCTTAACAACCAACGGTGCTGATGGTACTATTTCATGTTTTTTATCCTTATAAAAAGATAAAAATTTTGCTCTAATCTCTCGTGAATCCATCTATGAAATATTTAGTAATTAAGATCTAATCATGTCGTTTTCATCAAAATATTTATAACTTGCGATAGTCGATAGCATGACTTTTTATTAATAAAGTTATCTCTAAAAAAAACATCGCAAAATTATAAGTTTTTACCACAGTATTTATAATGGCCAGAATAAAATATTATTACGATACAGAAACTTGTAAGTATGAGCGAATTAAGGTTTCCAAATGGGATATTTTCCTCAATTCTCTTGGTATTTTTAGTTTATCATTAATTCTTGCTATATCAATTCTTTTCATTTCATCAACTTATTTTGAAAGCCCGCAAGTTTCGTTGCTTAAAAAAGAAAATAATGAATTATTGATGTATTATAATGACATGCAAAAAGATATAGATCAAATGGGTGACATGATTGTTGCTCTTCAAGATAGAGATGATAATATTTATAGGGTAATATTTGAAGCCGATCCTATTCCATCTACAATAAGACAAGCAGGCGTTGGAGGGACTGATAGGTATAAGGCGCTTCGAGAAGAAAAAATTGTTCGTGAGGATATGGTTGTGCAGACCTATGGACAGATTGATAAATTAAAAAAGCAAATGTACATTCAAACCAAATCTTACGATGACATCTTGCAAATGGCTAAAAATAAAGCAGATATGCTTGCTTCTATTCCTTCAATACAACCCATACTAAATAAAGATTTGAAGAGATTGGCTTCTGGATATGGAATGAGAATGCATCCAATTTTAAAATATAGAAGAATGCACGCAGGATGTGATTTTTCGGCTCCTCAAGGCACTCCTATTTTTGCAACCGGAAACGGGAAAATAATCAGAGCTCGGTTTGATAAGACATCTGGAAACATGGTGAAAATTGACCATGGATATGGATATATCACAAAATATCTTCACATGATAAAATTTGCAGTAAAAGAAGGTCAGAAAGTGAAGCGTGGTGAAGTCATTGGTTATGTAGGAAACACAGGTCTTTCTAAAGCTCCTCATTGTCATTATGAGGTTTGGAAAGATAAAAAACATATAAATCCGGTAAATTATTTTTATAATGATGTTACTGATGAAGAGTTTGATAAACTACTTGAACTTGCTTCAAGAGAAAATGAATCATTGGGATAGCATTAATTGTTTGACAACCGCGTGGTTGTAAATTTTATACCT
This sequence comes from uncultured Roseivirgaceae bacterium, assembly GCA_964507705.1. Classification (GTDB taxonomy): domain Bacteria; phylum Bacteroidota; class Bacteroidia; order Cytophagales; family Cyclobacteriaceae; genus JAAUQL01. The sequence goes on along the minus strand of CAZDRA010000023.1, from coordinate 7,598 downwards.
GTTCATGAATAATTCCGGTAAAGTATGTGTCTGGATCGTAATATGTTGTTAATTATATTTTTTGCCATCATATTGAAACCATACCAGAGTTTATAAAGAATAGAACATCATTAATTTAGTCATATAATTATGCAAGAATAGGTGGACTATTTTTTGGATGTATTGTTGAATTCGCAATTAATTTATCTTAAAGTTGAATTACGCATTCTATCATTTTATAATATATGCAGCGTCAGGGATGTTAAATTTTAAAATAAAAAATATAGTTTTATTTCAATTACATGATTTATCTAACATCAAAATTCGATAAGTAAATATTGCTTTTGATGACAACAGAATTATTAACTATCTTAACCGAGATTTTTGAAATATGCCTTACAAAGAGAAAGTAATAGAAAAGAAATATTTTTCAATCGGCGAAGTTGCCGAAATGCTAAGTGTAGCAACATCGCTTATTAGATTTTGGGAAAACGAATTTGATATAATTAAGCCCAAAAAAAATAGAAAAGGTAATAGGCAATTTACGCGTGAAGATATTGATAACGTAAAACTTATATTCCATCTCGTAAAGGAAAAAGGCTATACATTGCAAGGAGCAAAAGATCTTCTTAAAAATGGAAATGACAATTTAAAAGAAAAAGTTGAAATTATTGATAGCCTTAAAAAAGTTAAAAATTTCCTTCTTGAGATTAGAGAAAAATTCGCTTAAATAATAATATCCATCTCATGGATGATGAACGGATATATCAGGTTGCCCTGACAATGGTGCCGGGTATTGGCGACGTGACTGCCAAAACACTTGTAAGTTACTGTGGTTCTGCAAAAGAAATCTTCAAAAAAAATAGAAATCAACTCTCCAAAATACCAGGGATTGGTCAAATTGTAACTAATAAGATCCTTTCGTTTAATAAATTCCCTGTTGCTGAAACTGAAATAGCTAAGTGTATTAAGCACAAAATTGAAATTCTTTTTTTTACCGATAAAGGTTATCCCAAAAAACTAAAACATGCTCCAGATTCTCCTGCAATCCTATATTACAGAGGAAATGCAAATTTGAATAATTATAAAACTGTAGCTATTGTAGGCACAAGAAAATCAACAGAATACGGTAGGGAGTTTACAGAATCATTGATTAAAAAATTGGCGTCGCATACTCCTCTTATTATAAGTGGTTTGGCATATGGCATTGATATAATTGCTCATAAGGCGGCATTAAATTCTGGCCTTGATACTATAGGTGTTATGGCAAGTGGACTAGATATCATTTACCCTGACATACATCGAAAAACAGCAATAGAAATGCTTTCTCAAGGTGGGTTGCTCACAGAGTTTAAAATTGGTTCAAAACCAGAAGCTCATAATTTCCCTTCAAGAAACAGAATTATTGCCGGTATGTGTGATGTTATCATTGTAATTGAAGCTGCAAAAAAAGGAGGTGCGCTGATCACTGCAGAAATCGCAAATTCTTATAGCAGAGATGTATTTGCTTTACCGGGAGATATTGGCAAAACGCGTTCGGCTGGTTGTAATAATTTAATTAAGAGCAATAAAGCACATTTATTAACATCTATAGAAGATATTGAATACATAATGAATTGGGAGCCGCAAGTTAACCAACCAAATTTGCAAGACCGATATTTCGATTTTTCTAAATTATCCAATGATGAAAAAAATATAATTGAAATATTAAGAGTAAAAAATGATGGAATGATATTAGATGAATTAAGCTGGAAATCGCAGATATCACTTAATAAAATAGCCTCTATACTTTTAACCCTTGAGTTCAATGGAATAGTTAAAACTTTGCCTGGAAGAAAATACAAACTTAAATTATAGGCAATCATTAAAAAACTGTGCCAGTTCTAATTACCTATTAATTTGTTTTGTCTGAATGATTTTCAATTCATAAATCAAACTGTCATTTTCTATCTTAATAAGTGGGGTAGGTTTTGACTGCTCTGAATTTATTCTATAGAAACTATCGTTGTAGTGCAAAAAGTATGTTTTTCCTTTAATAGAATTTAATTCAATTATTTCATATGGGTTGTCATTAAAATTACCAATTAAGTAAAGCTTATTTTTTGAGAATTTGTAATGAAATTTCTTTCTTTTATCTTTTATTTTTGATACCTCAATTGATATATCTTTATTTCTGTTATCCTCAGTAAGAATAGAAATACTATTTTCAATATTATGATTTTTTAGAATTAATGATTCATCTTCAAAAGAATCAACAATAGTTGGTTGAACAATATTTGGCTTGATAACAGTTGATTCAACTTCAGAATCATTTAACAAGATTTTAGCATTAGGCTTTTCAATAGGCACATACTCTAATTCTGTTTCTTGTTTAGTATCGGATTCTAAATTTTGAGCAATAGATTTTGGCGGTTTAGGTACAGATAATTTTTTACTTAAAGGTGTTTTATTAAGTTCAATATCTATAGAAAAATTAGCATCATTTTTACTATTATAGGTATAGTAAGCTCCAATACCAATTCCTGTAGCAATACAAATGGCGGCTAATGTTTTAATACCAATAGTTTGATAAAGTGGTGTATTTATTGGGATATTATTTAGTCTGTTTTTGAGTTCTAATCTTCTTGTCTCTTTAATTCCATTGACAAGATCATTTTGAAAATTATACTCTTTACTTAAATCAGAATCAGTAAGAAGTTTACTTTCAAAATTCATTCGTTCTATTTCCGACATTTCATTGTCGAAATAGTTATTTACTAACTCTTCATTGGAAATATATTTACTCATGCTTTATTAATCTAGAAAGTCACTTTTTGAATATTTTGATTTAACTAACTGATACAATTTTTGTTTGCACTTATATTTTTTTGTCTTAGCAGTATCAGTATTAGCGTAACCCAATTTTTCGGCAATGTCAGTCATGGATAAACCGTCGAAATAGTGATACGATAATATTTTCCTACACGTTTCGCCCATACTATTTATACAATCATGAATAATTTTCACTTTTTCGTCTTGATCATGATTGGAGAACTGAGCTCCGTCTTTTTGGTCATGAACTAATCTACTTTTCCTTTCAAGTTCCTTTCTCCAAATATTCAAGCAGATACTGTATAAAAAAGTACTAATTTTAGATGTTAATACTAAGTTGCCACTTAACGCTTTTTGCCAAAATATAACTAAAGCATCTTGATAAACATCTTTTGCTTCCTGCTCTGACCCATTATTTTTGATAACTAAATTAGTCATCATACGGTAATACTTCTTGTACAAGAAATCAAGAGCACTCTCATCACCTAAGGAAATTTTACTTAAAACTTCGTTATCTTTCATTTTGTGCTCTCTTGTCTATACATATATAATATTTAAAGTAACCATGAATAATACTAGCAAAGTAATAAAAAATATATCTATACCTAAAAATCACAATGTAACAATTATTTCCTATAAATATAATATTCTACTATGGGTAAAAAATACAGACCTTATTCCATTTTAAATTTGCATAAATGTAGCGAGAAAGTAACTCATATATAGAATATAGTAGTTACTCTACTTCAACACCATTCAATATCCAATCTATAACAATAAAATAGTAAATAGTGAAGAAATATATTTTACCAAATTGGCCACAGCACAAGCATGTTACTTCAATGAATCGATTAAGTTAAATTTAATATATTCAGTATTTCACAAAAACTAATTGTCCGTAATTCAAGCTAAATACAGTTAAAAATGTAGTAATCAACTTTTTCATAGAAAGATATTAAAGAAATATACTCTTAAAAGAATCTCAAAAAAATCATTAACTTAAATTCTTTCAATTATATTTATAAAACATTCTTAGTGTTCACACCTTCTGAGCCGCTTATATTTTATTTTTATTGAAAGCTCATTAATAAAAAGATAAAAATGAAGCCATTTTTTCTTGCGTTACTAATAACTTTTTTTAGCTGTTTATATTCACAAAAAATTTATGCGCAAGCTAATCCTGATGCTTTATTAGGGATCTGGTTAAATGAAGAAAAAGATGCCAAAATTAAAATATACAAGATTGAAAGAAAATACTTTGGAAAAATTGTATGGCATAAAACGGAATCTGAAATTTCGGCATTCGATGAGAATAACCCAAGTCTGAATTTAAGAAAGAGAAAAAAAGTTGGGCTTGTTATTTTAACAGATTTTGAATTTGAAAACGGGCAATGGGATGATGGAGAAATCTATGACCCAAAAAGTGGCAAAACATATAGCTGCACCTTAAAACTTCAAAAGGAAGGAAGTCTTCATGTCAGAGGATATATTGGCGTCTCAATAATAGGTCGGACAGAAATTTGGACCAAAACTGAGTAGTATTTAAAAGTACCTTTTTGGTTAAATTTTGAATATCAATTAACTCGGTATCTTTTTACTCGAAATATGAGAAAATTTATTCTATTCTTAATTTTTTCATCTACCATCTCTTCTAAGATTTTCTCTCAGACAATTTCTATGGATATGGGAGCCAAATCTAAAGGACTTGGTAACAGCAATACCAGTATTGCTGATGAATGGTCAATTTTCAATAATGTTGGTGGCTTATCAGGTGTTGAAAAAGGGAAAGTAATATTTGGATATGATCGTTACTTTGGAATAGATGGATTTAATAAAATAGCAGCCGGTGCCATTCATAGCTTTAATTTTGGTAGTGCGGGAGTCTCTTTTTACAAATTTGGAGATGATTTATATAGTGAACAAATTACTTCATTGGCCTATGGAAATAAGATAGGATTTGTCAGGCTTGGATTAAAAGCAAATTATTATCAGCTACGCATAGATGAGTTTGGAACAATTGGAAGTTTCTATTTTGACTTTGGAGGAATAGTTGAATTAATCCCAAAACTTTCATTTGGAGCCTATATTTCAAATTTTACTATTTCAAAATTAAATAATTCCGTCTCAACAAGATTACCAATATTGCTAAAGATTGGGTTATCTTATAAGCCTTCAAAACCAATAAGCCTGAACTTAGATGTCTATAAAGATATTGATCACAATCCTATCGTTAAAGCTGGAATTGAGTATGTTATTATTGAAAAAATTTATTTAAGAACAGGGGTAAATAATAACCCGATTAAAAGCTTTTTTGGGGTAGGAGTCCTTCTTGAAAAATTCCAGATAGATTATGCTATAAGTAACCATCAATTATTAGGCACCTCACACCAGGCGTCAATCTCTTATAATTATCAAAATCGGAATGAAAATTAGATACATTTTATTTTCAGCCTTTTTGATGCAAAATTATTATGTTTTATCTCAAAGCGAAATTACTGAAGACCTGGATTTTGAGAGAGTAATTGAAAATCTTTTACCGCAACAAGAAGTTGATGTTAATTACAATGACCTTTATGATAGACTGTTCACGTTATACTCAAATCCACTGGATATTAATGCTGTACAGCGAACTGATCTTCAATCACTTTTTTTCTTGACCGAAGAACAAATAACAAATTTGATTGAGTATAGGAGGGAATATGGGACTATCTTATCATATTTTGAATTGATGTATATTGAAAGCTTTGACAATGAAACAATTCAACGGCTCATCCCATTTATAGCTGTAAATATTAATGCAAGAACATCCTTGAAATCAAGCATTGGCCAACCTGATAATAATTGGTTAATTGTAAGGCATCAAACTATATTAGAGCAAAAAAAAGGATATACTCAAGCAGATTCTATTGGTCCAGGAAAATATTCATCAAGATATGCTGGAGATCCAAATCGATTGTATGTAAGATATTTATATTCCAAATCCAATGATTATAGTTTTGGATTTACAATAGAAAAAGACCCTGGCGAATCATTCACATGGGATGCCAATACTTCAAGATATGGGTTTGATTATTACTCCTTTCATGGAATGATTGAAAACAGATGCGGGTTTAAGAAAATTATTATTGGAGATTTCAGTATGGATTATGGACAAGGTTTGATATTTGGATCTGGAATTAGAATTGGAAAGGGTTTCGAACCTATCACTACCATTCGAAGAAATAATTTAGGTCTTAAACCGTACCGTTCTGTCTATGAAAATAAAGATTTTAGTGGAATTGCAGTTTCCACAAGCATCAAATCATTAGAGCTTAATGTTTTTTATTCTTTCGTCAATAGAGATGCAATAATAAGGGAAGATACGATAGACGATAAAGATGAATTTATTACCTACATTCAAACTATAGGATTGCACAGAACTCCTACAGAAATAACAGCTAAACATACTCTTCGGGATCAATCTGTTGGAGGAAATATAAATTATAAAACAAAATCAAAAAAGTTAGAAATAGGTATAAATGGTATATTCACAAAGTATAACGTTCCTATTTTACCAAATCGAAAGAGGTACAATCAATTTGATTTCTATGGAATAACGAATAGTCTAGGCGGGGCATATTTTAATTATTATCTCAAAAACACTCATATATTTGGAGAATTGGCGATTTCCCAAAATAAAGGTAAAGCAATATCAACAGGAGTTATTACCAGTCTCTCTTCTCAAGTTCAAGCTTCAATACACTTCAGAAATTATGATAGAAATTTTTACTCTTTTAGTGGTGAGGCATTTGGTGAAAACTCTAATATCGCTAATGAGCAAGGAATTTATTGGGGGCTAAAAATTTTACCAATATCCAGATTGGTATTTACTGCATATTTAGATTTTTTCAGATTCCCATGGCCAAAATATCAAGTAGATGCTCCAAGCAAAGGTGTAGATTTTATGAGTGCAATAACTTATTCTGTAAATAATAATCTTGTTTTTAGAATACAATATAGGAGTAAAACAAAAGAGGTTAATTATCAGAATGATGAAATGCCAATTGTGAGTATTCAACCCAAAACTACCGATAGATTTCTATTCGATATGAACTATGCAGTAAGTTCTAATTTTTCCATTAAGACAAGAGTCCAAAGTACAAAAGTAGATTTCATTACAGGAAAAAGCACAGGCTTTATTGTCGCCCAAGACATTAACTATGCTCATAAAAATATTTCTTTATCTGCAAGGTTTGCATTATTTGATGCCGACAATTTTGACAACCGACAATACATATATGAGCGAGATCTACTATATGTTTATAGCATTCCATTCTTTTTTAATCGCGGAGCGAGGTATTTTTTATTAGCAAGATACAATGTCACACGAAAAATTTCATTATGGGCCAAATTTGCTCAAACAAAATATGTTGGTGTAACATCAATTGGGTCTGGATTAGAAGAAATAGAAGGTGATACTAGAACCAATGTCAGTTTTCAGATGAGAATTAAAATATAGAAGGCATATTTAGAATACTGCAAAAAAGGAATGCTTATAATATGAAATTATGAAGAACCAAAAAACAAAAATCGATTCTATTAATCGCTCAAGCCTTATGCATTTTCTGCATTCTTCAATGCCTGAACAAGTTTGTTGGAATATATAAATTCCTTGAGTTCAGGGACTGTGGTTCCTAGTATTTCAGATTTGTGCCCTTCCCATAATTTTCGTCCTTCAAACATATAGATTATATAATCTCCAATTTCCATTACCGAATTCATATCGTGGGTTACTACAACTGTAGTGATATTAAATTCTTCAGTAATTT
>CAZDRA010000022.1:0-54294 GCA_964507705.1 uncultured Roseivirgaceae bacterium | reverse complement strand
CATGATCCCTATATTCCTTGAATTTTTGCTTGCAACTGACTTCGTCCGGAAACTGTTCTATAAAATTAATTAATGACATGCTCTTTGTGTTTTATACAAAAATAACAAATTAGGTAAATATACGGGCATTCATTTTTTTTTATATAAAGTTGTCAAAATAATTTAGTCAATAGATAGGATTTTTCGAGAAATTGAAATAGAAAAATCCTCAATTAACTTTAACGCTTAATTTTATAGTAGGTCCATCAGAAAATCAATACTGTAGACAACAAATTAATCCAGAGAATATTTAGGATGGTTTGTGATCAGACTTCCCTATTAATAAATTTAACATTTTTTAACAATTCGATATTATAATTGAATAATTGTATTTATTCCGATGATTAGGTATAATTTCGACCTTTCAAAAATTGAGTTATCTCTTCTAAGCAATGAGATGAGTTGAATTTTTAGTGCTTCATTATTATTATTGCAACACAAAAAAAATAAAAGTCAAAAAATGGCAATACTTGTTGAAAATCTCACGAAAGTTTATGGTGACCAAAAAGCTGTAAACGACATCTCCTTTGAGATAAAGACCGGTGAGGTGGTTGGGTTTCTGGGGCCAAATGGCGCAGGAAAAAGCACGACCATGAAAATGATCACCTGCTACATGGCGCCGACCAAAGGTAAAATATTCCTTGAAGGGTTTGATGTGGATAAAGATCCGGAAGAAATCAAAAAGAAAATCGGATACCTGCCAGAAAATAATCCGCTCTACACGGACATGGCGATTATCGACTATTTAAAGTTTTGTGCAGATATTCAGGGAGTTGAAAAATCAATTGTCAATGAACGAATTCATAAGATGATTGATATGTGCGGCTTGAATCTTGAGCGACATAAAAGAATTAGCGAACTCTCAAAAGGATATCGTCAACGTGTGGGGCTTGCGCAAGCGATGATCCATGATCCGGAAGTTCTGGTGCTTGATGAACCTACAACGGGCCTGGATCCTAACCAGATTATTGAGATCCGGAAGTTGATTAAGGAGTTGGGCAATGAGAAAACAGTTATTCTAAGTTCTCACATTCTGTCTGAAGTAGAAGCAACTTGCGATCGAATATTAATTATTAACAGAGGAAAAATCGTTGCTGATGGTACTTCAGAAACCTTAAGAAGTCAATCTCAGGGAAAAGAATTGATCAAAGTGCAGATCGAATCTTCCAATGGGGCAGATATACAAAAATCCCTTCTTGGTCTGGCCTCGGTAGAATTAGTTACTGTGTTGGAGGAAAAGGAAAATTACTTCCTTGTTCAGAGCAAGCCGGAGCATACTTCCAGAAAAGATGTTTTTGATATTTGTGTCAAAAACAGTTGGTACCTTATGGAAATGATGGGCATCGAAACCAAGCTGGAAGATGTATTCCGTGAGGTAACGAATTAAGGAATGAGAGAATGCTTAAATGACTGAATAATTGAATTTGAGCATTCGCATTTAATTGTGATTAATAAACTAAAAATTATAAAATAATGAGAAGTATTTGGGTTATTACCAAAAGGGAGCTGGCCTCCTACTTTGATTCACTCATCGCCTATGTGATGATTATCATTTTTTTGGGATTGAGTGGCTTTTTTACCTGGCTGTTTGGCAGCAATGTATTTTTAATCGGACAGGCAGATCTTCAGGTGTTTTTTGGCATCAGTTATTGGACACTGTTTTTCTTTATTCCAGCAATTACCATGAGGTCGATAGCTGAGGAAAATAGCTCTGGCACCATAGAATTGCTAAGCACTAAGGCAGTAAACGATTGGCAAATCGTTGTTGGAAAATTTCTGGCATCGTTGTCATTATTAGCAATTGCCTTGGTGTGTACAATTCCATATTATATTACAATTGCCAACCTTGGAGATGTAGATCACGGAGCAATTATTGGAGGGTATTTCGGATTGTTACTCATGAGTGCGATGTATGTCAGTATTGGTATTTTCTCCAGTAGCCTCACCAACAATCAGATTGTTGCTTTCTTACTTGCACTTTTTATAGGTATATTTTTTCATATACTATTCCAGCTCATGGGGTCTGGGTCAACAGGAATGATTGGTTCGGTACTGAATTATCTAAGTGTTAGAACTCACTTTGAATCACTCAGCAGAGGAGTGTTTGATTCTCGTGACTTGATTTATTTTGGGAGCTTTATTCTGGCAGGATTGGTATTGTCACAAGCCATGCTATCGAAACGAAACTGGCATAATTAGAAGTACAAAAAATTTATAAAATGAAACGAAGTAAAGTAATATCTCAGATCTTAATATTTATAGGTATTTTGGTGGTTGTAAACCTGATTTCTGAAAAGCTATTTCTCAGGTTGGACTTTACAGCCGACAAGCGATATACTTTGAGTGACGCCACTAAAGATATACTCGAAGATCTTGATGATGTAATAACTATCACAGCATATTTCACCAAGGATCTCCCTCCTCAACTGCAGAAATCAAGAAAGGATTTTGAAGACTTACTGATAGAATATGACAACAGGTCTGGAGGAAACGTGGTTTTTGAATTTATTAATCCAAATGAAAGCGAAGAGGAGGAACAAAAAGCTCAGCAAAAAGGAATAAATCCTGTAATGATCAATGTCACAGAAAAGGACCAGGTAAAGCAAATGCGCGCTTACCTTGGGGCGGTTTTGCAAATGGGAGACAAGACAGAGATTATTCCAATGATTCAGCCAGGTGTCGGAATGGAATATTCCTTAACCACATCGATCAAGAAAATATCTGTAATGGATAAGCCAATAGTCGCTTTCCTTCAAGGTCATGGAGAGCCGTCACCAAATGCCTCGGTGCAAGTATTGCAGCAATTGTCAGTTTTATATGATGTAGAGCCATATAATATCACAGATACTGCCGAGATCCCTGTTTATTTTAAGACCATTGCCATTGTCAATCCTACAGATACATTTCCTGTGAGTCATTTTGCAAAGCTGGATAAATATTTGAGTATGGGCGGAAGTATATATTTGGCCTACAGCAATTTGCAATCAGACTTACAGTCTCAATCTTTGAATGCCCTTCCCGATATTGGAATTTTAGGATGGTTGGCAGATAAAGGCATCACTATGAACAATCAATATGTGATTGATGCAAATTGCGGAGCCATTACAGTGAGACAACAAAATGGCCCATTTATGATGAACCGTCAGATTGAATTCCCATATTTCCCCCTTCTTTCCAATTTTTCAGATCATCCTGTCGTCAAAGGATTGGAAGGCGTAATCATGCCCTTTGTGAGTTCAATCTCTTATTTGCCAAAAGATTCTGCCGTGAATATCCGGCCACTGGCATTTTCATCTGAAAATTCAGGGGTCATAAATGTGCCCGTTTATATAGACATCGAAAAGCAATGGACTGAGAGTGACTTTAATGCCCCAAGCCAGGTGCTTGCCATTGCTGCCGAAGGGCCGCTTTCCGGCACTGCCATCTCAAAATTAGTAGTCATTGCCAATGGAGCTTTTGCCGTAAATGGTGAAGGACAACAACAACAGCAAGTAAATCCTGATAATGTAAATTTGGCTTCAAATGCCATAGATTGGTTATCGGATGATACGGGGTTGATCGAATTAAGGACCAAAGGAATCACCTCGAGGCCATTGGAGAAAATAGACGATACAAAAAGGAATCTATATAAGTATGGCAATTTGGCTATCCCCATTCTTTTGATGATAGGTATTGCACTTTTCAGGCGTCAACGATATGCACGCAAACGCCAATCATGGATTCGAGGGGATTATTAGCAGGTTTATTAATGTTAATGCTATAATGATTAAATGCTTGCCAGTCGATGTTTTGACAAAGGCCTGTCTGACAGGCTGGTTGGATAAATTTAATCTTCATATAAAATGATGAGAAGGAAAGAATTTATTACTGAAATCAATAATATATTTCTGTATGAACTGTGAAGTGACATTTAATCATTTACGCATTTCATCATTAAATTATATCCACCAAATTTACAGTAGGCCCTTTTTTAGTTATAAACAATAAATAAAAATAATGATGTTAAAGAATATATCAAGTATAAAATTAATTGGTGTTCTGGTGGTTCTTGCGCTCGTTTATCTTGGGTTTGAATTTTTTGGAGGGAAATCGAGAAGTAGTTCTTTTAAATCGGAATTGGTAAAAATAGACACAGCAAAGGTATCCAGGCTGATTATTGAGTCAAATGGAGAAAGCCTGGAGTTGCTCAAAGAAAACAATGCCTGGAAAGTATCGATAGAAAATGGGAAATACTCAGAAGCCCAAAAAAGTGATGTAGAATATACCCTGGATTTACTATTAACTATAAAGCCTTCAAGAATTGCTGCAAAAGATCCTGCAAAATGGAAAGACTACAAGGTCGATTCTACAGGTACGATGGTACAGGTTTTTGAAGGCAGTAAGAAAACACTCGATTTGGTGATTGGCAGATTTGCCGTTAATCAGGAAGCTATGAAAGATAAGAAGCAAATGATGATGAGGGGTGGTATGCAACAACAATTTTTCACTTATGTGCGACTAAAAAATGAGCCTGAAGTTTACGTGGCAGACAATTTTATGAGCATCTCAATCAATACAGATGCAGGTAATTATAGAAATAAAAAACTGCTTTCCTTGACTACAGATAACATTGCAGAAATTCAATTTAATTATCCGGCTGACAGTGGATTCGTATTAAGTAAAATTGATTCTACTTGGAGTATTCATGGAAATCATTCAGATTCTGTAGCCACAGCAGGCTACCTAAGGATAATTGAAAATATAAGTAACTCAAATTTTGTGGATGATGTCCCCACTTCTGCTTTGGTATCTCCAACAGTGAGCATGAACATCAAACAAAATAGCAGTGGGGATATTACTGTTAAAGCTTTTCAACATCCGGTGCATAAATGGATAGTCAACTCTTCCGAAAATCCAGCATCTTACTTTGCTGATGAAGAACTGGTGAAGAAATTGTTTGTGGGGGAAAAAAAGTTGTTGACTCCACCTGAAAAATAAAATATCATATTTCTATAAAGTTAAAAGCCTCTCGAAAGAAAGGCTTTTTTATTAAGATCAAATATATTCAGGAAAAGAATAATTTTGCATATTCTAAATTGCACATTACAATTCTACCAGTGAAAAGGATTTCTATACTATAGTATCTTACCTTCATACCACTCTTTAATTTATTTGCGCAACCTGCCAATGACAACTTTGCCAATGCCATTGATGTATCTATTTCAACATCTGCATTGGTCGCTGGTAATATTTATTATATCTCGGTAGATGTGCAATCTCCATCTTATGTTGGCACCTTTTCCTTGTGTAAATGCACAAGAGAAATATTATTCTCTTGCATCCGGCAATTGGAATGTTGCCTCAAACTGGTCTAAAATAAGCCATGTTGGAACTCCATCTGCTACTGTTCCTACTATCTCAGAAAGGCCATTCGATGACTATAAACACAGCCTAATCATGCGCAGAGTTAAATTTAAATATCGCTACTGCCAACACAAGTTTAATTGTTGATGGGGCTGATTTAACCATATCAGGTGGCAATTTTACACTAACTAATCCTGATAATAATTTTAATGGTACCATCACAATTCAAAATGGCGGTTCTATAACCGTGAATGCTGATGCTGTATTTACATGTACGGGAGGCGCAAATTTATTTCAGATGATTATAACTGGCACTGCGTCTTCTATGAACATTGGCAATGATATGATTTAGGATGCTAATACCGGAACAGCCTCAAACGCCGATGTTACTTTGTTTTGGAAAGATCAAAGTAGTAGTAAAATTGACGACTATGATGATTTGGTAATCGCCCATTACAATGGAGCAGATTAGGATAATTTTGGTCAAAATAGTAGGGTGGCATCAGATCCAGGAAGTATTACTGTGACAGGGGTCAGTAGTTTTAGTCCGTTTACTTTTGGGTCCTTGTCCAGTAGTGTAAATCCGTTGCCCGTTGAGTTGGTTTCATTTACAGGAAAGTTTATGGTGATATTGTAATATTGGATTACAGCTTCTGAAACAGACAATGATTATTTTGAAATTGATAGGTCTTTAAACGGATTGGATTTTGAAAACATTGGTCAGGTTACTGGTCAGGGGACAAGTAATATCATAAACAGCTATAATTACACTGATAACATATCTGCTTTTGGGATTGTCTATTACAGATTAAAACAAGTTGACTTTGATGGCGTTTATGAATATTCCGATATTATAGCTGTCGAAGTTCCTTTGGCTAATCAGATTGATGTGAATGTATTCCCAAATCCATTTTCGGATGAAACTAATATTTCCTATCTACTTCCAAAAAAAGCTGATGTAAAAATCATTATACATTCTATTACTGGTGCTCAGCTAAAAGTTTTGGTAAATGAAGTGCAAGAGGCCGGAGCGTATAAGATTCCTTTAAACTATACTAAAAGTGGCATGATGATACTCCATATTAAAATTGGAGACCAGCAAATTATCAAGAAAATTGTAAAGAATTAGAACAAGAAATTAATCAATTCCCAGCCTCGTCCGTTAGGGCTGGCTTATCCATTTGTCGCAAGACAGGCAGGTGTTGTAGCGTTTTAATAATTATTCAGGTTAAGTCAGCTGCATGGAAGTAATAATTGTTAACCCCAATAATATTGCAATAACCCCATAGTACTTTAATACCATTAGTCTGTTATTGAAATCTAAAAACCACAGTACCCACCAGGGTTTTATCAAACCTGCAAGGGTGAGTGTTGAAAATATCCAAAAAAGAATTTTCAATAAAACTAAAATAAATTCCATAGTGAACTTAAATTCGCAATGATCACAAGTATAATATAAAATATGAAGGTAGGCCTACTTTCCGACACACATTCCTTTTTGGACGAAAAAATATTTGATTACTTCAGCGAAGTAGATGAGATATGGCACGCTGGAGATATTGGTAATATTTCTGTAGCAGATAGACTTGAAAAATTCAAACCGTTAAGAGCAGTATTTGGCAATATTGATGGTGGGCAATTGCGGATACGATATCCCGAAGATCAATTATTTGTTACGGAAGGCGTGTCCGTTTGGATGACACATATTGGTGGATATCCTCCAAGGTATAATTCCAGAACTAAAAATCGAATTGCTAGCTGGAATCCAAAGCTTTTTATTTGCGGACATTCACACATTCTGAAAATCATGCCAGACCTAAAACGTCCCGGATCCATTTGTATCAATCCCGGTGCTGCAGGTAAGCATGGGATGCATCACGAAAAAACTATTGTAAGATTTGAACTAAAAGAAGGAAAGATTAAAAATCTGGAGGTAGTTAAGCTTGGAAAAAGGGCAAAAATATAGGCCTGCTTTGGACAGGCCCTTTTTATTATTTTTGAATCTTGATGTGTAAATACTAATCTTTAGCTTTGCTATCTTCTTTTTTAGCTTTTGGCTTTTTTTCTTCTTTTGCCTTAGCCGTTGTTTTTTTAGCAGCAGTTTTTTTTGGTGCGGCTTTCTTTTCTTCCTTTACCTCTGGGGTAGCCACTTCTGCCACCTCCTTAGTAGGAGCTTCTTTTTTTGCTGCCGGTTTGGCTTTATTGCTTGCAAATTCAGCCTTTATTTGCTCAATATCAACATTTTTAATTACAGGCTTACTTGTCAACCTTTTAATTTTACTAACCCTTTTTTTTGAAACAGTCCTGTTTCTTAATGCTTTTCTTACGAGTCTGGTACTTGCCATTTTTTCTTTAATTTCAAACGAGCGGCAAATGTATAATTTTTCTTTAGTAAACTAAAACAATTTAACACTATAATAATTCAGCGCTTATCTAATCTGGGTTTATTCATTCATTAATTATTGCTATTGTAGCAATAAGATATTGATAATGAGTAGAATAAATCAATATATCAAGGGTCGAAAACTTTAAGTAGGTTTTTTTGAGTTAACTTTCAAAGAATAGATTTACAATGCATTAGGGATATTTATAGCCAGCTCTTCACTTTCTTTAGTTAGAATATTATTGTGAATAGCACTGTATAAAGAATATTTCTGAATAAATTTGAACTTTAAACTGGAAGATTTAGCAAGTGAATAAAATATTAATACTATTTCTATTGAGCCTATTTATTGCCGATGCGTCCTTTGCTCAATTTCTCATTGGAATTCAAGGTGGAAGTAACTTAGCAAAAATGGATTTCACCGATAATCCTGGTTATACGTTTACCAAAGTCAATTATAATCAAGGAATTATTGGAGGTATTGTTGTTCAATATCTGAATGAAAAACATGTTGGAATTCAGGCAGAGTTGAATTATACCCAAAAAGGTTGGAGTGAAAATGATACAAGTGGGAATAAAAATTCAAAGTTAGATAGTTCAATCAATTATCTTGAACTTCCTATTTTGACTCATGTAAATATCGGTGGCGGAAATTTACGAGGGCTATTTAATTTGGGCCCATACATTGCTTATGCTGTCTCTGGAAAAAATTCTGAAAAGGATTTGAATACCGGAAATGAAGAATCAACAGATTATACTTTTGATAGCAATACCGATAACCGCTTGGACTTTGGACTGGTGATTGGAGCGGGAATGGAGTATAGATTTAGCTTTGGTAAATTTTCTGCTGAGGCCAGGTATTCTTTTGGTTTTGGAGATTTTAATAAAATAAAAGGGCGTGAATCTGAGCTTTCGCAGTCAAGGGTTATTTCTGTTTTAATTCGCTTTACTGTTCCATTGGTCAAACAAGAAAAAGATCAGAAATTATAGCATCGGCTACGAATTTGCCTTTTCTTGTTAAGAAAATAATTGTTTGTTCCTGACTAATAAACCCTTCCTCAATCAATTGGGATAATTTAGCCCCTTGAGTATCCTGCAAATCATATCCATGGAGTTCTTTAAGCTTATGCAAATCGCATCCCCATTTTGTTCGCAGGGAAGTTAAAAGTAATTCGTTGGCAAGTTCTTTTTTTGACAGGTTCTCAATCTCACATGGAATAATTCTGGATGCGATGGATTTCATGTATTTATGATTGTTAGAAATATTTGATTGACGGGATGCACCATTGTACGAATGAGCCCCAGGCCCAACACCCAGATACTTTATATTTTTCCAATAAGACGTATTATGCTTTGCGTAAGACTCATTTTTACAAAAATTTGAGATTTCATATTGCTCATAATTTTGATCTTCCAATCTGGAGATGATCAGATCAAATTGCTCAGCTGATTTTTTGTCAGTTACAGGACAGAAAGTTCCTTTTTTGTGCCAATTCCCAAAGACTGTTTTATCTTCAATAGTGAGGCTGTACACAGAAATGTGCTCAGGATCCAGGGTAATTACTTGATTAATATCTTTTGTTAATTCTACCATAGAATGTCCGGGTATGGAAAATATCAAATCAATTGAAATATTTTCATAACCGACTTCCCTTGCGTTATGAACGCATTGTATGGCATCTTCAGAATTATGAACTCTATTTAGATATTGTAGGGTTTTGTTATTAAATGATTGAATTCCGATGCTTAATCTGTTTATTCCCTGTGATTTCAATTCGGTTAATTTCGTGATGGATAAGTCATCAGGGTTGGCCTCTATTGTGATTTCGACATTGTTGCTTTTACCATAAAATTGATTTACGGTTTCCAGAATTTTAGAGATATGTTTTATCTCCAATAATGATGGCGTACCCCCACCAAAATAAATGGTATCCAAAACTTCATTATTTAGGTAGGGCCTGCGTATTATTAATTCTTCGCAAATACTTTCAATCATTTGCGATACATATCCAGTATTTGTGCTGAAATGAAAGTCGCAATAATAACATGCTTGTTTGCAAAAAGGAATATGAATATAAAGACCCGCCAAAATAGATTATTTTTGACGCAAGATATCAAGAAAAAATTTTGGACGTCAAGTCAACCATAATTTCATCTATATTATTATTTCATTGCCCAACTGGTTTTGGCCAATCTGTAATTGACGCGTCCTTTTATTATTATGAGGACTCAATAAATAGGAGCGATGTATATCCTGCAGAGTTTATTAAAATTGACTCTATTCAACTTCACAAAGCTATTAATCGAAGGTTATACAATTTGTATGAATCTGGTTTTTTGTCATCATCATATGTGACATACTCCAATTCAGGAGGAAAAGCTGATGTGATATTTTTTACTCGCCAAGTATATGAGTTTGTCAATCTAAGCCAGGGAAATGTAAGTGAAGAGATCATGAGCAAAGTTGGCTTTGACCCAAGACAATTTGTCAATCGTCCATTTTCACATCAAAGACTGGTAGGATTGCTCAATTCGATTCTTGATTACGCCGAGAATCATGGATACCCATTTGCGTCAATTAAACTTGATTCCATCTCCTTGGAGAAAAATGAAATCGAGGCCTGGTTAAATTATCAAAGTGGCCCGAAGATCGTTTTTGATTCACTATTGATATCTGGGTTCGACAAGATTAAACCAAGTTTTTTGATGACCCATCTCGGCATTTATCGAGATGACCCATATGAAGAAAAATTGATAGAGGAAATTCAGAATAGAATAAAATTATTGTCATTTGTAAGCCTATCTAAACAGCCGGAAATCGAAATTCACAATGGTAAATGCAATATTGTATTACATTTAAAGCACAATAAAGTAAGTTCTGTTGATGGGATTGTGGGAGTTTTGCCAAACCAAAAGAATGGAGAAAGCTTATTAATTACAGGCCAGCTAAAATTAGACCTGAACAATTTATTCTCGTCCGGGAAAAGACTGGCTCTTGAATGGCAGGGTTACGATACCAACTCTCAACTACTTGATGTGCTTTATGCTCACCCCAACTTGTTTCAAACTCCAATAAATATTCTGGGAAATTTTTATCTCTTAAAGCAAGACACCACATTTATCAATCGTAATTTATTACTTGAATTATCCATACTATCAAAAAATAGTAATAAGGTTGGATTTAAAACGGAATTTATTTCTTCCAGATTGATTAGCACATGGGGTTTTGAGGATTTAGTAGAATTACCAGAAAATACAGATTATAATATAAATTACTACGGAGTCAACTATCAAATAAATAGGTTTAATGATATAAATTATCCAACAGCAGGAGGGGCATTATTTTTCACGGGATCTGTTGGGCAGAAAAAAATCATTAAAAACCCAGTAATAAATGAAGATGTTTACTCTAATATAGAGTTGAAAGCAATTCAAATTAAGATTGAGGCAACGGCAGAAAAATTCTGGAAGATTTATAGAAATATATTTTTAAGAACAAAAATTTCTGGAGGATACCTCGATGGTGACAATTTATTTCAAAGTGATTTATTTAGAGTTGGTGGATTAAAATCCCTTCGAGGGTTTGCCGAAAATCAATTTTATACTTCTGGATTTGGTATAGCAAATTTAGAATTGAGAGCATTAATTTCCCAAGAGACTTATTTTATGTTATTTTTTGATCAGGCGGCAATGTCAAAAGATTTTGAAGTAAAAAATGACACTCAATTCCCATTTGGTCTTGGAGCAGGTTTTAGTTTTAGCACCAATTCTGGGATATTTAACTTTGTATTTGCAATGGGAAAATCTGAAAATCAACCTTTTGGGATTGACTATTCAAAAATCCATTTTGGATACATTAGCCGTTTTTAATTTTATTAATAAAATTTACTGGTATTTTTGCACTTACAAACTACGACCAGTATTGAAAACCTATATATCAATATTAGTGATTCTATTTTTAGCTAACCCGCAGTGGGTGATGGGTCAAAATTTTTTGGTTGAAGAAGACTTGAGTTTAGATTGGGTTTTTTACAACAATGACGAGCAGGTTATGCTACCGTTTCTGGATAATGACCAGGAAAGCCCAGAGGCAATTCATCTTTCCATTGATATGAATAGCTATGGAAAAGAATCAAGACTATTGATTGAAGCCCCGGCAAATTCAAGCCTATTTTTAGAAAATAAGTTTGTGAAGAGCTATAAGGATAGTGTAATTTTGTTACTACTAATTGACAGCTTAAACAATATTTTTGAAAAAGAATCCCTTCAACTTACTTTATTTAATAAAAGCGGTTTTAGAAACCCTTCAGGTGCAAAAATTGGATTTATACATAGATCGTTTGATTCTTCAATAGATCTAAATCCGGTTGAAATTAGAAGAATTGATAGCAGGAGTGAATATTTTAAAATTATCATTTTAATATTATTCACTTTTTTTGTTGTTCTCCATGCATTTTTCCCAGCAGAACTCATGGATTTTTTGAGTTTCCGCATTCTCGTCACTTTTCGAACTACGAGTACATTGTTGCTGAAATACCGGTCAATTTCTAAAATACAGCTTTTAATAATTGTTTATCAGGCTGCTTTACTGTCAGGCGTACTCATCATATTTTTAAGTTATTATAATAATCCGCTAAGTCAATCATCATTTTTAAAAATCAATCCAATTTTAGGGTGGCTGATTACTTTGGGAGCTATATTGATTTTACTATTAGTAAAATATATTCTTGTGGCTATACTCAGTATGCTTTTTGGGTTAGGAGACAGGGTAAATTATTATTTTATTGAGTTCTTAAGAATGGCTATGATCTTCTATTCAATTATATTTGCAGTATTAAGTTATACCATTATCAATCATTTCAATAGTTTATCTGCACTACTGAATAGTTTAATAATAGTTATTATTTTATTTTTTGTTTTCCGTTTCGTTATTCTATTTATAAAATTCCGGAAAACTATATCTATGAAAAGTCTGTATTTATTTTCTTACTTTTGCACAACGGAAATAATCCCGATTATAATTGGGTTGAATTTTTTAATAAAATAGATAACCTCACATTATTTTACTCAGAATTAATTACAATGATTGACAATAGTAGAAAGAATAAAGTGGTCAGTATATTGGTTTCACAACCAAAACCACAAGTTGAAAATTCCCCATATCATAAGCTTTCGGAAAAATATAATGTGAAAATAGATTTTCATCCATTTATTCATATAGAACCAGTCGGCGTAAAAGAATTTAGAAAGCAGAAGGTAGATGTATTAAAGCATACAGCAGTAATTTTCACAAGTCGCAATGCCGTGGATCATTATTTTGGCCTTTGTAAAGACATGAATATTGAAATGCCTTCCGACATGAAATACTTTTGTATATCGGATCAAACTGCTAATTATTTACAAAAGTATATTGTCATCAGAAAAAGAAAGATATTTACCGGATCAAAAACTGCCCAAGATTTAATTGAAATTCTGAGGAAACATAGTAATGAAAAGTACGTATTCCCATGTTCCAACATTAGAAAAAATGATATTCCGGATTTTTTAGCTAATAATGGTTACGAATACTCTGAAGCAATTATCTACAAAACTGTAGCCAGTGATTTATCTGATCTTTCAGAAGTCAACTATGATATCATTGCATTTTTTAGCCCTTCAGGGATAAATTCACTTCTTGTAAATTTTCCTGATTTTAAACAGAATAAAACAAGAATTGCAGCGTTTGGACCTACAACAGCCAAGGCCGTAAAAGATGCAGGCCTAGTATTGGATATTCAAGCACCAATGCCTAATGCTCCTTCGATGACAGGGGCACTCGAAGTATATATAAAGCAAGCAAATGAAAAATAGAGGAAAATAGAAATGTGTTAAATTTCTATTTTTTTACAACAATTTTTCAAATATTACATTTGGTGATAAAAAGAGAAAATTTGTTATTTTTCATAATTTTAAAACCCTATTGTTGTAACCATGTTTGTATCAGGGAGAAAAATTCTTTTACTTATAGTTTTACTTGCAGCACTTAGGCCAGTGTATGGCCAGCAAGATCCGCATTTTTCGCAATACATGTTTAATGATTTATATAACAACCCGGCTTATTCGGGAGTAATGGGAGTAACTAATCTTTCAGTCTTATATAGGTCACAATGGCTGGGGTATAGTGGGACATTCGATGCGGGAGGTGCGCCGACATCATTCTTGGCGAGCTTCAATACTCCGATATTCAGATTAAGAAGTGGTGCAGGATTTTATTTTGTCAATGATAATATTGGCCCACAAAATAATATTCAGTTTATGGGTTCATATGCCTATCATCTTGGAGTAGGAAATGGTAAGTTGAGTTTTGGCGTTAGGGCAGGAATTTTTGGACAGTCTATAAATAAATCAAAATATCGTGCAATACACCCTGACGATAAATTATTATTATTTGGTCAAGAAAGTCAGTACAGACCTGACATGGGTGTTGGAATCTATTATAAAGCAGAAAAGTATTATGGAGGAGTGAGTTTGAACCATTTACTAAAGTCTGAGTTCGATTTTGGCACCGATGATTTAAGAAATGCCTTAGTAAATAATATGATAATTAATGGAGGTTATAGTTATGAGTTAAATTATGATATAATTCTTACACCATCATTATTGATCAAAACTGATTTTGTGTCATATTCTTTCGATATTAGCATTCTGGGAACTTATAGAGAGAAATTTTGGGGAGGTTTATCATACAGACAATCCGAAGCAATAATCGCTTTATTTGGTATTAACCTATTAAAAGATAAGTCTCTGAGAATAGGTTACTCGATGGATTATATAATCCAGGCTCAGAAAGCAAAGCAGGCAACTTCTCATGAACTTCTCATGAGTTATAATATGCCTGCAATGACAGGAGGGGGGAAGAAAATTATTCGAACTCCTCGATTTAGACATTAAGAAGTAACGTTACCTTTAGAGGTAATTAAGAAATAAATTTGTGTGTTAAAGTTGAAGATTGCTATAGTTTGATATTTAGTTGAAATAGTCAAATTATAAAATGCAATTGGATGATGAAATTAATATTGTCGATTTATCGAAATAAGTCGAAGTATTTTAAAATTTGATTTAAAAAAGGTGTTATGAATAAATTATTTGTTTTAGGCAAATCTGTGTTCCTGATAGTGTTAATTGCTCTTCTAAATCAATCATGCGGATTGCTTGGTGGAGGCGGTGGTGACAACGGAGAATTAGTTGGAGTACCAGGAAGAGAATGGACCGGTATGGTAATTCCTTTTGGCATGGTTCCAATTCCAGCAGGAACTTTTCACATGGGTCAAGCTGATGAAGATATCGCAGCAACTCAAATTAACTTTAATAAGCAAGTTACCATAGGTTCTTTCTTCATGGATGATTCCGAAATCACCAACAATGAATATCGACAGTTTATGGAGGCCATGATAGCCGATTCCATAAGTATATTGGGAGAAGATTTTGTAATGAATGAACTTTATCCAGACACAACAGTTTGGGTAAAAGATTTTGCTCACCATATGGGAGACCCACTTTTAGTATATTATTGGTCTCACCCAGCATTTGATAATTTTCCAGTAGTGGGAGTTGATTGGGAAGCAGCAAATTTTTTCACTAAGTGGAGAACTGCAAACCTAAATGATTTCCGGGCAAGTATAGGAGAATGGCCAATGCCTAACTTTAGACTTCCAAATGAAGCGGAATGGGAATATGCCGCAAGAGGCGGTCGGGATATGGCAAAATACCCTTGGGGAAATCCTTATATAAGAAATGCCAAAGGTTGTATGTTAGCCAACTTTAAGCCTGGTAGAGGAAATTATTATGATGATGGTTACGCTTACACTTCACCTGCGTATTCATTTTTCTCAAATGATTTTGGCTTATTTGATATGTCGGGTAATGTTTCAGAGTGGTGCGAGGACGCATTCAATCCTGCTGCATATCCATTAGTATGGGATCTAAACCCAACTTATTATGATGATAATGAACCATTGAAAGTAGTCAGGGGTGGATCATGGAAAGATATTGCTTTTTTCCTTGAGACAGGTACCAGATCATACGAACATAAAGATACAACAAGAGCTTTTATTGGTTTCCGATGTGCAATGACGTACTTAGGAAGATCAACGGGAGCTGAATTTTAATTAAAAAGTTAAAACTTAAAATATAACCAAAATGAGTAAAAGAGGAGGATTTCAAGAATTGTTTTATAGCAGTATAATGCCAAAAGTATATGGTATAGGTGCTGCCATTGTAATTTTAGGAGCGATGTTTAAATTATTGCATTATCCTGGAGCTGAAATAATGTTAGGACTTGGGCTTTCCATAGAAGCGATAATATTTTTTCTAAGTGCTTTTGAACCTATAAAATCTGAGCATGATTGGTCTAAAGTATATCCTGAATTATCTGAGGATTTTGAAGGTGCTGTTGGAGCAAGAGTTGTAAAAAGTAAACCGCAAGAGTCTGTAACTAAGAAATTAGATACAATGCTTGAAAGCGCGAAGATAGGCCCCGAGTTAGTTGATAGCCTGGGTAGAGGAATGAGACATCTATCTGATACAACTTCTAAACTAGGAAAAATGGGAGATGCAGTTTTGGCAACTAATGAATATTCGGATTCTGTAAAATCTGCTGCCACGAACATCAATAAAATGAACCAGTCTTATTCTGATAGTGTAGGATCTATGATAGAAATGGCAAATGTTTCAAAAAATGCAACAGCTGAAATGGCCAATGCTTCTAAGGATACAAAAGAATATCATACACAAGTTCAAAGTGTTACTAAAAATTTAGGAGCATTGAATGCCGTGTATGAAATGGAATTGCAAGATGCAAATCAGCATATTAAAGCAATGAATAAGTTTTATACCAATTTGACCCAGTCTTTAGACAGTATGGCCAAGGCCACTGAAGATGCAGAAAGTTTCAAAGGTGAAATAAATAAACTCACTACAAATCTTTCTAAATTAAATAATATTTATGGCGGAATGATTAATGCCATGAAGGGAAGTCAAGCCTAATAAACTACTAATTTAAAAAAGCAAAATAATGGCTGGAGCAAAAGAAACCCCAAGACAAAAAATGATAGGCATGATGTATCTGGTACTGACTGCCATGCTTGCACTGAACGTTGACTCGGCTGTACTGGAAAGATTCGAGTTGATAAATGGAACTCTTGAAGAACAGATAAAGAATAATAGTCAACGAAACGGTGTTACTGTTAAAAGTATTGCCGCCATGGTTGAAGAGAAAGGGAATAGAGAAGATGATGTTTCTGTACTTAATCAAGCTCAAGAAGTTAGAGAAAAAACCGATGGCATTATATCATATATGACTCAGTTGAAATTTGAAATTGTTGAATTTTCTGGAGGGAAAGATGAAGATGGTAAACTAGTCGGAGCTAAAAATATGGAAAAGATTGCATTATATATGATCCGCCAAAAACGTGCTGATACGCTTAAGAATAAGCTAAATGCCTATACTTCATGGCTCTCTGAAGCTACAGGGAAAGATTATCCTTCTGTAGCCTTAGATGGAAAAGAAGATCCTTTTTGGAGTAAAATGCCTAACCAAAGGAAGAAAAATTTTGCAGAATTGATGTTTGAAAGTGTTCCTACAGCAGGAGGCCTAGCATCAATGAGCCAGTTAGAAGGCCGACTTTTGGATTATGAAGCTGATGCTTTAAGTGTTTTAAGCAAAAATGTAGGAGCAAAAGACATTGCTTTTGATAAAATTGTACCTATGGTGCTTCCGGAATCACAACTTGTAGCAGCTGGCGCAAAATACAAAGCAAAAATGTTTATCTCTGCTTCTGCTTCAGGAGTTATACCGACCATGAAATTAAATGGTTCGAGCATTCCAGTAGATTCTGAAGGATTTGGTACTGTAGAGTTTACTGCCAAAGCAGAGAAATACGATAAAAATGGTCAGCAAAAAAGAAGTTTTACTGCTGAGATATCAATAGGAGAACAAGTCTTTACTGAACAAATATCATATATTGTTGCCAGACCTGTTATTCAGATTCAATCTGCCTCTGTACAAGCTTTGTATAGAAATTGTGGAAACAAATTGGATGTACAAGTTCCGGCACTTGGTGCTGCGTACATTCCATCTTTTAAAGTAAAAGGAGGAACATCGCAAGGAGGAAAAGGAGGAAAAGTTACCATTATACCAACAGCTCCAAATGTTGAGCTTTCTGTTTACAGTAGTGGAATTTTCATAGGAACCCAGAAATTCAGAGTGAAGCAAATTCCTAAACCGGAACTTGTTCTGAAGAGTGGAGGAAAAGAAATTGATCTTAAACGTGGGGTGAGCAAAGTTCCAAGAGAAATTACCTTGCAAGCAATTCCTGATCCTGATTTTGCGCAATTCCTTCCAGAAGATGCGAGGTACAGGGTTACTAAATGGGAAGTTACACTTGCCAGAGGTTCAAGAGGAATTGAAACAAAGGTGGTGACAAGTTCAAAAGCTAATTTATCATCATTTGTATCAAAGGCACGTCCTGGAGATCGAATTGTGGTTGAAGCAAAAGAAGTTCAAAGGATGAACTTTAGAAATGAAAGAGAAAACGTGAAAATTGGTGTTAATTCATCAATTAGAACTGTGAATATTAATTAAATTTAATTATCATGAAGAAAGCAACATTAAGCATATTAATTCTATTTCTGGTAGGATTTGTTTCATCAGAATCATCAGCTCAGGAGGATAAACTGACCTACAATGAAAATTCAGTTTACCCTATCCCATACACTAACCAGATGTACAAAAGGACTGTATGGAGAAGAATGGATCTTAAAGAAAAACAAAACAGACCTTTTTTCTCAACAAGTAACGAGATTACCAGAATTATAATAGATGCGGTAAATAATGGTTTGATATATCCTTATGAAGATGACTCTTTAAATAAAAGAATGTCTAAAGAGCAATTTTTAGAAAACCTGATGCTCCCTACTGATGAGGATGATAGTTTTGGAGCAGCTGATGCTGGCTTTGGTGATGATGCCGGAGGATGGGGCGGTGACGCCGGATGGGGAGATGAAGAAGAAACTACAACTTCAATACAATACTATGATGCTACCCAATTAAATATCATGAGGATAAAAGAAGACATGATATTCGATCAGGTAAGATCAAGATTATACTGGGATATCCAGTCTTTTGAAATGATTATTCCGGCAGCAGAAGTTGCTACAGGCATAGAAAAATCTGTTGGCGTATTTAAATACAAAGATTTAGAGCCACTATTTAGGAGCATGCCCGACCGAGCAATTTGGTATAACAGGCAAAATACTGCTCAACATAGAAATATGGCAGATGCGTTCTTATTGAGGTTGTTTAATGCCAGGGTTGTAAAAGTTTCAAATCCAAGAAACGATTGGATTCAGGATATCTCTCCTGACCAAAGATCAGCCTTATATAAATCTCAACAAGAGGAATATAAACTTATTGAGTATGAGCATAATCTTTGGGAATTCTAAAAACATTTTAAAGCGACATAAAAAAAGGACTTCAGCGATGAAGTCCTTTTTAGTTTCTAATGAATATTATTTTTTATTCCGAAAGGGAAATGCCAAGCTCATCCAATTGATCTTTAGCAATGGTAGATGGTGAATCTATCATTACATCCCTGCCAGAGTTATTTTTAGGAAATGCAATATAATCTCTAATAGAATCTGAGCCACCAAACAAAGCACAAAGTCTATCAAAACCAAATGCCACACCACCATGAGGAGGAGTACCAAACTCAAAAGCGTCCATTAAAAAACCAAATTGTTTTTCAGATTCTTCCTTTGTAAATCCAAGGGCATCAAACATTTTTTGTTGCAATTCCTTATCGTGTATTCTAATTGATCCGCCTCCAATTTCTATACCATTAATTACCAAATCGTAGGCATTAGCTTTTACATCTCCTGGGTTTGTGTCGAATAATTCTAAATCATCTGGCTTTGGCGAAGTGAAAGGATGGTGCATAGCATGAAACCTTTGCGACTGTTCATCCCACTCCAACAGAGGAAAATCCAACACCCAAAGAGCTTTGAAAATTGCATTATTTTTTAACTTAAGATCGGTACCCATTTTTAATCTTAGTTCAGACAATGCACTTCTTGTTTGCTCTTTTTTACCAGAAAGAATCAATAATAAATCACCAGGTTTAGCATCGGCTTCGCTTGCTATACTTTTCAGATCCTCTTGACTATAGAATTTGTCTACAGAAGATTTAAACGTCCCGTCTTGATTGTATTTAACATAAATCAAACCGTTGGCACCAACTTGAGGTCGTTTCACAAAATCAGTTAGCGCATCGAGTTGCTTTCTAGAATATCCCGCACAATTTTTAGCACAAATCCCCACTACCAATTCTGCATCGTCAAACACCTTAAAACCTTTGCCTTTGGCCACATTATTCAATTCGACGAATAGCATATCAAACCTTGTGTCAGGTTTGTCATTTCCATAATATTCCATTGCATAATCATAGCTCATCTTTTCGATGTCGCCAAGGTCATACACTAGTACCTGATCAAATAAATGTTTAATGAGTCCCTCAAAAGTATTGAGAATATCATCCCTGGTTATAAATGACATTTCACAATCAATTTGTGTGAATTCCGGTTGGCGATCTGCCCTGAGGTCTTCATCCCTAAAGCACTTTACAACCTGAAAGTACCTGTCTAACCCAGCAACCATTAATAATTGCTTGAAAGTTTGAGGTGATTGGGGTAAGGCATAAAATTCACCCTTATTTACTCTCGATGGAACCACAAAGTCTCTTGCTCCTTCGGGAGTTGATTTTATTAAAAAAGGAGTTTCTACTTCCGTAAAACTTTGCGAATCAAGAAACTTCCTGATGTGTTGCAGCATAAGGTGCCTTAGCTCAAGATTTTTTCTTACTGGATTTCTTCGAATATCCAGGTATCTATATTTCATTCTTAATTCCTCACCCCCATCAGTATCATCTTCGATGGTGAAGGGAGGTACTTTTGAAGCGTTGAGAATATTTAATTTATCGACTTCGATTTCAACTTCACCGGTAAGAATCTTGTCATTTTTTGCATATCGCTCAAGCACAACTCCAGTTGTTTGAATTACAAACTCTCGTCCAAGCGACCTGGCTACCTTAATAATTTCGACAGACGTCTTACTTTCATCAAAGACCAGTTGAGTTATTCCATATCTATCTCTGATGTCTATCCAAATCATCCCTCCCTTATCCCTTACTTTTTGCACCCAACCACAAAGTGTAACTTTTTTGTTTATATCCGCTTGACGCAATTCGCCACAGTTATGAGTTCTAAGCATAATATTTTCTTTTTCAAATAGTGCGCAAAGGTAAAAAATGTTTTAACAATTGACTTTAAATCTTATCGGTAAATCAATTGAATAAGATATTTATTGTTGTTGCGATTTGAATAATTAAATAGCATTTATCAACTTGCGACTTTATTACAATATTGTTGTTTAAGTTCGATAATTCTATGCTAAGAAGACCAAGGAGAAATCGTAAAAGTGAGGCAATTAGGGAGATGGTTGTAGAAACGAGGCTTTCAAAAAGTGATTTGATCTATCCACTTTTTATGGTCGATGGAGAGAATATTAAACAGGAAGTTTCTAGCATGCCTGGGATTTATAGGTTTAGCGTTGACAATTTATTACACGAAATAAGTGAATGCTCCAATCTTGGCATTAAATCGTTTTGTCTGTTTCCGGCATTTGAGGAAAAACACAAAGACAAATACGCATCAATAAGCTCGCATCCTGATAATTTTTATCTCAGGGCAATAGAAAAAATTAAAAGCGAATTTCCTGGAGTCTGTGTGATGACGGATGTTGCCATGGATCCATATAGTTCTGATGGTCATGATGGAATCGTTGAAAATGGAGAAATATTAAATGACGAAACGTTGGAGGTACTGGGGAAAATGTCAATTGCTCAGGCAAAAGCAGGAGCTGATATTTTAGGGCCTTCAGATATGATGGATGGTAGAGTAGAATTTATTAGAGAATTACTTGACGATGAGGGATTTACTGGTGTTTCTATTATGTCTTATACCGCAAAATATGCGAGTGCATTTTATGGGCCTTTTAGAGATGCGCTGGATTCTGCACCAAAAAGCGGTGATAAAAAAACTTATCAAATGAATCCGGCCAATGTAAAGGAGGCTTTAATCGAAGCCGAATTGGATGAATTGGAGGGCGCAGATATGCTCATGGTCAAACCAGCACTTTCTTATTTGGATGTAATAAAGGAATTAAGCAATGCGAGCAATCTGCCCATTGCGGCGTACAATGTAAGTGGTGAATATGCCATGATAAAAGCGGCAGATCAAAATGGTTGGCTTGATGGCGAAAAAGCCATGCTGGAAGTTTTACTAAGTATTCGCAGAGCCGGAGCAAAAATTATCCTTACCTATTTTGCCAAAGAATTTGCCAATTTAAATTTATAATAATACCATATAAATAATTTCGTTTTTGTATTTCATATGAAACGTATTCATAAATCCATGAATTTAAAAATTGTTTTCCTTTTGGTATTTACCCTGCATTCCTTCTCCTGCTTATTTGCTCAGGAGGTTGTAGATGTTGATACTACAAAGATTGACATCTTTGGTGATACTGAAGACGGGTTTAGTTTGATTGATGATATGCCGCTCACATTGAATATGGAAAGAGAGATGGAACTTTCTGACGAGGCAAAGGATGCGCAAAAAAGAAAGGAAAAGAAGCGAAAGAAAAAATGGTTTTATGGCATAAAAACCAAGAAAGGTTTTACACGCAGGGGCGTAGGCGAAAAGGTAGAATTAGAAATTTTCTATTATTTAAAAGAATTTAAAGAAACCGACCCATATGTACCCGAAATTTACTGGTTTGATTTTACTCGAAAAAGAATCAGGCATACCGGCAAAATTGAGGACAAGCGAGGCGTGATTTTACATGGACCATATAAAAAGATAGTTGGAGAGCAGATAGTTGAAGAAGGTATTTTTTATAAAGGTGCCAAGCATGGACGCTGGACAACTTATAGTCGCAAGGATATTCTCCTTAGTAAAAGAAAGTATCATAAAGGGTGGCCTAAGGAATCGAAAGTGCGGTATTACGATGATAAAAGAACTAAGCTGAAAGAAGTGATTCCTATTGTTTTTGGAGAGAAAAATGGCATGTATTATTACTTCCATGAAAACGGAACAATAGCCATAAAGGGAGAATATAAAGAAGATGTGAAAGTTGGCAAATGGACAGAGTACTATTCGTTTATGAGAAGAAGAAAAAAAGAAATACAATATCCAAGCGATCCATTTGACAAAAGTTACCAGCCGTTTATCAGCAAAGAGTGGGATAGGAGAAATAGGTTGGTGTATCAAGAGAAAAACTAAATTAATAGAAGAGTTTTATTGTTTTATTAACAGGTTTTATAATTAATTAACAAACATATTTTATAACAATTACAAAGAAAATTGAATGATGAGTGAAGTAAAATCAAACCAAAAAATTGAAATGGCATGTGAAGATGCTCTGGGAAAATTTAAGAAAATTAGCATCGAAAAATATGCAGATATACAATCTAAATTAGAATACGTGTTGGGAAGCTATCGCTTTGACAAAAACCCAGTAGGGCTTTTTGAAATAGGCGAAAGCGCACTAAAAGAATTAAAAAATTGTAAAAAAGGAAAGCCCAGATTAGTTTCAAAAAAGCTAATTGATAGTCTTGCCAAAGCCTTGAAAGGCTAATATTAATAAGCCGGATTTATTCCGGCTTTTTTTATACCCCATTAATTATACTGTACATAGTTTTCCCATTTGTCCATAACATCCAAAAAATCCTGTGGTAAATCAGAATCAAATTGCATAAATTTTTTTGTGATCGGATGTACAAACCCAATTGACTTGGCATGAAGTGCCTGCCTGGGCATGATTTTAAAACAGTTTTCTACAAAGGTCTTATATTTAGAAAACTGAGTTCCTTTCATTACCCTGTTTCCTCCATAGGTGGAGTCTCCAAAAATGGGATGTCCAATAAACTTCATGTGCGCCCTTATTTGATGAGTTCTTCCAGTCTCGAGATTGCATTTAACCAAAGAAATATATCTTAAATCTTTAATCTTTTCGTAATGCGTGATGGCATTTCTGCCAAAATCTCCATCAGGGAAAGTATCTGTAATTCTTCTATCTTTCAGGCTTCTGCCAACATTAACATCTATGGTTCCTTTTTCATTTCCGGGATCTCCCCAAACCAGCGCCCAATACGTTCTTTCGATAGAGTGATCAAAAAATTGTTGTGCTAAACCAGACATAGCTTTTTCAGATTTGGCAATCACCAGCAACCCAGAAGTATCTTTGTCAATCCTGTGAACTAAGCCAGGCCGACCTTCATTATTGGGCATTTCGGGAAGTTGCTTGAAATGGTAAACCAAGGCATTAACCAGCGTCCCAGACCAATTTTGAAATGCCGGATGAACGACCATACCTGCTGGTTTATTTACGATCAAAAGATGATCATCTTCATATACAATGTTTAGCGGAATATCTTCTGGAAGTAATTCATTAACTCTCGGAGGCTGTGGCAAGGAAATGACAATTTCATCATTAGCCCTGACTTTATAATTTGGCCTTATTTGTTGTTCATTTACCAGTACAAATCCCGATTTGACAGCACTTTGAATTTTGCTTCTCGAAGCATTTGGCAATCGATCAAATAAAAATTTATCTACCCGCAATGCTTGTTGTCCCGGGTCAACCGAAATTCTGTGGTGCTCAAAGAGCTCATCACTTTCCTGATCAAATTTTTCTTCTTCCTGCATATGAAATGCAAAATTATAGAAAAATGATCAATTAATATGCTGAAAATTTTTAATCAGATTTGTCCTGTAAATGGAGGCAAGGGAAGTGTTGTTCTAAATGATGAGCAATTTATTGCGAGAAATAAATTGATAAAAGAATTTATGACCAACCATTGATAATTGTGAAATGATATTTCATTATTTTTATCCAAAAATTGATAATTAATATACCCAATTAACAAATTCTATAACCTCAAAAATAATATCCAAAATGAGCAGAAAACTAAGAATGGGAATGATCGGCGGAGGCCGAGGAGCATTTATTGGCGGTGTACATCGCATAGCGGCAGGGATTGACGGCCAAATTGAGTTGGTCTGTGGCGCATTGCACATCGATCCTGAAATCGCTACACTTTCCGGTCAGGATTTATTTCTGAAACCAGAGAGAATCTATAAAACATACCAGGAAATGTTTGAAAAGGAGCGAGAACTTCCAGCCGATGAGCGTATGGATTTTGTAAGTATCGTAACACCCAATCATGTTCATTTCGACCCCGCAAGGTTGGCCCTGGAAAATGGCTTTCATGTAGTATGCGAAAAACCCATTGCATTTTCTCTCGATGAAGCACTTCAATTGCAAAAGCTTGTAAAGGAAACAGGGTTGACATTTGCATTGACGCATACTTACACAGGGTATCCAATGGTAAAACAAGCCCGCGAAATGTGCACTTCCGGCACTTTTGGAAAGATTAGAAAGGTTGTTGTAGAATATCCTCAAGGATGGCTTTCAACACCAATTGAGCAAACCGGACAACAACAAGCTTCCTGGAGAACAGATCCTAAAAGATCCGGTAAGGCAGGATCTGTAGGAGATATTGGTACGCATGCTGAAAATCTTGCTGAAACAATTACAGGATTAAAAATTTCTGAGCTCAGTGCCGACGTATCTACTTTTGTTGAAAACAGATTGTTGGACGATGACGCCAATATTTTATTGAGATTTGACGGTGGGGCCAAGGGAATTTTGCATTGCAGCCAGATTTGTGCTGGAGAGGAGAATGCAATAAAAATAAAAGTATATGGTGAAAAAGGAAGTTTGGAGTGGCATCAGCATGAGCCAAACACCATGTTTGTGAAGTGGCTCGAAAAACCCATGGAAGTGTACAGAACAGGAAATGGATATATGGGTGCCTCAGCTGCAGCTCATACGAGAGTTCCTGCCGGACACCCTGAAGGATATTTGGAGGCCTTTGCCAATATCTATCGCGACTTCACAAAAGTATTGCAAGCAAAATTGGATGGTGTGGATGTTGATCCAATATTCAATGATTTTCCGACTGTCGATGATGGAGTAAGAGGTATGAAATTTATAGATGCTGTAATCGAATCAGGTCAAAACAATGCAGCCTGGACAAAAATTGTATAAGTTAATAGAACAATAAAATAAACATAATGAAAGGACCAGCAATTTTTTTAGCACAATTTTTGGGTGACGAAACCCCATTTAATAACCTG
This sequence comes from uncultured Roseivirgaceae bacterium, assembly GCA_964507705.1. Classification (GTDB taxonomy): domain Bacteria; phylum Bacteroidota; class Bacteroidia; order Cytophagales; family Cyclobacteriaceae; genus JAAUQL01. The sequence goes on along the minus strand of CAZDRA010000022.1, from coordinate 28,235 downwards.
GAAAATATTTGTAAATATATGGCAAACCTGGAATATAAAGGTGTGCAACTACCTTCCTGGGATCCAAGATGTGTTGATCTCAAAAAACTTTCTGAAAGCAAAGATTATGCAGATGAAATAAAAGGGATCGTGCAAGATAGCGGGATGGAAATCACTGAACTTTCTTCCCATTTGTTTGGACAGCTGGTAGCGGTACATCCTGCATACGATACCATGTATGATGGGTTTGCAGCTCCGGAAGTCAGGAAAAATCCAAAGGCAAGAACTGAGTGGGCAATTGACCAAATGATGCAAAATGCCAGAGCGAGTAAAAATTTGGGATTGACAGCACATGCAACATTTTCCGGATCATTGCTATGGCCATATATGTATCCCTGGCCTCAGCGACCTGCAGGGATGGTAGAAATGGGATTTGAAGAATTAGCCAAAAGATGGAAACCTATCCTCAACGAATTTGATAGAAATGGAGTGGATGTTTGCTATGAATTACATCCGGGAGAAGACCTGCACGATGGCGTTACTTTTGAGGCATTTCTCGAAGCAACGGGAAATCATAATCGTGTCAACATCAATTATGATCCGAGTCATTTTGTGTTACAACAATTGGATTATATCCAGTTTATAGATTTCTATCATGACAAAATAAAAATGTACCATGTCAAAGATGCTGAGTTTAATCCTTCTGGAAAATCTGGTATTTACGGAGGTTATCAGGGTTGGACACAACGTGCTGGAAGATTTAGATCATTGGGTGATGGACAGGTTGACTTCATGGCCATATCAAGCAAGCTTTCTGAATATGACTATGAAGGATGGTGTGTTTTGGAATGGGAATGTTGTCTGAAACACCCTGAAGATGGAGCTGCTGAGGGAGCACCTTTTATTGCAGAGCATTTGATCAGAAAGACAGAAAGAGCTTTTGACGATTTTGCTGATGTAGGTGTTGACGTTGATGGAAATAAAAAAGCATTGGGGTTGTAGCCCGAATAATTCGGGAGATAATTATTGAGACGTTTAAATTCCCTGCCTGCGGTAAGCAGGTGTAGCGTGGCAGTCTGCCTATTTCAACTTTTGAGGCTCGGAAATTAGAGATTGCTTTCCCGAAAAAATGGGACAGGCTGTGCCTACCAATGACATAAAAAAATACCAGTTAATTCCCAGATTTATTCTGGGATCTGCCTGCCATAAGAAATGATTTTTCAAATTGTCAACAGACCCCGGAACAGGTCCGGGGACTATCACGGTATTTTTTATGTCATTCAGATATTGTGATGCTATAATCGCTCACTCCTTTGTTTTACCAGAAAATACACTCACCCCTGGAGAAATAGGATTGCCGGATGCACGGCGATAAGCTACAACCTGCCCTGTATGATATATGGCATCAGAAATTGGGCCATTGATCATATTCCAAAATGGATACCCTTTGTCATTATCTTTCTGAAAATCTACACCTTTTCCATTAATACTTTCACCTTTCAATATTTTGCTTGCCTCCCAAAGGTTGTCAAGTGTGTTTTTACGTTTTTCATCAAAAGTCCTATTCTCATGAGATGGAAGGTCTTGGTTTTTAAGCCTCTTCAAAATCATTTTAGAAAGGCCATAAATATGATCGATGGTTTCTCCTGCTGTTCTTGAGTCGGCGCTTGGACGGTATGCCAAGTCTTCTTTTCTCAAGTCTTTTGTAGCCCAATAATATCTATACCCAAGACCATCTATCATGCGTGCGACAGCGTTTTCGGAAGAATATGAAGTTGGATAATCAGGAATTTGGTGAAAAGGCAAATCAGGTTCTTGCGCAAATGATGGAACAGTCATAATCATGGCAATTAACATATTGGAAGAAAATAATTTCATAATTGATCTTTCTATTTTTAATAGGTTTCAATTTAGCAATAATAAATTTCACTTCCTTGAATGACCTTAAAAATGATACTTCGGTAAACTTTCCAAAAGTTTTCTTTGCTAAAACTTATCTGTCTGGTAATCTATAGATAACTAATTATCTGCAACTTTTGGAAAGTTCTCATATTAAACAACTTATGAAAATGTATAGAGCTATTATAAAAATACAAAGCGCATTAATGCTACTTATACTCCAATTCGAATGAAACAAGTAATCCTCCATGAGTGCCATCGAATCTGATTATAGTAGTGTTAATAATTTGACAGACTTGAAAGACAGGCTCTGACCAGAGATTGACATCCTTATATCTCCACCTATTTCAAATATTATTATATAAAAATTGATTACATTCATAGTCGATATTTTCCCAAATTTATGCCCCATTCTATACAAAAATCATTGACAGAGCTGGTAGAAGCCCAGGTGATTACCGAAAAGACATCTTCAGATATTTTGGCTTACTACAAAAACAAATCAGCCAGATCTCAAAATAGACTATTTATTGTTTTTGGAGTGCTGGGATCAATATTGGTTGGTCTGGGCATTATCCTGATCATTGCCCACAATTGGGATAATTTTTCCATTACATTGAAAACCGCCATGGCTTTTGTACCATTATTAATAGGTCAGGCACTTTGTGTTTTTGCCATTGTCAAAAAATCAGAAAATATTGCCTGGCGTGAGAGTGCCGCCGCATTTCTTTTTTTTGCAGTTGGATCAAGTATTTCGTTGGTTAGCCAAATTTATCATATGCCCGGAAACTTAAGTTCTTTTCTGCTTACATGGATGGCACTTTGCCTTCCTGTCATTTACCTGGTGAGATCTTCCGTTATTTCCATACTCGTTCTCATCGGTATTACTTACTATGCATGTGAAACCGGCTATTGGTCCTTTCATGGAGACCAGCCCTTTGGTTACTGGATTATAATTTCGCTGATCTTTCCATATTATATTTTCTTGATCAAAGAAAAACCAAAGAGCAACTTTGTTCTGTTTCACCATTGGCTGATCCCATTGTCGATAATTGTATGCCTGAGTTCTATTGTCGATGGCGCTGAAGAAATCATGTACATTGCCTATTCAAGTTTATTTGGGCTTTTCTATCATATTGGAAGATCTACAACATTCAATCAACAATCATTGAGAAATAATGCCTATCTGGTATTGGGTTCGTTGGGCACCATCATTCTTCTTCTTATGCTAAGCTTTGACTGGTTTTGGAATGACCTAAATAAATTGGATGTCAATTTGCTATCAACCCTGGAGTTTTACACATCATTGGTCATCACTTTAGCAACCACTGGTTTATTTATAAAACATAAGAGAACCCGGCAATCTAATGGTTTTGAAATTATGGATATAGCCTTCTTGCTGTTCCTTATAATTTTTATTCTTGGATGGTCATCTTCCCTGACTGCAATAATTCTGGTGAATTTACTTGTTTTATTATTGGGGATTATCACCATCATGAAGGGGGCAAAACAAAATCATTTAGGGATACTCAACTATGGACTTTCTATCATAACTGCCCTGGTGATTTGCAGGTTTTTTGATATGCAGATTAGTTTTGTAATGAGAGGATTGCTATTTATTGTTGTAGGGCTTGGCTTTTTTATAACAAATTATTGGATGCTTAAAAAACGAAAGAAAACAATAGATGAAAACAGCCATGCCTGAGATAATTCATCAATCCCCTGGTTGTATGCAGGGATTATTAAGGACAAATGATGATGCCGATAATTAGAAGCTTAGGCTGAAATTTAAGGAAATAACTAAAATGAATGTTACGATGAAAAAATAATCTATACCAATAGAAGCTCATGAAGTTTTAGAATGAAATTGGTATTTTACCTTTATTGATTTATTGCAAACCAAATTGTGTCAAAATTTAGCCAAGTTGGCTCTCAATATAAATCAAGCTTATCTGTTTGAATTTAAATATATTTTTAGATGAGATATTTTCACTTGCCCATTTAAAATTAAAATGTTGGTATAATATGGATAAAACCAAACGGTTGTAGGTGTTGAAAAATTACATAATGTTGATTATCTTCGTACAAAATCTTAACAAATTTTGAATACTAAAAAGAATATCCGAATCCCCTGTTCACTTTGCGCTGGTAGAGAGCATTCCTTATTTTCAGATTTAAAAAAAGAAGAACTTGATAATTTGTCTCTGCATAAAACATGTATTAGGTATAAAAAAGGTCAAACATTGTTTTATGAAGAGACAAGACCTATGGGTCTGTTTTGTATCAATACCGGAAAAGTAAAAGTTTATAAAATTAGTTCTGACGGAAAAGAGCAAATTATTAAACTGTGCAAACCAGGTGATTTTCTTGGCTACCGTGCTTTGATTAGCGAAGAGTTTTATAATTCTTCTGCTACAGTAATTGAAGAGGGTGCAATGTGCTATATTCCCAAATCAGACTTTCTTGAAATTCTAAATAGAAACCCCGATTTTTTTAGAAAAATGGCGAAGAAGGTTGCTCAAGACCTAGGATTGATAGAACAAAAGCTTGTTGCCATAGCTCAAAAATCTGTCCGTGAAAGATTAGCCGCTACACTTATCATGCTCAAAGAAACTTATGGTATGGAAGGCGAAGGAAGCGATCTGATAGATATTGCACTATCCAGAGAAGATTTAGCAAACATAATTGGCACCGCAACAGAAACGGTAATAAGATTACTCTCTGATTTCAAAACGCAAAAACTAATATCGCTTCAAGGCAAAAAAATAGTCGTGCTTGATCCCAAGGGTTTAGTCCGAGAAGCGGACTTTTATGGACGCTAATTCAATTACTCTCCTCATAATAGAATAGTCGTAAAAATGACTAAAATCATATTTTGCAATGATGCCCATCATTACTTAAACATCAAATCTTTCTGATTTTTGTTTTTAAGGTATAGATTGAATTTTTCTGTGACAAAAGAAAGGGGTTCAACAATTTTATTTATAGAAAATATAAGACACGTTTCGATAGTAAATTTATTGGCTTTTAATCTACTATATCTTCAACTTTCAGTATGAAACGGATTCTTATACCAACCGATTTTTCTGAGCAAGCTGGATATGCCATGGATCTTGCATGTCAAATAGCTTTAAAAACAAATAGCGAGCTAATTGTTATTCATGTGCTGGATCACACTGGTCTTTTTGATTTTGCAATGGGGAATAGTGCATTTCCAATATTGGGAAATCTCACAGGTCTTGACCTCGATTTAGACAAGGAATTTCTGGATTCTTTATACCGTATTGCTGAAGAGAAATGCAATAAATTTTTGAAACCATTTGAAAAACCAGAGTTAAAAATTACTAGCAAAATTAAAGTCGGCAATGCATTTTATTATATCACAGAAGAGATAAGTGAACATAATATAAATTTGGTAATCATCGGCTCGAAAGGCTCAAACGGGATAGAAGAAGCAATGATTGGCTCAAATACCGAAAAAGTTGTGAGGCATGCTAAATGCCCAGTACTGACAGTAAAACAAAAAATAAGCATAGAAAACATCAACAATATTGTTTTAGCTACAAATTTCAAAAATGAAAATTCGCATGTGACAGAGGAGATCATGAACTTGCAGGAAGTTTTTGAAGCCAAGCTGCATTTGGTAAGAGTAAATACGCCTACAAATTTTGAAACCAATAGGAATATTATGGGACTGGCTGAAGAATTTGTTAAGGAAAATAATATCGCAAATTATACACTGAATATATATAGTGACAAGGTTGAAGAAGATGGGATCGTATTTTTTGCACAGGATATCAACGCAGATCTAATCGCAATGGCAACTCATGGAAGGACAGGTCTGCTGCATTTATTAAGTGGAAGCATTGCCGAAGATGTAGTAAATCACGCAAAGCGACCAGTTTGGACATTCCGTCTAAAACTTTAATTTTTAAAAAAATGGCTAGACTTTTAGTGGCGCTTGACAGCCGCAAATCTTTTATTCAAGATAAATTTCAGATAGCAGGCGATTTGCTGGGTAATTTGGAGGACCATTTGTTTGTAGGGATGTTGGTTAAAGATATTTCATTTAGCCATGCGGAAGAGCAGGTACACGCAGATATTTTACCGACAAGAGGAATTCTAAGCAAGCAGGAAGATGTGATTACTGAGCTTATCAGCCGATTTGAAAAAGCTGCAAAGAATTCCAATATCAATTATGAGATATATAATGATTTCAATCTGACAACTCATGAGCTTGTAAAGCAGAGTTCGTATGCTGATTTGCTCATATTAAGTTCAGGGATATTTTATAATTATATAACAGGAAAGCAAAATACATCAGTCTTATATCAAATTCTTAAAGGGAGTAAGTGTCCGGTTCTTATTCTTCCTGAAGGATCGAAAAAAATAGATAATGTAATTTTCACCTACGACAACAAAGAGTCCTCTGTTTTTGCTATTAGGTCATTTAGCAACCTTTTTCCAAATAGCAATAAAAGCAAAATTGTCTCAATTCTTTCAGTAGTTCCCAATGGCGAAGAAGAAATAAAAAATGAAAGATTGCTCATGGATTTTGTCAAACAGCATTACAGTAATGTGGGTATTCAATTATTAGAAGGAGAAAGCATATCGAAAGAAATAAGTAATTTTGCCCAAAATGTACAGCATCCACTTGTTGTGATGGGAGCATATGGTCGGAGTCATATTTCAAATTTGCTGCTACCAAGTGTCGCTCAATATTTACTTCAAGAGTCGGATTTGCCCTTGTTTATTGCTCATCGTTAGTACTATATTATGTCAAAAAAGAATAAGCGTAAAAACCGTCCTACCTCTAAAGTAGAAAGAGAAGGTATTGTTTACTCCACAAACCCAGAGTTTAATTTTTTTGACGGTATTCTTCAAACTACGCTGCCAAATCAGCAGCAAAATTTGATTGTGAAAATCGATAAAAAACAACGTGGAGGAAAAGTTGTCACCTTGGTTCAAGGATTTGTAGGCTCATCGGATGATCTGAAAGTATTGGGCAAAATGATTAAAACAAAATGCGGAGTGGGTGGAAGCCAAAAGGATGGAGAAGTAATAATCCAGGGAGATTTTAAGGAAAAGGTTTACCAAATTCTGATTGATAACAATTTCAAAGTAAAGAAATCCGGATAGATATGGAATATTATTAATAATGTCAGAAGACCAAAGTAAAACGAGTATAAAGGCCAAAGTAGAATTAAGAAACATTATTGTTTATTCAAGAACCCTCTTCCCTGCCTTTGCCGGCAGGCAGGCAACTTTTAAAACAAAGTTTACATTAAAATTAACAGTAGAACCAAATTCATTAATCAATTTACAATTAGTGTCTTTTTATAGGAGCCGGTTTTTATTTTCAGTTCGTAAATATAAACCCCTGCTTTAAGCCCATTTTTGTTGAGTGTGAAGTTGTGGTTTCCTCTTGCGACATATTTGTCTATTAATAACCTTACCATTTGTCCTCGTTGATTGTAAAGTCTCATTTCTACCTTTCCGCCCAATGATTTAAAAGGAATGGAAGTAACACTATTAAATGGGTTTGGATAGTTTTGCTCTAGATATTCCAGATCAATTGTCTCATCGATACCTGTTACAATTGCTCCTCGCCTCAATATTGGTATATATTTATAATCAGTATTTAAAAGAGATTTTATTTCAGTACTGCTGGTGCCAAACCAATCTTGCAAAACAGATCCATATACCGATCTAAAATCATATTGCATTGGTATATTATCTTTTGAGCTGATACCTTTTTCTATTACTGGATTAGTTCCAAATACCATCGGATTTACCTGACTCCCAAAAAAGAACATAGGCGCAGCCTCTCCGTGATCTGTACCGCTGCTTTCATTGGACTTTATCCTCCTTCCAAATTCAGAAAATGTCATGGCTACCACTTTGTCGTTTAACTTTTGCGCCTCAAGATCTTCCATGAATAAATGTACCGATTCAGAAAGTTTTTTTAATAATGAAGCATGTTCCCCCTGGGTATTGTCTGATAAGTCGACCTGAGTGCTATGTGTGTCGAATCCACCCAAATTGACAACATATACCCTGGTTTTCAATCCACTCGAAATCAATTTGGATACAATGCCAAGTTGGTATGCCAATTTATTCTCACTCCTGGATGGATAAGAAACTTTGTTGCTTCCTTTTTTAACTGCATCTGATAGTACGGTATTATAAGCATTGGTTTGACGAATTGATTCTCTAATAAATCCCAGTTCATTTCCATAAACTGAATCAGGTAAGCTGCCATCAGTTCCACCGGTTAATTGATCAAAAGATGAAAGGTTATTGACCGGGATACTCATATTTACTGCAGGGCCCTGGCACGTATTTGATACCAAAGAACCAACAGTGATGGCCAATGGGTCAGGAGCATCATTATTTGGATAGCCCTGGGGGAAACCCGGATATTCAGTATCAAGATATCTTCCTATCCAACCAGAAGAGTCATTTACGGATGAAGCGGAAGCGGAAGTCCAGATATCAGTTGATCTGAAATGCGATTTGTTTGGTTCAGGATATCCCACACTTTGAATAATGCCTACCAAATGATTATGATAGAGGTCGCCTATTTTTTCAAAGGATGGATGAAATCCAAGTGGATATCGCCTTACTTTTATTAGTTGTTCTTCAGGAACGAGTATATTTTTTCTGGCTTCAAGGAGGTTGTCATATTGATCAAGAGGAATTAATGTGTTTAATCCATCATTTCCACCATTAAGTTGTATCAGTACAAGAACTTTGTCAGTTTCCGAAGCGGTATTGGTTAATCTGGCAAGTCTTTGCGAATAACCCAGGGCACTAATGTGAATACCTCCCAACACCATGGGAAATGAAATAGCTGTATTTTTCAAAAAACCTCTTCTATTCATTTTAGTTTGTGCTTAAGTTCTTGGGTCAAGATATTTTTATGTTAAAGTAATTGATATTCGGCCTTTTTTAACATCACCGTGATTAGAGCAATCAATTTTTTTTCCACGCCTCTTTTTATTTCCTCATTCTCTTTGTTAGCCTTATATTCTCCATATTCGACAGTCCATTCAAAATCGGGTAAGCCTGGGATCAGTACTTCTTTTAGTTCAAGATTCTGCTCGGTATTCAAAGACAATTGATAAAATATATTTCCCAAATCTTCTATTAGTTTATTAGGATCATCGGGGTTTGATAAATTATTTATTATTTCAAATGGATCAAAAGCAATTGGGGTATTGGATTCCTGATTTATATTTAAAATGCTATCAATAAAATTCTGTCGAAAGGGTAACGTTACAGAGTTAACCCATGTTCGATAAAAGAGCGGCTCCTGATAGTATGCTTTCCATCCCGAAACATCCGGAGGATTTGAAATATCTTGCTGTTGCTCCACCAATACTTTGTAAATTTTGTACCAAAGTGTATAGCGTTCAACGAAATCATCGCTGTTAGGAAAAGTATATTCAAGTTGTCTTATTGTTCCAATATTAAAATCAACTGGGCTTTTGATTTGCGTCCCCCAAAAATACTCATCATGAAAATGAATCGAACTAAAAAATGCGCTGAGCAATGGTTTGATTTCATAGTTACTATTGTAAAAAATATCCGCAAGAGGAACAATGATATTTTGCTCGATCTCTGGAGTAATATCATGGTATAAGAACCAACGATAAATTTTTCTTGTTATAAATCGAGCTGTCTCTTTTTCTCTAAGAATCATATCAATGAGCATCTTATGTTCATTTTCCTCTGCATTCTCAATTGTTTGAAAGTCAAACTCTGATGAAAATTGCTTTGTAGAATTATCGTGCCTGCCACTTTTATATTCAACCATGTCTAATGGTTTTTTAATGGTAGTAAAACCAGTAAGGACCTTAGCTGCTTCTACAATGTCTGATTCTGTATAGTTTGTATAATTCCCATCACCGATTAACTCACCTTTTCCAATGGTAAATAGCTCAAAAAGCTCTCTGGCATAATTTTCGTTAGGAGCAGTATTCTTGTTTGAATTGCCATTAAGATAAATGAGCATAGCCGTTGAGGTTGTTACCTCTTTTACCAAATCTTTAAAGTTATCCAGGCCTTTTTGCTTAAAAAGGAAGTTCAATTTAAAAAAAGCCCTGGTGTCACCAACAGCGACTGCCTCCGTCACAAAATGGTTATACCAAAATAGTGACATCTTTATTCTTATAGAATCTGATTGTTGGATCAGGTTTCCTGTCTCCCAAGCATTGAAGGATCGTCTTCGTTGATAGTCTTTTCCTGAAGTATAATTTGCGCTAACCCAGGAAGTGCCAATTGGAACATTTGGGTCATCATCATACCTATAATTTAGCGGATCGCTTGCGAAGGGTTCTGAGTTATCAAGAAGAGTATTTATCGTAGCATCCAATCCTTTATTTGTTGCAGAAAGGATTTGTTCTCTTGTCGGTCCAATCAATGTTCTTCTCAAAAGATGAGACGCATTTTTACTGGTCCAGGAGTCCGGTATTTTTTCAATACTAAGTTTAGGCATTACATTTTATGCTTTTATTGCACCTTTAGTAAACCAAGTATATGAAATTAATTATGTCAATAAAAAATAAATTAAAAATATTGATTTCTTTAAAGATGCTTTTCTGCATGATATGAAGATCGGACTAATGGCCCTGACTCAACATATGAGATACCTCTTTTTAGACCTTCTTCTTTATAAAATGCAAATTTGTCAGGGTGTATAAATTCTATCACTTCGTGGTGAAGCTTTGTTGGTTGAAGATATTGACCAATCGTCATCACATCACAACCGTGAGATGCCAAATCATCCATTGTTTTGAGTACTTCGTCACTATTTTCACCAAGCCCCACCATGATTCCCGACTTGGTCTTTTTGCCAAATTCTTTAGTTCTTTTTATTTGATCGAGACTACGGTAGTATTTGCCTTGTGGCCTAACTCCTCTATACAATCTTTCAACGGTTTCTAAATTATGAGAGACAATTTCCTGGCCACCACTAATCATGCGTATTAGTGCGTCCCATTTATTTTTAACATCTGGGATTAATGTTTCTATCGTAGTTTCTGGGCTTAGCTCTTTTATTTTTACAACTGTTTGATACCAGATTTCCGCACCTCGGTCCTTTAGCTCATCTCTATTTACGGAGGTAAGGACCGCATGTTTTACGCCCATCAAATTGATGGCCATGGCAACTCTTTCCGGTTCTTTTTCATCATATTCAGGTGGCCTTCCTGTAGCGACAGCGCAAAAAGAACATGCTCTGGTACAGACATTTCCAAGTATCATAAATGTGGCTGTGCCATTCCCCCAACATTCCCCCATATTTGGGCAATTTCCGCTTTCACATATTGTATGCAACTTGTACTTATCTACAAGTTCTCTAACTTTCAGATATTCTTTACCCACAGGCAGTTTTACTCTCAACCATTTTGGTTTCCTGCTCGTTCTTTCTTTTTGTTCATTAACAACCGGTAATTCTATCATTCTTATAATTTTTTGAATTGCAAAGTTAATACCTTTAGTATTGATAATCCAGCTTCATGTCAAACCAACTTTATTTCAATAATCTAAAAGTTCAATCTTTAAACAAAAGGTGATTGAATTTAGAAAATATAGTTGCGTACAATTCGAAATTGATTATACAATTATTGTGAGTTGTAATAGCCAAAAATATTGCAGATCGTTAAGATTTCATTAAATCAATTACAATTGGAAGTGAAAACTAAAAAATATGCTGGCGTCAAATTATTAATAGATATGAAAACTATTTTTAGCCGAATGTCTATTAACGTCTCGATCCGTAAAATAGAGTTGCGTATGCCGAAGGAAAGAAGCTGTAATTTTCGGTAGTAGGCATCATCATAATTTTTCTTGTAAATAGATCTGCTTGAAATCCAACTTCTATGCCCACTACATTAGATTTGAAAGCCCCAAATTCAAAAGAAACACCTGCTTTGGCGTTTAATCCAGGAACTATTGCTGATTGCCCAACACCTTGTAGAATATTGCCGGATCCTACAATATCCTGATATTTGTGTTTTTCATGATCATAAGGTTCTTTGACCGTGAAACCTCCTGCGCGTACTTCTACATAATAAGGAGCTTCTAAACCAAGTGTTGGCCCGGCAGCAAAAATGCCATTTACTTGCACCCCTTGGTGGGCGGCTTTTTTGAAAAAGGTAAATTCTCTTAAATATGAAAATCTCAGACTGTACAAATATTTCTCTTTCCCCCAAATAAATGTATTTCCAGACTCAGAAAAATAGCGCTGTTCTTGAGGGTGCTTTATATTTACAATTTCCAGCATGCCACCATGAAACCTATCTTCCTTTAATTCCTTTGCGAATTTGAATAGAAATCCTCCGATTAACCCACTATTGGTAGCTTTTGTGACTCCCCAAATCATTTCTGTACTGTAATCGTAATTGCCGCTATATTGGGCATTGGATATTGAAAGGCTTCCAATAAAGAAGAAGAATGTAAATATTAATGTCGATACCTTGTTCATAATTAAAACTTCAGAGGTATAACGAAGTAATACAAATTTAGTTTAATGATTATCAATCCAAAATAAATAATCATTTATTAACAAGCCTCATCAAAAGCATTTACAGCTTTATTATTAAACTTCGAGCGAGCTCATCTTCTTGCTTACCCACGATGCTGAAATTCCAAGATGCGAGGTGTCTTGTGCGCAAGCTCCATTGTGAATCAAAAGTATCTGGGGAGATTCGTGGGTTACATTAAAGCGAGTGGCAAGTTCATTAGATAATTGCCTGTGAGCCAAAATATCAATGATATAATAATTCTTGTCTGCAATTTTAGAAGAAATCCTGTTCAATGCCATAGAACTGATTGAGCATCTGGTACTATGTTTGAAAATTATCTGTGGAGAATTCCCTGACTTTTCGATCAATTTATCCAGTGTTTTTATATTATCAATTATATTCCAATCCATGTACTAATACCATATTTTGTATTCCCTACTGTCGTATTTTGCTTTTCTTGTTTGATCATCCATTTTGTCAAGTTTACCACTATTATCAAATAATGTTAACCAAATTCTACTAAATAAACTGGTCTTCGGTCCTCCTTGATAGTTATGAACTTTCGCCGATATTATTTGTTCATCAATATCTTTTGCAAGCTTGGTCTTGAAATTGCCAATAATTTGTTGATTTCGCTCCGAAATATTTCTAAAATATTTATCTCTTGTGTATTGATTATTGATTTTGACATTACCCGTAAAATTGTGAGCGGTTTTTGACATATGTTCAAATTGTTTCTCTTTTAAATCACCTCCGGTCAATTTAATATTTCCCTGAAAATTGGCCTGATCATTTGATTTAGATTTACTGTTTTCCGTCCACTTAGTATATTTTCTTTGTTTTACTTCTCCTCTGTATTCAGACATATTTAATGATTTTCCTTCCATAGCTTGTGCTTTATTTTTTTGAGATAATCCAACTATTTGACCAGAGAAGCTACCAGTAATTTTGGAGTCTCTCGTCATGAACTTGTCCTGTCTCTTTTTGGAAAGAACCGCAATGTACCCTTCATGACCAGTGTACTTTGATGATTTTTTCTGGTGTTGTTGATCTGTTTTTTTCTTTGATTGAGATTTGATTGCTCCTGAATAATTTCCGGTAACTTTCGAGCCATGCATCATATCCTTTTTTTGACGTTTTTGAGAATTCACTTTTATATCTCCTGTATTTTGGGTCAATTGTGGATTCCCCCCACTACTTGGTTTATTTTTTCTGGCAACTAAGTCGCCACTATATTTTGCAAGCCTTTTTGCTTCATGTTTTTTCCATTGTTTTTCTCCGTTCTTGTCCTTTGATTTGTTATCCCCTTTCCATGATGTGGCGTATTGTGAACCCGGTGTTTTAGTACGCCCTTTAATTTCGCCGGAATATTTGGTGATCTTTTTGGATTCGTATTTTCTCCATTGCTTTTCGCCACTTTTATCATTGGATTTTAAGTCACCTTTCCAGGTTGCAGCTTGCTGAGGCCCTGGTCCTTTCAGAGAAGATTTTTTAATATTGCCTTTGTTTTGTAAAGAGGCCTTTGACATATATTTATACCTTAACCTTTTATGATTTCTTGCCGGTAAAACCACTCCTCCTTGAAAGTTTGCAGATGAGGATGAAGTAAATTTTCTTTGACTTTCGGCAGATTTTACTCTTCTGGCTTTGAGGTTTCCAGATGATTTTTGGATTAATTTCGAGTCATACTTATATGTTTGTTGTTTTCCTTTTCGTGCTTTTACATATATATCCCCGCGGTAGGTTTGAGTTAGAGAAGCATTGGATGCGGCTCTGTTTTTTTGCCTATTGATTTGCTTACCCATAGATTTCCCTGGATTTTTTTCAACTCTTGCTTTTATTTCATTAAAATCTTTTTTGGTTGCCTCAGGTTGTAAAAATATATTACCTCCATGTTTTTGAGATTCACGACTAGCCTTCTTATAATTTCTTTTTTTAGGCTTCACTTTAATATTGCCTTTATTTGAAAGAATAGATCTGGAAGAATACTTATAACTGAGCCTTGTGTTTCGTTTCAAAACAGCTTCACGACCAAAACTTTTATGCTTTTCGTTTGAACTTGAGCTAAAATAGGAATTTCTTAATTTTTGAGTTTTGAGTTTTTTTCTGGAGGGTTTTTTTTCAACTCTTTCTTTTATGGCTGTAAAATCTTTAGGCTTAGGGTCAACCCAAATATTGCCTGGATGTTTTGTTTGATTAGAATTTTTTTTAGAATAAGATTTTTGCAGGGCCTTGTTTTTTCTTTTGGGGTTTCCCTTGCCTTTCTTTTTTTTATCTAGTAGACCTTTTTCTGTTTTGAATTTTGAAGGAGTATTAGATTGAGCATACACATCATTGTGCAAATATAAATTTGCACATAGCACAAGAAAACACAAAATATATTTACAGAGGCGCTTCAACTAATTACTTTTTCAAAAACGAATATTGCTTAGTATTAATAATGTCTTCAAAGATATCATTTCCAATACTTTATATATTAAATACGTTTGTTTTAGATGCTGATTGTAATAAATACATTAAAATAGTATTCTTTTTTTGACATAATTTTCTTTTTGCGACCTTAATATTTGTAATTAAATACAATATTTTTTAGTTGTATTTTTGACAATTGATTAAAACTATGATAAAATTCCAGGAACACATATTGTCAAATGGATTGACTTTAATTACACACAATGATAGCAGCACTCCATTGGTGGTCGTAAATATTTTGTATAAAGTAGGTTCGAGAAATGAGCACTCACACAGAACAGGATTTGCACATTTATTTGAGCACTTAATGTTTGGTGGGTCCAAAAACGTACCGAATTATGATAAGGTGCTACAAGGTGCAGGAGCTGAAAACAATGCCTTCACCAATACGGATATCACCAACTATTATGTCATATTGAGTGCTGAAAATATTGAAACGGCATTGTGGGTAGAGTCAGACAGAATGCAGTTTTTGAATTTGGACCAGAAAAGTCTGGATACTCAAAAAAGTGTTGTAATTGAAGAATTTAAGCAAAGGTATCTCAATGTTCCTTATGGAGATGTATGGCTAAAACTTATGCCCTTGTCTTATAAAGTCCATCCATATAGTTGGCCAACAATTGGCAAGGAATTGCAACATATTGAAGACGCAAACTTAAAGGACGTTAAGGAATTCCATGAAAGATATTATTCTCCAAGCAATGCGGTTATAACTATTGCTGGAAATATTGAATCTAAAGTTGCTATCGAACTTGCAGAAAAGTGGTTTGGGGATATTCCCGGAAATAAAACTATAAATAATATTATACCCAAAGAACCTTGCCAAACGGCACCTGACTTTTTGGAAGTTGAGGCAGATGTTCCACTCAATTCGATATACAAGACTTATCATATGCCTGGTAGAAATAGCAAGAAATATTCAACGGCTGATCTTCTTAGTGATATACTTGGTAGAGGGAAATCATCAAGACTTTATCAAAGTCTTGTAAAAGAGAAAAAGATATTCAATGATATCAACTCATATATTACCGGCACAGCTGACCCCGGTTTGTTTATAATTTCCGGGAAAATAAATCCTAATGTTGATATTTTATTAGCTGAAGAAGCTATCGAAAAGGAAATTAAACTACTGAAAAATAATATGAATAAAACTGAAGTGGATAAGGTAATAAATCAGGCCGTATCCTCCACGCATTTTTCAGAAACGGAATTACTCAATAGATCAATAAATCTTTCAGTTGCAAATTCCTTAGGAAATACCAATTTGGCCAATGAAGAAATCGAATTGCTTAGTAAAAACAATAAGTCTGATATTTTAAATATGGCACACGAGATACTTCTAACAACTAATTGCAGTACGCTTCATTATAAGACAAAGCATTGAAATATACTTAAAATGAACCAAAAAGTACTTTTCATTGAGCTTCAGTACCTCCCATGCATAAAATATTTTGTTTACCTCAATTCATTTGATCAAGTTATAATTAACCCAAATGATGTGTACTCAAAGCAGACTTATAGAAATAGATGTAGAATAAATGGAGCCAATAATATTGAAAATTTGATCATTCCAACAAGGAAAATATCTGGAAGTAAAAGTCTTACATGTGAAGTATTAATTGATAATAATCAAAAGTGGCTAAACAAACATATTCGAGCCATAAAAACGGCCTATGGAAAGGCACCATTTTTTGAATATTATATTGATGATTTTGTTGATATTTATTATAGTAAGTATGATCTATTGAAAGACCTCAACATGAACTTGCTGACAAAATGTCTTGAATTAATGGCCCTAGAAGTAGAAATTGACTTTGTGAAAAAAACAAACGAGATTATTGAAAACAATCAATACAACGCAACAAACCTGATAAATCCAAAAAATAGCAATCCAAAAAATTTGACTTATTCACCTGTAGAATATTTTCAAGTTTTTGGCAATAAGTTTGTTAATAATTTAAGTATCATAGATCTTATATTTTGTGAGGGCCCTCAGGCGAAAACAATTATTAGCAATCATAATATTAGACCTTCAATAGAATTATAATTATAACAGGAATTCAATTTTGTAGTTTATAAGATTAGTGCCCTGTTTTCTAAAGAATATAATATTGGGAATAAGGCTATTGATTGACTTGTCTCAAAAAAAGACAAATTTGATTAATAACTGTTTAATTATTACGTTCGTTAATAAAATGCAGACTGGAATTAAAAATTTATTTAGATACCTGTACCTTTATAGATTAAGTATTTAAACATATGGAAGCAAAATTTTCAAATAGAGTTAAAGAGGTTATCTCCCTGAGCAGAGAAGAAGCTTTGCGTCTGGGACATGACTATATAGGCACAGAGCATTTACTTTTGGGAATGATTCGTGAAGGTGAAGGTGTTGCTATAAGTTTGCTGAAAAAATTAGGAGTCTCGTTGGACGAATTAAGACTTTCTATTGAGCAGGCTACTAAAGGAACTGCAATTAGTAATGTTAAAAATTTGGCTAATATTCCGCTGACAAGACAATCGGAAAAGGTGCTTAAGATAACATATCTGGAGGCTAAAATATTCAAAAGCCAATTAATTGGTACGGAACATCTTCTCTTATCCATCTTAAGGGATGAAGATAATATTGCCACTCAAATTCTTGAGAAATTTGATATCAATTACGAAGTAGTAAAAGAATTGCTTGAGTATCAAACTGAAAATCCTATTTCATCATCTGATACTGACGAGCCTGACGATGATTCCTCAAGAATATTTGGAAGCTCATCATCGGGAAGCAGTAGTCGTGAGTCTTCAACAAAATCTACTGAAAAATCCAAAACACCAGTGCTGGATAATTTTGGTAGAGATCTTACTAAAATGGCTGAAGACAACAAGCTTGATCCAATAGTAGGTCGCGACAAAGAAATTGAACGCGTTGCTCAAATTTTAAGCAGAAGGAAAAAAAATAATCCAATACTCATTGGCGAGCCCGGCGTAGGTAAAACTGCAATTGCTGAAGGTTTGGCACTTAGGATTGTACAAAAGAAAGTATCAAGAGTTCTTTTTAACAAAAGAGTTGTTACACTAGATTTGGCAAGCTTAGTTGCCGGCACAAAATACCGTGGACAATTCGAAGAAAGAATGAAGGCAGTGATGAATGAATTGGAGAAAACGCCTGAAGTAATTCTATTTATTGACGAACTTCATACTATCGTTGGCGCAGGTGGTGCCAGTGGTAGTTTAGATGCATCTAACATGTTTAAACCTGCTTTGTCACGTGGCGAAATTCAATGTATTGGCGCTACCACACTTGATGAGTATAGGCAATATATCGAGAAAGATGGTGCATTGGCAAGGAGATTTCAGATTGTAATGGTCGATGCTACTACTCCGGAAGAAACCGTAGAAATATTAAATAATATTAAAGAAAAATACGAAGATCATCATCATGTAAACTACACTGATGAGGCTATTGAAGGGTGTGTAAAATTGTCTGATAGATACATTTCTGACAGATTTCTTCCAGACAAGGCCATCGATGTATTGGATGAAGCCGGAGCACGGGTTCATATCAATAATATTCATGTTCCTGAGGGTATAGTCGAACTTGAGGAGCAAATTGAAAATATAAAAAAGGAGAAAAACAGAGTTGTGAAAAGCCAAAAGTATGAAGAGGCTGCGCAACTACGAGATAAAGAGAAAAAATTTATCGAACAATTGGAAATTGCAAAAACCAAGTGGGAAGATGAAACAAGGACTAAACGATACACCGTTACAGAGGAAAATGTAGCGGAAATCGTCGCCATGATGACTGGAGTGCCCACAAAGCGAATAGCCCAAAACGAAAGTGAAAAACTTTTAGGAATGAATTCGGAACTTAGCAATATGGTTGTTGGTCAAGAAGAAGCTATTCAAAAACTGGTAAAAGCCATAAGAAGAACAAGGGTTGGCTTGAAAGATCCAAAAAAGCCAATAGGGACATTTATTTTTCTCGGACCAACTGGCGTAGGAAAAACAGAGCTTGCCAAAGTTTTGGCTACATATTTATTTGATAAAGAAGATTCACTTATCAGAATTGACATGAGTGAATACATGGAAAAATTCTCTGTATCCAGACTTGTAGGTGCACCTCCAGGATATGTAGGATATGAGGAAGGTGGACAGCTTACAGAAAAAATCAGGAGAAAACCATATAGTGTTGTTTTACTTGATGAAATCGAAAAGGCACATCCGGATGTATTTAATATTCTTTTGCAAGTATTGGATGATGGCATTTTAACTGACGGACTAGGCAGAAGAGTTGATTTTAGGAACACTATTTTTATCATGACATCCAATATAGGAGTTAGGGATTTAAAAGATTTTGGAGCAGGTATTGGATTTGCAACAAAGTCTAAAGAAGATTCTGGTGATGAAGTGATGAGATCGACAATTCAAAATGCATTGAAAAAAGTTTTTAGTCCCGAATTTCTTAACAGGCTAGATGATGTCATCATATTCAATTCACTGAAAAGAGAACATATTCATGAGATTATTGAGATTACACTCAAAAAGCTATTCTCGAGAATTGATTCTTTAGGGTATTCTATTGAGCTTACCAATAAAGGGAAAGACTTTATTGCGGAAAAAGGCTTTGATCCGCAGTACGGTGCCAGACCATTAAACCGCGCTATTCAGAAATACCTTGAAGATTTGGTGGCTGAGGAAATTCTAAAAGGTGATCTTAATGAAGGAGATACAATTTTAGCCGACTATGATGGCAAAAGTGATTCACTGAGCATCGAGGTAAAAAAGAAAAAAAAGAAAAAAGAAGAAAAGAACGATGAATAAACTATCATGTTCATTTTAAATAAATATAAAAAAAGGAAACTCATTTGAGTTTCCTTTTTTTATTAAGTGGAATCAAAATTAATTCTAACAAATTTAATGTTTTTGATTAGGATAACGATTTCTAAGATTCTTCAGATATCAAAAGCTTAGGACCTACAAGAATCAATGTTTTCCTTATTGTTAGCTGGTCGGGTTATTCAACATTGCTTTCAGTGCTAGCCTAATTGCACACAGAAGGCTAAGTTGTTATGTTCATTTAACTATTCGCTCAGGTCGAATCCTAATTTCTCAAACTCGTTACCATTAATTATTATGGAGATTTGATGAAGTCCTAAATGATATTTTCGCGTTGTAATTATTTTAAAAGATTGTTTTCGAATTATTTCTCTCGTTGAATTCGCAGGATATTCTTTTTCGCTAATCTTAAACACTTTCTTTGATAAAGTGCCATTCGCTTTTTGGTAATAAAGCCCATACTCAAGCCTGATTTTTAATTTTAATTTGCTTGTATTTATAAGATTAAATCTAAATTCTAATGATCCCCCTGTTTTAACGTTAGGTGTTAGGATTTGAAAATTGCTAATTTTTATTTCATCAATAGAACTAAATCCGAACAACTCCATTACTTCAGAGTTTCCTTGTTTTAGCAAGGTTCTACAAGCGTGTTTTAGCAACCAATCGGTTTCCTTTGTTTTTCCTTGCCATTTTTTCACAAGATTTATTACTACATTAGGATTGTCTTTAGAAATGTCGTTCAAGTTGTTTGCCACACTTCTTCTAACAGATTCTGATTTATCATTTTTTAAATTTTCCAAAATTGGGATTATTGGGCTTGGATTTTTCTTGAGTGCAGGAATTGCCATTGCCCAAGGCAACCTTGGCCTACAGCCTTCTGTAGAAAGCCTTCTTACCATTGGATGCTTATGCATTGACCACACATGCATCTGTATAGTCATTTCCTTTTCGTACTTGATAATAAATGGTCTTACAGCAAATTCGCAACTGGTAAATTGTGTGATTTGTTCAAATGCTTTAATAGAACAATTGTAATCTTCCAAGCCGTACACTTCTATAAAATCAGGGAAAAACATAAATTCAAGGCTGTCTTCTTTAAAACCATTTTTTTGCAATTGTTGAATGATTTCTACTATTGAATTTACATTTTTGGTATAGCTTTCAGAAAGGTGTTCTTTTAACACGATTGAAATATGTCTCATTCGTTGTTTCAATTCTCTGTTCTCCCATTCAGCATCAAAAACGATATTTAAGAAAGAGGATGTATCGAAATCTGGAATTATCTGATGTATCGTATTAGTGAGTTCGTTAAAGAATTTATGATTGTAAATGTTCTTGAATGATTCTGCCATTGAGTTGTTTTATTAGAACCGACCTTGATTTTTGTCTTGCACAAGAAGTCAAGGTCAGTTCTTGGTAATAGAATGTTATTTGATTTTTTCAGTATCAATTACAATATTTAGGTGCATAAATTGCATTGTTTTTTTATCTATCATTTTAAAATATTCTTGAGCAATTTTATTATCCAATATTGCTTTTGATGCAGATTCAGCTTTTTTCAAGTCTGTCCAATAAACTAAATCCATCCATTCTCCATCTTCTGTAAAAGCTAATTTTCTACTTACAAATCCGTCAAAACTTTCCAGTATAGCATTTACTTTTTTTCCTGCTTCAATTACTTCTTTTTTTGTGTATTCTGGTTTGGTTTTAAATAACACTAATTCTAAAACATCTACTTTTTCTTGATTAGGTTCAGTCATAATTACTGGAGTAAGATGTAGCATCTTCATAGAGTTTTCATCAATAGTCGCAAAGAATTTACCACAAGTTTCACTTTTTAAAACTTCCTGTGCTGCAAACGTTGCAGCATCCATATCCTTCCATAAAACTACGTCTGCCCAAATTTGATTTTTGCTTGAGTATGCCATTTTTCTACCTAAAAAGCCACCTAATTTTTCAACTACAGGTACTACTGCTTTTGCTGAACTGATTATTTCCTCTTTATCATATTCAAGTAAGGTTTTGAACAATACTAATTCGATTGTCCCAATTTCTTCTTTTTTACTGTTTTCCATTTTTACTTTGTTTTGATTGCCACAGCCAAATAATGTTATAGCTGTAAACACGATTAATAAATTCATTATTTAAAAATTGTTTTAATTTAATAATGAAGCAAAAGTAAAATGGGGTAGTGACAGCTGTATGTCAGCTAGGGTCAATTATATTTTCAAAATATTTTTTAAGCGTAAAACTTTGCTGATATTCAAAGCTTTGTGAAGTGATATGTGTTTTTAATATTCTGTCTAATCTAAACTCCCTGTGTTTATTTCTTAGTCTGCAAAATGCTACTAAAACCCAAGCCTTATCTGTATAATACACTCCAAGAGGTTCAATCTCCCGGATGGTTTTTTCATTTTTGGAAATGGAATGATAATGTATTTCTAAGACTCTTGTATTTGCAATTGATTTTTGAATAATAGAAAGAGAGTTACTCTCAGGGATTTCTTTTTTTGCAGATGGCTCTATTCTATTGTCTAACTTTTCTATGTTTCCTTTTTCAAGATTTCGTAGTACTGCTTTAATTTTTAGTAATACAGAATTAAAATCTTTAATTAATGAAGTGTCTCCTTGATTTAAGATAAATTTCTCAGAAATGATTAGTGCATTTGCTTCTTCCTCTGTTATCATTATTGGAGGAAGGGAGTATCCACTCACTATGAAGTACCCAACTCCATTTTCAGAGCCAATAGGAACTCCTGATTCTTGAAGTGTTTTAATATCTCGGTAAACAGTTCGCAAACTAATTTCGAACCTTTCTGCTATTTCTTTGGCGGTGACAATTTTTTTTGACTGTAGTTGAGTTAAAATGGATGTTATTCTTGTTAGTCTGTTCATTTTTTAATTGGACATAATTAGGCATCAAATATAATTTATCTGAGTACAAATAAGCCGCTTTAAGCTTATGTTTCTCAGAGGGTCTTGATGTTCAATAATTCCATTTTCCAAAGAGAAAAGCTTATATCGATTTCCTTGAGTAGTAATGCTCCATCGTCTGTAGAATTGTCCTTGCCTGTATAGCTTGTTTGAACATTTTTATTCTTTGCCTGAGAACGGAAAAATGGTAAGTGATATTATTGATTTTTATTTTCCAATTTATATTAGACACTTTATGGATAGACTTTAATTATAAAGATATCAATTTTGGTATATTTCGTAACATGCTGTAGGTAAGCAGTATACAATATATAAAAGGACTATAGCTTCTTTTTATTGAATTATTTGGGGTAGTCAAATCAGATGCAATTAGATATTGATAAACAAATATTTTTTATTTTTTTAATGTATAGTTTTATAGAATGCAAGTAAAACATTATGCGTCAAAAGGTTACGGATTTGCTCTGAGATTTGTGTAAAAAAAATTCTTTTTTGAAGATAATTGCACTTGATTTTTCATTCTCTTTTTGTCATCTTTGAAGGATTGTGCCTTAGAAATTTTTTAATCTAAATACAAGAGTCTCTCTTTTTTACCTCAATAATAAATAGGCAAAATATTAATTGGCGTCCAAATAGATAGTGATATTGGTTTGCCTGATTTAAACAAGATTTGTATTACAACAATGACGATCGCTGATGAAAAAGAAAGGATTTATTGAAGAGGAACCCATATTAAAAGAGAACAAAAACAGATTTGTTCTTTTCCCTATTGAGCACAATGATATTTGGGAATTTTATAAAAAATCTGAAGCCAGTTTTTGGACAGCTGAAGAGATAGATCTAAGTCAAGATCTTAAGGATTGGGAAAATCTCAATGATGGAGAACGTCATTTTATTTCACATGTTTTAGCTTTTTTTGCTGCGAGTGATGGAATTGTTAATGAAAACCTCGCAGAGAATTTTTTATCCGAGGTGCAATATACCGAAGCGAAATTTTTCTATGGTTTTCAAATAGCAATAGAAAATATTCACTCTGAAACATATTCACTTCTTATCGATACCTATATCAAAGATTCTGTAGAGAAAAGCAGATTACTTCATGCCATGGATACCATGGACTTGGTAAAAGTAAAAGCCGAATGGGCTTTGAGGTGGATTGAGAATGGTAGCTTTGCGGAGCGACTTATTGCCTTTGCTGCTGTCGAAGGAATATTTTTTAGTGGCAGTTTTTGCTCCATTTTTTGGCTTAAGAAAAGAGGGCTTATGCCTGGCCTCAGCTTTTCTAATGAGTTAATCTCAAGAGATGAAGGATTGCATTGTGATTTTGCGTGCCTGATTTACAACAATCATCTCATTAATAAACTCTCAAAAGATACTGTTATGGAAATTATAAAAGATGCAGTAAAAATTGAGAAAGAGTTTGTAACCGAGGCACTACCCGTAAGACTAATTGGCATGAACTCAGATTTGATGTGTCAATATATAGAATTTGTGGCCGACAGGTTGTTGGAGGAGCTTGGATGTCCGAGAATATTTAATTCGACAAATCCATTTGATTTCATGGAGATGATTTCCTTACAAGGAAAAACCAACTTTTTTGAAAAACGAGTTGCAGAGTATCAAAAAGCAGGAGTGATGCAAATCGAAGAAAGTGATGCTCCCAAGTTTTCCCTAGGCGAAGACTTTTAAAAAAATAAAACCATTAAACCCCAGAAAAACCTGATATGTTAGTAGTAAAAAGAGACGGAAGAAGAGAATCAGTAAAATTTGACAAAATCACCGCAAGAATAGATAAGCTTTGCTATGGTTTGGACCTTACCTATGTTGAACCAATTGAAGTAGCTAGAAAAGTAATAAACGGTTTGTATGACGGGGTAACTACTCAGGAGCTTGATAACCTTGCCGCAGAAACCGCAGCAAGCATGACAACTAAACATCCTGATTATGCTAAACTGGCTGCCAGAATTGCGGTATCAAATTTGCATAAGACCACTTCCAAGTCTTTTTCTAATAGCATGAAAAGACTGTACACATATAACGATCCTAAAACTGGCGAGTCGGCATCATTAATTTCTACTGAGGTTTATGGTATTATCAAGAAAAATGCCGCATTGCTCGATTCTTCCATAATATATGACAGGGATTTTAGCTATGATTATTTTGGATTTAAAACTCTTGAAAGGTCTTACTTGATGAGGTTGGATAATAAGGTTGTAGAAAGACCACAGCACATGTTAATGAGGGTGGCAGTCGGAATCCACATGGGAGACATCCCGGCTGCAATAGAAACATACACCCTAATGTCCGAAAAATGGTTTACTCATGCCACACCAACACTTTTTAATTCGGGAACCCCAAAACCTCAGCTTTCTTCTTGTTTTTTGCTTACAATGAAAGATGATAGTATTGATGGAATTTATGATACATTGAAGCAGTGTGCCAAAATTTCGCAATCGGCAGGAGGGATAGGATTGAGCATTCATCAAATAAGAGGTAAAGGTTCATACATCAAAGGAACAAATGGGACATCCAATGGAATAGTTCCAATGTTGAGAAATTTTGACATGACCGCCAGATATGTCGATCAAGGAGGAGGAAAACGCAAGGGAAGTTTTGCGATCTATTTAGAACCTTGGCATTCTGATGTATTTGATTTTCTTGAGTTGAAGAAAAACCATGGTAAGGAAGAATTGAGGGCGAGAGATTTATTTTATGCCTTATGGATTTCTGATCTATTTATGAAACGCGTAGAAAATAACGATGATTGGTCGCTTTTCTGCCCCCACGAAGCTCCTGGTTTGAGTGATTGTTATGGAGATGATTTTGAAAAACTATACGAAAAGTATGAAAAAGAGGGTAAAGCAAAAAAGGTTGTAAAAGCTCAGGATCTATGGTTTGAGATATTGGAATCACAGATTGAAACAGGTGTGCCTTATATTTTATATAAAGATGCAGCCAATAGAAAATCAAATCAAAAAAATCTTGGAACTATAAAATCCAGTAATCTTTGTACTGAGATTATGGAGTACACATCAAAAGATGAGGTTGCGGTATGTAATCTCGCTTCGATCGCCCTATCAAAATATGTGATTGACGGTAAATTTGATCATAACAAACTCTATGATATCACATATACAGCTACTAAAAATCTCAATAAGGTAATAGATGTAAATTATTATCCTATTAAAGAAGCCAGGACATCAAATATGCGCCATCGCCCTATTGGGCTTGGCGTGCAGGGCTTGGCAGATGCCTTTTGCATGCTTCGATTACCTTTTGATTCGCAGGAAAGCCGTAAGTTGAATAAGGAGATTTTCGAAACCATCTATTTTGCTGCTATGACAGCTTCTAAAGACCTCGCTAAAAAGGAAGGGACATATGAAACGTTCAAAGGGTCTCCTGTTTCTAAAGGAATATTTCAGTTTGATATGTGGGGTGTATCTCCAGATTCAGGAAGATGGGATTGGATGGGATTGAAAAAAGAAGTTAAAAAACATGGGGTTAGAAACTCATTGTTAGTAGCTCCGATGCCTACTGCATCTACTTCGCAAATCTTAGGAAATAACGAATGTTTCGAGCCATTCACTTCAAATATTTATACCAGAAGAACATTAAGTGGAGAGTTTATTATTGTTAATAAATTTTTGATGAATGACCTTATCAAACTTGGTCTCTGGAATGATAGTATGAAAAACAGATTAATTGAAGCCAATGGATCTGTTCAGAATTTATCTGATGTACCACAAGAATTAAAGGATCTTTATAAAACTGTCTGGGAAATTTCGCAAAGAGCAGTTATTGATATGGCAGCAGATCGGGGAGCATATATTTGCCAAAGCCAGAGTATGAACGTACACATACAAGATCCTAATTTTGGAAAGCTTACTTCAATGCATTTTTACGCTTGGAAAAAAGGACTTAAAACGGGTATGTATTATTTGAGAACCAAAGCTGCGACAGACGCTATCAAATTTACTGTCACAAAAAATATGGAAGCGCAACCTGCTGCTATCAATGAAAAAGAGCAAAATCAGTCTGATATGTCATGTTCGCTTGATAATCCGGACGAGTGCATAGTTTGTGGGAGTTAGCCAATTGGCAAGATGAATTTATAAAATAAAAAAATGATAGGCTCATTTTAACATGTTTATTCAGGTTGAAATGAGCCTTCTTTTATTTTGATAATTTAATATATGCACAAGCCGGTACTGCATAAGTAAAGTTGAACATTCCAATGTATTTCTCCCACAGCCTTATACGCAATCTCTTCCTTCGTTCATTCTATTACCTAACTTATCAATAATCCCATTCCACAACATCTTCGATACAAACAAGGACGATTGGGAAGCTGGGTTGGAAAGAACTAAAACAGTGATTATGATATATCATCCTTTGGGCTAAAGAAGCCTTAGCGAAGTAATCCCTTGGGGTAAATAATAAATAGAAATGAAATTGTTATCTTTAAAGAATTATAATATGATACAAATGAGAGGAATCAATTACGTAACAGATGACAAGAACAGAAAAGTAGCTGTTCAAATAGATTTGAAAAAGCACGGTGAATTGTGGGAAGATTTCTATGATAGCATGATAGCAGAATTGCGTAAGGATGAAGATAAAATACCATTGGAAGATGTTGTCAAGAGGTTGAAAAAAGAAGGTAAGTTAGATGAGGCAATATAAGGTAGTCGTCAGTAAATCCGCTGCTAAAGAATTAAACAATCCACCGCAATAAACAATCGTATCATTAAAGCAGTATTAAGCTTATCTGAAAACCCAAGGCCCAAGGATCAAAAAAACTCAAAGGAAGTTCAGATACCTGGCGCATCAGGATAGGCGACTATCGGGTTGTCTATGCCGTTAATGACGAAATATTAATATTAGATATCAGAAAAGTAGGCCATAGAAAAGACATTTATAAATAACCCAACCCCACACAACAACAATCCCTGTCTCAATTTGGCGGGCAGGCACAAATTCAATTGTAAGGACCTTGAACCTTCCTCATCATCGTTACAAATTAGGATGATTCGAGGATGGTTTTAAAATTCAATTAAGTTTATAATTATCGTCAATCTTATTTTTGTTGCCTTCGTTATCATCATTTTCATATAAATAGGAACATAGTCTAAAGCCAAGCAGAAGTCCCAAAACAAGCCAAAATCCATAATAGAAGAAAGGTGTAATACTATCAGATTCACCAATAATTGAAAGAATAATTAAATACACAGCAAATACTATAGTTATCCCTAAAAAATAGTTATTTATTTTTCTTCTTTTCATCATGACTTTGCTTGAAATAGGCAATTGCAATAAATAGTAAAGCCAATAATATTAATAGATTATTAAATCCGAATAAATACTCATTAAAGAAAATATCAACTAAGACAATGGTTACGCCAAAAACTACCGAGATATTTACATAATCAAATTTCATAATTTTGCTTAGTTATAAATTACTCAATTACCTCCATCTCAAATATAAGGCATAGCTTTATTCATATTTCAAACTTTTTAAAACCTTGGCCCTTGTTGGTTTTGTGACCATAGTCGTTAACCTAAGAGAAAAAATCAGATTTTGGTAATGAAATTTCAGGA
>CAZDRA010000021.1:43910-55391 GCA_964507705.1 uncultured Roseivirgaceae bacterium | reverse complement strand
GGCATAACCATCTCCATCGGCGTCAAATATCAATGCTCCCATATCTTCATAAAAGCCGTCTTTTTCCCATGGGCCAGTCATGGTGCTAAAAAGACCGTCTTGTTGCTGAACGAACATTTTCCCTGGTGAGTTGGCAGCACCACCGATATAAAAGTCATCGAGGCCATCGCCATTGATATCTCCCACAGCCAGTCCGGGTCCAAATCGGGATGTCTTATGTGGTAACAATAATTCATATTGAAAATCATCATACTCATTTTCCACATGCTGAAATTTTATGTCATTTCGTTCGGTAATTTCTGAGAACAAGGTTTTACTTTTCGGAGAAACAATATTTTTTTTTACTTCAGCATCATTGTATTGCACGCTTAGCATTTGATTGGCTTGCACATCGTTCAATATTTGCTGATTTCCATCCGGCCATATTATTGAAATTTCATCAATCACATCTGCTTTGCCAATTCCAAAATGTAGGATGGGCTCTACCGATGACTGGAAGCCCCTTGTTAACGTAAGTTCTTGAAACTGCATCTGACCACTACAATTCAATTGGATTTTAGTACCGAGTCCAATGCGGTTTCCTTCTGGCCCTTCCAGCTTAAATCTTATGTAATTGTTTTTGAATAATTTATCAGCCCTATTTTCAAAAATCATGGCCAATGTATCGATATTGCTAATTACAATATCCAGGTCGCCATCATTGTCGAGATCGCTGTACGCCGCTCCATTAGAAAATCCTCTAAAATCCAGACCCCATGATTTTGACTTGTTGGAGAATGTCAGGTCTCTATTATTTCGGTAAGCATAGTTAGGTATTTTCTTAGATGGAATATCCTTGATTACTTCCAATATGCTATGATACTGGGCCCGGAAGGAACGTTTCGTCAATAGTTTAAAAAAATCATTGTTGTTAATATCTCTCCGGATGCCGTTAGTCACAAATATATCTTTCCATCCATCATTGTCCATATCCATAAATAAAGGCCCCCAGCTCCAATCAGTTGATGTGACGCCGGCCAAATTGGCGATATCGCTAAAAGCGTTCAATCCATTTGGCAAAGTTCCCTGGTTTAGTTGCAGGGTGTTTTGCATATATTGATGGTGAAATCCCAGTCTTATATTTTCATGAAACATCTCAGGCGGCATGATAACCAAATTTGCTTTTCTTCTGAAATTATCTTCCGGCCTCATATCCAATTGAATCAAATCGATCTGGCCGTCGTTATTGAAATCTGCTGCATCAGTGCCCATACCAAAAAAAGAGGTATGCTTAAGCGTTTCCTGCAACGACTCACTAAATGTGCCATCTCCATTATTCATAAAGAAATAATCGGGTGGCGCAAAATCATTGGAAATATACAGATCCTTCCATCCATCCTGATTGAAGTCACCCACGCTAACGGCCAGAGATTGCCCATAACTCAGCAGGCCGGCTTCAGCAGTAACATCCCTGAAAGATCCATTCCCGTCATTTTGAAAAAGGTGGTCAGACTCATCGAGTTGCACACTATCCATCCGGTTTCGGTAAAAATGATTGACACTATAGAAATCAGCCATTGGGTAATTAACGGTATAAATATCCTGGTCACCGTCATTGTCATAATCAAAAAATACAGCCTGATAACTATGTCCACCGTCTGCCAAACCTCTTTCTGCTGCCGACTCGGTAAAGGTCAGGTCTTGATTATTTATATATAATCTGTTTGTATGATCCGCTTTTTTATAACCTCCGACAGAAACATATATATCCAGAAATCCATCATCATTTACATCTGCCATGGTCACTCCCGCATGCCATTGATGCTCACCCTCCACTCCGGCTTTTAATGTGATGTCCTTAAAATGCAGATCGCCCCGATTAAGGTAAAGCTTGTTCTCCACCATATTTCCTGTAAAAAAAATATCCTGAAGCCCATCATTATTAATATCTCCAATGCCAACGCCTCCTCCTGAATAAATATATTTATAGACGAAAAAATTTATGGAGTCATCTTCGTGCAACTCATTGCTAAATTGAATCCCGCTTTCTTCAGCGGAAACTGCGTAATAAAGCCTGGAGCTTTCCTTGGTTTTCTTTGCGCATGAGCAAAGCAGGGCAATAAAAATAATGGATATTATATGTAGGCGCATAAATTATAACCCTATTATATAAAAAAAGGCCCACGAATGGGCCTTTTTTTATATAAAATAAAACTTCTTATTAATACCCTGCATTTTGAGGTAGTAAATTAGGATTAACATCTAATTCTCTCTGAGGTATTGCGAGAAGATAGAATTCTTTCTTAAAATTAGCCTGCGGCTCAAGAGAATTGGGTCCTTTAAATACCTCCTCACCCATATCACGTCGTTGGATATCAAACCAACGTTTGCATTCAAATGACAGCTCAATTCTTCTTTCGTTTAATACCATATCACGGAAAGCGTCCTGAGACATCCCAGCGGCAACATCTTCAGGAAAGGCATTTGGCCCTGATCCATCAGCATTTCTGGCTCTTTCTCTGATTTGATTCACGTAACCTTCCAATTCACCATTTGGCCCGTTTACTTCATTGCCAGCCTCAGCAGCTATTAACAGCACCTCAGCATATCTGTATATGTTATAATTTGTGTCAGATCGACGTCCACTTGCTTGTGACTCACCGGGGAAACGTCTGAATTTAGCGATATGCGGTCTTTTTTCCTGGTCAAAATCCGGATATTGTCTAATTTCTGTACCACCACCATAAGCAGCCTCGGTATAAAAAGCGACTGAGGTACGATAATCAAGTGTATCAAAACTATTATATACTTCCATTGAAGGGACTTCGACACCCCAACCTTGCATGTCTGCACCACGGACACCTGTCATTGGCCCGGTAAGATCATCTCCGTCTGTTTCGCGTACATTTCCTTTGAAATCTATAGCAAAGATATGTTCGCTCATTCCATCTTGTTTGGTGGCGTCAAATAGATCCTGATAATCTTCTTCCAGTCCATATCCAAGTTCACCGGCATTATCAATAACCCATTTTGCATTTTCATAGGCCTTGGCATAATCGCCGATCGTCAAATACACATCGGCCAGCATTGCAACGGCAGTACCTCGAGAGGCACGTGATCGCGCATTTTGGGTCATGGGCATATATGTTTTTCCGAATTCCAAATCGGCAATAATTTCCGGATAAATTTGAGCTACAGGAGTTCTGCTTACATCTCCCAACGATTCGGGATCGGCAACTTCTTCCAAAATTAGCGGAACGTCACCAAACAAACGTACAAGCATAAAATACCCAAATGCCCTCACCCACCTGGCTTCACCTATCAACTCATTTCGCCTTGATTCTTCAATACCATCCAGGCTTTCCGCACCGGCAATTGCTGAATTCGCAGCACTTATTATTTGCCAGGTAGTAGGCCAAAATGCATTGGTCATCCCATTTTCTGCATTGTCAGTGAAATTGTTAATTTCAATTCGACGCAACGCTGTGGCTTGATTACCTATATCGACCATATCACTACGAAGCCTGAGCGTAGTGATTAATCGCCTTCCCCACCAGGTATTACTGGTCATTCTGCCATAGGCTCCAAAAATAACTGTCTCTACATCCTTTGGGGTTTTATAAAACCCATCAGGTGATAATCTGCTTAATGGTTCTTCGTCCAAATCGGTACAGGCAAACATGCCGAATACCATAAATATTAGTGAATATATTTTAAAATTTTTCATCTTATTACAATTTTAGAATGTTATGTTTAATCCAACCGTAAATGATTTCGCATTAGGGTAACTGCCATAGTCTAAACCAAGATCAAGATTCCCATCATCACGACCATCTGTACTCCAGTTCACTTCAGGATCGTATCCTCGATAATCGGTAAAAGTCAGTAGGTTTTGCGCGCTTATATAGAAGCGTACATTTTGCATACCTATGGAATTAACCATATCTTTTGGTAGTGAATATCCCAAAGCAATGTTTCTAAGCCTTACAAAACTTCCATCAAATACATACCTTGAAGAAGAAACGTACCCACGGGTTGAGTTAGCAACCGGAACATTCGTATTGGTGTTGGTTGGTGTCCAGCGATTTAGTGCTTCTGTTGTGGAGTTGCTAATACCCCTCAATGTTTCCAGTTCCATTAAAGTAAAACTGTAGAGATCATTGCCTTTTGAGCCCAGGAAGAAAATATTCAGATCAAACCCTTTATAATCAAATGTATTGTTAAATCCCCATGTAAAGTCAGGATGCGGGTTTCCAATTATCATACGGTCATCAGGTGTGATTTCACCATCTCCATCAAGATCTCTAAACTTTTCGCCACCTACAAACTGGTCGAAATTACCAGGAAGAATAGTTTCTCCATCCTGGTAAACACCGTCATATACGTATCCAAAAAACGATCCTGCTGATTCACCTTCCCTCAATATGCTGGTTTGTGATATACCTACCATGTGTCCAGGGAAAGAATTTCTCCTGATATCATTGCCGTCGGGCAACTCAAGGACTTCATTACGATTTTTAGAAAAATTCAAATCGCTGGTCCATCTGAACTCTCCATCAAAGTTGACTGTAGAAAGTGTAAGTTCAAATCCCTGATTTTGCACTTTGCCAATATTTTTCAATAAACTGGGAAATCCGGAATACTGAGGTAATGGCTGACTAAACAATAAGTCATCAGTTATTTTATTGTAAATGTCAGCAACCACAACAATTCGTTGGTTAAACAGCCCTAATTCAACACCAAAATCTGTCTGTGTAGTGCTTTCCCAAGTCAAATTATCGTTGGCAACGTCAGTCGGTCTGACTGCATTTACGACATTTGAATTTTGGATCGAATGAACCGGACTAAATTGCGCCAAAGATTGATAAGCAGCAATTGACTGGCTACCTGTGACACCATAACTAGCTCGCAACTTCAACTGGCTAACTTTTTCTAAACCATCCATAAATGACTCATCCGCAATGTTCCATGCAATTGCTCCAGAAGGGAAGAAGGCCCACTTATTATTCTTAGCGAATCGCGTAGAACCATCATATCGACCATTGACGGTAATGATGTACCGATCAAAAAGTTTGTAGTTTATTCGTCCATAGAAAGAACTCAATGCGGTCTCAGTTAGATTAGAACCCGGTGACCCAAAAACAGACGCCCCGTCTAAACCCCACCAATAACCAGCATCTGTTAAAAATGACTGTCCGCCAGTACTCCATGATTCGGAACTGGTTGACTGGTAAGAATAACCGGCCATCACTGTAAGGTCACTTACACCAAAACTTTTAGAATAGGTAAGGTAATTTTCATTAAGAAGTGAGGTGAATTTATCAGCAAAGATCGAAGCTTCACCACCGGCATTCATACCTCGTTGCAGGGTGGTTGGATAATGAAGACCCTCTCTTCTGTTGGTGATATTGGCACCCAAATTAACTCTGAATTTTAAATCATCTGTAATCGCATATTCACCATAGGCATTTGTTTGAAGCAAGTCATTAACAATTTCGTTTCTTCTTTCTCTTGCTATTGCCACTGGATTGTCAGATGGGTCTCCTGAGGTAGAAATGGAATAAATTCCTTCATCATCAAAAACGGGAAGCGTTGGCTCGGTAGTAAAAGCTCCGGCGATTACACCACCAGATAGTCCTCCTGAACCTTCTTGCGAACGAATTCCGTCTTTATCAGTTCTACGTACCAATAGGTTGAGACCAAAAGTCAATTTATCAGAGGCTCTAATGGTAAGATTACTCGTTACATCAAAACGTTTGTAGGCCGAACCAATGACAACTCCTTTCTGATCGTAATAAACTGAAGAAATATAATAGTCAACATTATCTGTTCCTCCGCTGAAAGAAAGCTGATAGTTTTGAATTTGGCCTGTTTGGAAGATTTCATTCTGCCAGTCTGTTCCAGAACCAACTAATCCAGGAACCGGAACACCTTGAACCTCTTCCCATAAATCTGTATATTGGTCATTATTCAACAAATCCATACGGTTAACTTCTTCTTGCGATGAAAAAGAAGCATTAAAACTAATTTGGGGTTTTCCCGATCTACCTCGCTTGGTTGTAACCATAATAACTCCGTTTGAAGCACGCGAACCGTAGATCGCAGTTGCCGAAGCATCTTTCAGGATTTCAATAGATTCTATATCTTCCGGAGCAGGTAAAACAGCGCCGGGAAATCCATCAACCACATACAATGGATCAGATGATGAATTGATCGAAGTTGCTCCCCTTACACGGACTTTAAATTCTCCGCCCGGTTCTCCATTATTTTGTTGAACTTGTACACCTGCAGCACGACCTTGCAGCGACTGAAGCATTCCTATGGCTGGAAAAGCTGCGATATCTTCCGCCTTAACCTGAGCAACAGATCCTGTCAGATCACTTTTCTTTACTGTACCGTAACCTACAACTACCAGCTCTTCCAGTTGCGTAATGTCTGGAGTAAGTACTAAGTTTATTATACTTTGATTACCTACTAAAACTTCTTCACTTAAAAAACCGACATAACTGAAAACAATTGTGCTGTTATCAGGGGTATTAAGTGAGTAATTTCCCTGGATGTCTGTTATAGTTCCAATGGTAGTGCCTTTAACGATAACACTTACTCCGGGAAGTTCAGAATCATCCTCTGCAGATGTTACCTTGCCTGTAATTGTTTTTTCCTGAAGAATAACATTAGAATTGATTGTCTCGGTAACAGAAGATTGGAGCATCTTTCGTTTACTCACATAGATATTTCCATCAATACGCTTAAAGTTAAGCTTAGTCTCCTTAGCTAAATACCGCAATACATCTCCAAGCGACTCATTTGCCGAAATGGAAACTTTCTCGTCAAGGTCAATGATGCCTTGATTGTAACTGAAGCTAAATTCAGTTTGATTCTCAATGTTTTTGAAAACATCTTTAAGTGCAGTCTCTTCGAGTTTTACACTCACATAAATATCCTCAATACTTGAGTCTTGACTTCGCGCATCATCCGCAAGGAGAACCCCCACAAAAATGCATTGAAGCAATAGCAAATAAAACGCAAATTTTGACATAGTCACAATTTGTCTAAGTACTTTTAATCTCATAACTTTATAAAGTTTTTGTTGAACAATAGGTTTAACAATAGTTTAAGATTCTCAATTGAGTCTATCTCACGCCAATGACTTTAGAACTCTTTCGAGAATAAGAATTAGCCGGCAATTGTGCTGGCTTTTTTTTACTTGTTTTTTAGCTTGTATTATTTTTCATGGTTATTTTTATTTAATTAATATTTTTCCATTATCTAAAAATTCATATTCAAATTCCGACGACACGCTGGTCCCCATCAGTATTTGCTCTAAAGATTTATTATTAAATGTCCCTACAATTCCTTTTGCAACCGGGTGCTCTCTTTTTACAATAATGTCCACATCAAACCATCGTTCTAGCCTGCTTACAAATTCATTCATAGAAGCATTGTCAAAATGAAGAATGCCTTTACTCCAATCAAATTCTTTTTGAGGGTCAAAATCTGAAACATTCGTGGTGTTATCTATTATGTTATAAGTAACCATTTCAGACGGGTGCAATAACAAACTAACAGTATTTTGCTTTGATATTTTTGAAGTCTCTACGGATACTTTTCCTGTTCTTACCGCAATACTCACTTTCTTATCAAGTGGGTATGCTCTAATGTTAAACGAGGTGCCCAATACTTTGGTGAGAAGGTTTTGAGATTTTACAATGAAAGGTTTGTCTTTATTAGGAGCAACTTCAAAAAAAGCCTCGCCTTCCAGTTCAACCATTCTTTGATGCTTTTCAAATGGCTTTGAGTAAGTTATTTTACTCTCAGAATTTAATATGACCTTAGAACCATCCGAAAGAAAAACTGTTAATTTTTGTCCTTTGGGTATTTGCTTTACAATTACCTCACTTGCGATTATTTGTTTTGCTTTATTATCTGTTCTATAAAACACAAATAAAACTGAAGCAACAACAAAGGGTAAAATAACTGCGGCTACTTTTAATAACTTCCATGGAAACAGTTGGATAGATTTGGTTTTAAAACTGGCTTTGGGCTGGGGTAATGTATCTTCTTTAATTTTATTCCAGATAAGGGTGATTTCATCGACATTAAAATTCTGGTCTTTAAAAGACATCCCTTTGATTATTTTTTTGGCTTTTTTTGCATCATCTTGATTTTCAGGATGATCCTTGAGCCAAGCCTCCCAAAAAACTCCTTCATCACAATTAGGTTTTCTTACATAATTGTGAAATGATTCATCCATCAGAAAATCATTCAACTTATATTTATTAAACTTCATTATTAGATTTTTGAAACGCCTTTTGATTAGTAAGGGAAGCGTATTTCAAAATCTACTCTAAAAAGTAAATGTTTTTTAAAAAATAAATTTTTAGTACCAAGATGAGGCTAATTACGGTAGAGTTAATTCCCATTTTTTCTTTAAGCACTTGTAGCCCTTTAAATACCATGTTGTAGGATGATTGTTGGTTGACATCCATGATATTAGAAATTTCTGCGTAATTCAATCCATTGTAAAATTTAAGGAACAAAGCCTCTTTTATCCTTGGGGGTAATTCTGCTATAGATTTTTTGAGGTTAGTGAGGTTTTCCTCTTCCATTTCTTCCTTTATGATGTTGAATTCGTGAGAGAATTCGAAAGCACCATTGAAAATTTCATCTGATCCTGAGTGGACATTAAACTTTTTAGCATCAACTATTTTTTTTGTTAGGTTTCTTCGGCAGGCTTTTAATAAATAATATTTGATAGAGTCTGTTGGTCCAAGATTAGATTTGCTTTTCCACAGATCAATAAATAAATCATGTATTGCATCTTTGACCATTTCGTCATCTGCACAAATTCGCCTGCCGTAATTTGCCAAAATGCTAATATGGCGTTCATAAATAACCTCAAAGGCAGTAGAACTACCTTTTCTAAACTCATCCCAGATATGAGCGTCTTTTGCTTTATAAAACTCCACAAAACCCATATATCATTTATTAAAGATATAAAAATGAATACGATAATAGTTCATTTTCTAAACAATTGAATGAGTCTGTCACTTCGAATTAGCCGATACAGTAGATCTTTTAAAGTACATAGATGACTAAAATAGTTCGTTTTACCAAAAGTTGCCCATCATGTTTCGGCACAATCACGAGTCATATGCTTCCCTACTAAATCAAAATATTTTTTTATTCGTCTTTAACTGATTTTACACACTTCCAGTTTTAAGACTCATAAGAGTTGCATGTAAATAAATTAGTAGGATGAATTGTGTATTTTTGTTTAGCTAACAAATAAGAATCACCATGAAAAATATTGTATTAATAGTTCCTCTTCTCTTCTTAAATTCTTTTGTATCGGCGCAGCAAAATAAAAAAGAAGTTGATGCACTTGTGTCTCCGAAAAAGACAGAAAACTTGATAACGATTGGAGGGCAAAATGCTGATATATCCAGCTTTAATAATCAGTCAATTCAATTTGGAATAGATGCCGTAACAAAAACCGGAGGGACAGTTAAATTAAATCCAGGCACCTATAATATTACTTCTCCAATTAGAATGCAATCAAATGTGAAGTTAGTGGGGTCCGGAGATTTAACAATTCTGAAAAGAGACCGTAGTGTTCAAACACCTTTTATTATAGATGCTGATTATGGCGAACTTAAACTCACTGTTGAGAATTCAGATGGTTTCGAGATCGGTATGAAAATTCAAGTAACGGACAACACCAATGGTTCTTGCTGGGGTGTATCTACTGCCTATATTACAGATGTTCGCGAAAATATTATTTATATCGATGATTATTTAAAGCACGATTACCGCTCCGATAAAGGAGGACTTATCACTAATTCATCTTCGGTAATAGAAATTTTAGGAGCAGAAAATGTAATTGTAGCAGATCTGGTAGTTGATGGAAACAGATCTGAAAATCATAAAGCAGATGGGTGCAATAGCGGAGGAATTTGTATTATCAAATCAAAGAAAATTACTGTTGATAATGTTTTGGTCAAGGATTTTAATGGCGAGGGCATTACATGGCAAATTACTGAAAATGTAACAATTCGGAATAGTGAAATTACCGGCAACGGAAATACTGGATTACACCCGGGGTCAGGATCTCCTTTTTCGATTATAGAAAATAATAACATTCATCACAATGATGTCGATGGACTTTTTATTTGCTGGCGAGTGTATCAAAGTCAGGTTAGATCCAATAAAATTCATCATAATGGACGATATGGCATTTGTACCGGCCACAAAGACACCGATGTGATTTTTGATTCTAACCATATTTTTAATAATGAAAATGATGGCATTAACCTACGTGGAGAAAGAGAAGCCAATGCTCCACACAGAAATACTTTTTTAAAGAATATAATTGAAAACAATGGAACCGGTGGGCAAGGGAATGGTTTTACGATTAGCTCACCAGCCAAGGATCTTCTTTTAAAGGAGAATGTATTTCTAAATTCGGGAAAAACTCAAAAAATTGCCATCTATGTAGATGCTAATGGAGCAATACCAAAATTGGAAAATAACCTGGTAAATAACCAAGCTCTTGATGAAGTAGTCATTGAAAAAGAAAAAAAATAGAGACTACATCTTATTTGACAATTATTCGTTTGCTATAAACGGAGTTGTCTGAGGTGACAGTTACAAGATAAGTTCCTGATGGTACTTTGCCAGAAGGTTCAATCGTCAACAATTTGATATCTTGATCGACTACTATAATTTTGGTATAAAACTGCTTGCCTATAATATCTCTTAACTCTACCAATACTTCTTTACCCGAAAATCCTTCTATTTTGACCATTACAGGTGATGATGTATCCCATGGATTAGGGAAAATACTGATCCCGGGTTTATTGATTTGGGTAAAGTTGACAAGAACGATATCTGAATAAGAAAACGCTCCGTCAAAATCAGTTTGTTTCAATCTGTAATAAGAAATGCCATAATATGGGAACGGATCTTTTGCTTTATACTCAATCACTAAGTTGGAATTTTCTGCGCCCGGTATTTCTTCAAAATCAGTCCAAGCTAACCCATCTGATGATTTTTCTATGGTAAAATAATCATTGTTGGTTTCAGAGGATGTAGCCCATGTAATCACTACTTCCTTATCTTTTGCAACCACATTAAATCGGAGCAGGGTTATTGGTAGAGCTGTCTCAGCAGCATTTGCAAAAGTAAAATAGTCGCCATTTTTTAGTATAACAGTTACTGTGTAATCAGATCCATTATCTGTCATTTCAAAGGCACTTCGGTTCGCATCAGCGGGAAAAGATGGATCGGTTGAATGCGTAATAAGGGATATTGGAACAGTTACGACTGAATTGGGAATGATAACAGTAACCGAGCCGGGCGTGCCGGACACCTCTACTTTCCAAATTCGTTCCATTCTCGGAGAGGTTCCTCCACTAGCATTATCCACAGTGGTTGTGAATGTTAACGCTGCTGCATCGTGACCCCAAACCAGATAATCAAGATTATTGGGTAAAGTGCCGG
>CAZDRA010000021.1:0-43810 GCA_964507705.1 uncultured Roseivirgaceae bacterium | reverse complement strand
CCAGGCCGTTACGTTAGTAGTGCCGGTTACGCCTGCATCGGCCTTCAGCCAGAGTCTTAATCCTGCGCCTCCGGGGGCGATCACGTTTTGCAAGGCTACGGTAAAGTAATCACCATCACTAAAGCTTACGCCGGTAAAAGTAAGTATGCCACTTGTGATAGAAGCTCCGGCAGTATGTTCGGTAGCTCCTGTGCTAAAGTCGGTATCGGTGTCTATCAATAAGGCGTAGTCCGAAGCTAACATGTTTTTAGGTAAATCTAATCCGGGCTCATTTAGGTCAATGGTGAAAGATACATTACCCGGTGTACCGCTTAAATCTACCCGCCAAACTCTGTTGGTTCTTTTATCATAGGCTGCCGGTACGTTGATGCTGGTACTGGCTGCTGCATCGTGACCCCAAACCAGATAATCAAGATTATTGGGTAAAGTGCCGGTTTTATCAATGGTTACTGCACTGGTGGAGTTGATACTTTTAGATTGAGGCTGATCTAAGGCCGTATCATCATCCCTGCCGATACCGGCTATATCATTGGCATAGCCTGAGTTCGCCGTGTAACTCCATATGACCGAGCCATCGGAGGCGAAGTAATCGCGCTCGTCCTGACCGGCATCTACATTATCAAGACTGTTTTTAGTGATACCGTATTTAATGGCCAGGTAAGACTGGATTTGTTCCTGCTCTAAAATAGAAGGCACCGAAGTATAGACAATCAGCTCGGCAATCTCCCCATCAAGATAACTGGTTCCACCTGTCCATCTTCCTCCTATGTAGAAGTCTTGGCTATTCCCTGTTGCATTATCATTATTGTTGTTGGATAAATAAACGGCTCCATCTCTTGATATAGCTTTTCGTGTCCCGTTAGGAGTACCTGTTCCTGTACTTGTACCCTGGGTATATATATTATATTCGCCTAGGGTACCGCCCCATGCCCCGTTTAATCTCCCTGCGCCACTGTTACCCAATTGGTAATAGGTATTGCTATTGCTCCAGGCATTCATCCCTGCAAAATATTCACTCCCTGCCATGTTCTCATTAAAAACAGTGTTGTTCTGGATTACATCAAACTGTGCTACATAATAGACCCAGGCATCGGTATATAAAGCGGTTCCCATTATTCCGTCGGTAATTTCTAAAAACTCGGAACTGGCACTGGTAAAGTTTAAGGTAGGGTTGAAATTTAATTGGTCGGTTACCAGATTAGGGCCTGCTACTGCGGTGGCACCAAAGCCGTTGCCTGATTGGTCGGCCCAGGCCGTTACGTTAGTAGTGCCGGTTACGCCTGCATCGGCCTTCAGCCAGAGTTTATTTATTGTTGAATTACCTACTCCTCCCGGACTTTGGGCAAATGTGTTACTGACAAAACACAAGGTAATGGCAAGAAAAAATAGAAGTATAGTTTTCATCCTTAAGTTCAAAAAAACGTAATTTAAGTGTTTGAGTTGTCCTAAACAACAAGGCATCTTGAATATCCATAAAATGACATCAAAATGGATACCCAATAGAAATATTCCACAAAAGGTTGTCTTTTCTCCATCTCGAATTAAGTAAGTTAATCTCATCAAATACCCAGCGATCGTCTTCAGGAAGCCAGGGTTTTCGTACAGGAAAAGCAAGATCAAGACGCAAAACAACCAAATTTATGTCAACACGAAGTCCGACACCCAGGCCAACGGCAACTTCTTTATAGAATGAATCAACATCAAATTTTCCGCCCGGGCGAAGTGAATCTGAACGATAAAGCCAGATGTTTCCTAAATCAGTAAATAGTGCACCTTTTAAGAATCCAAGAATTGGAAACCGATATTCAACATTGGCCTCCAGTTTTATCTCTCCTGTTTGGTCAATAAGTACATTATTTAAACTGTCAGGAGGAATGTATGTACCGGGCCCCAGTGATCTTGCACGAAAAGCTCGAATGCTATTGGTTCCTCCTGAATAAAACTGTTTTACATACGGCATTACTGTAGAGTTACCATACGGTATGCCGATGCCTCCATAAAACCGTGTAGCAATTCTGGATTCTTTGCCGGTTTTGATATAGTATCTGGCATCTATTCTAAATCTGAAATATTGCGATACCGGATTTCCGAAAATTTTTACTGGGTTTTCAGGAGAGTTATTTTTTTTTGATGTGAGGTTATGCACCAAGCCCAGTAGGTTGCCGGAAGGGTCAGCACCCAACGAGAAATAGTATTGCGCTTTTTGGGGATCACTAAGATGATTATATATAAAATTGTACGACATCCCTACAATAAATTGCTCCTCGAAACTTGTTCGAATAGATGGATTCAATAGTAGAAACTCTTTAAACTCGTCTGATGCTTCCAGCAAATCAGTAACGCTTATGTCTATAGGTTTAAATTTATGGGTAAGGTACTGGCTTTTTCTCATGGTATATTCCATCCCAGTATTAAAGGTGTTGAATTTGTACAATGAAACCCTGGCATATATTCCGGTCCCAATCATAAAATTTGTCATGGGGATATAAGGCTTTGATTTCCTATTTGTCTTAAAAGGAGTAAACAGTGGCACATCCAAGCTGGCATCTACGCTAATTTCGTAGGCGGTGTCACCTTCTTTTTCGCCACTCAGTTGTTTTTCAAACCGGCCTGTGAAATTTAAAGAGAAAACTTCGGCACCTCGGAAAAAGTTTCGGCTTTTGTAGCTTAATTTTAATCCTGGCCCTGCAAAGCTATTGGATTTTGTAACAGCATTGAGTTCTGTGCTTACTGACATTTTTTGCATGGGCGTCATCACAATAGTGGCGTCAAGGGAATTTTCATTAACTGGTGATGCTGCATACCTGGCATTGACATACTTATATGCTCCAATACCCATGAGTTGCCTGAGTGTGTTGTTGTGATCATTTTTAGAATAGAGCGTATCCTTTTTTATAAATATATGATTGGTCAGCAATTTTGGCTTCATATAATTTGTAGCAG
Source organism: uncultured Roseivirgaceae bacterium (assembly GCA_964507705.1). GTDB lineage: Bacteria > Bacteroidota > Bacteroidia > Cytophagales > Cyclobacteriaceae > JAAUQL01. The sequence continues at coordinate 40,867 of CAZDRA010000021.1, read as the reverse complement.
AAATCATAGTATAATCTCCAAAACTGCTAGTGTCGGGATAATAATTCTTAAGTCTGAAATCTTCTGCTACATAAACTTTGTCGATATTGAATGTGACCGTTGATTCTTTAGGGATATCCTTTTTCAATAGAAGCTTGAGCTTGACCCTATGATTTCCATTAGCTGAATCTGCCTCAAAAATCAAGTAGTCAGGATCAAAATAGTAATACCCTAAATTTTTTAGCCCTACATCAATCCGCTCCCTTTCTGCCTTTAGGGTTTCTAAATTGTAGTGCATACCTTTTTTTATCAGTGATTGAGATTGCAACAACCCAATCTTCTTACTTATCTCATCGTCGGGTTTAGGGATAATAATCGTGTCGATTTTATAGACTTCTTTGGGGGTTATAATATATTTAATCTTAACGGTTTTAATATTTTCCTGATCTCCAGACTTAGACGGTGATGGCCATGCAGAAATTTTAAAAATGCTTTGTGCATTGAAATACCCTTTATGATAAAGTCTATTTTCAAAGGCAGTATTCATTTTTTCACTATAGTCTTCATCATAAAAAACCGGTGGTTTACCTATTTTGTGTTTCAACCAATGTTTTAATCCTTTACTGTTTTTTGGTTCTTCAATCGAATTGAAGATAGCAAGTGCAGGTCTCATCCAGAGAAATTTGCCATTTGGTTTAGGAGACAACTCACTATTCAATTCCTTATTTAGTTTTTTATAGTTCTCAATATTTTTTTTGTCGATGAATTCAATACTATTATTTGTTAGTAATTTTTGGCCATCAGATAGTTTGCTAAGGCCAGTACAGGAACTAATTAATATTGACAAAAGAATGATATAAAGACGGTATGCTTGCGTTTTATCCATTATCTCATCCCCTAATTTTACCTTTTTTTTCTTTTCTCATTCTATCTTTTTTATGCCAAAACTTCGGCGGACAAGCATTTTATCATTCTCTCATTTTTTCCTTTTCTCTCTTCTAAAACTATCGAACTCCTTTACGAATATAAAAGCTATACCTGAATTCTGAATTTCACCATCAAAAATATCCCAGGCATTTTCTCGGAAGGCTTTAATGCTATAATTTCCTGACTCAGTAAGCCGATAGCTCACAGCAAACTCAGTCATGCCCGCTGTACTTTGTGTACCCGGGTTAGAATTGGAACCTTCAAGATCAATATGACTTTCTACTTCCGCAGAAACTCGGTTGTTAAATAAATTTTTGGAAACTTTTACGTCAAGCTGCGTACGGGTATTTGCCTTTCCGGAGGCGTAATCATCAAATGTATTAAGTCCCATGTCTACATCTATTCCTTTGATAAACTGGCCGGTGAGGTTATTCAACTGCTGTGTCATGATGGCATTGACACTATTTCTTGCAGCTGTTGTCGCAAAATTACTGCTTGATGATCCTTCGTTCACGTCTGGGTTTTCCGGTATAAATGTACCTCCAACCAAAAGTGCGAATACTTGCTTGTTAAGCTCCGATTCCATACCTGATTGCTCCAGAGTTTGTAACTTGGAAGCTATGGTAGGATTATCATTTTTATAACGATCGGGTAATTCAATGCCGAAGGAAATTATAGGTTCTGATATTTGGCCATTAATGTTTAGCAACACTTGATATGGTAAGCGCTGGTTGTACAAAGACCTTTCGTAACTTGATATTTCATTGGAAACCAGGCCAACTGAATTGGTCTTCACTTCATACCTTGCTGTAAAATTTATTACACCTTCCATCACATTACCAGACCAGGAAATAGTACTGCCGGGGTCATAAACAAACTTCTTCTTAACCAGCCCATAAAATGAAAGATCGTAGTAACCTTCTTCTAACTCAATCAGACCCGTCAGATAACCTCTTTGAACATCGTTGTATTTATATCTAAGATTTCCTTTTAATTTGAAAAAAGTAATATCTCCCGAATTAGGATCAACATAAATACTAAATTGTGCTTCAGGATCAATGCTAAGGTCAATTGTCACATCAATCCCTCTGATAGACGACATAATCGAATCGCCAATAAATTGTTCCCGGATTATCGTAATTATTGTGTCCTGTTGATTGTCAAATTCTGTAAATACCACAATCCCGTTGTCAGTGATCAATTCCAGGTCTTTGCCGGGCAACACATACATAATGTCTGTATTTTTATTTATGGAAAATTTCGAATTAATTTTCAATTCTGAAAGACGTCCTTTCACATCAATACCAACTGATAAAAATAATTTACCAACTACAATTTTATCTTTTCCGGGCATGCTGTTTATAGCTGTAAATTCTGAAGCGTTAATCTTTAAATCAAAATTCGGATTTATAATATTTCCGGCGTCTATACCACCGATAAACGTAAGATTGTTTTGCAGACTGTCTGTGACCACAAAATCAGAAAACTGAAAATTATTTTCATCAATATGAATAGTTCCATTTGCACTCAGTTGCGTGCTTACAGGTTGAACGACCATCGATAAATCTTGAAATTTCATCTGCCCGTTTAGTTTCGGAGCATCCATATTTCCATTGATTTCAATCTTTCCGTTTAATCCTCCTTTCAGATCGGTTGCGTAATGATCAATAAAAACAGCATAAGCCTCAGCCGCTGAAATTTCTGCTTCGAGTGTGGCGACAGTGGTCATCTTTTCGGTACCGAAAGTGGAAGATCCGTCCAGTTTCATGATGTTTGAAGCATCCCTCAACATCAAATTATAATCTATTTTTTCTGTTGGAATTAATTCGATTTTGGTAGTGAAATCACCCAGATGGTTTTGGTATAATTTCAGGTCTTCAATTTTTAACTCAGTTGTTACTGTTGCATTGCTAAGCGGGTCAGTTACGTCGATAAACCCATCTAACTTCCCATCTAATATTTGCCTTTCGTCTTTGGTTTTCAGGAATCCAATGATATTGTTAATGTCAAATTGTTCAAATACCATTTTTAAGTGATTCTGACTATTAGATTCCAGTATTACTTTTTGATCTCCGAAACCCACAGAGGCAGATTCAACAGATATATTTTTGTTTTTGATTATCAATTTGTTTTCTGGGTTTACCGTCCACGGATTATAGTCGATAGTGAGATGCTTGGGTATCAAATTGAAAACGTAGGAACTATCAATATAAGCCGCATGGGTTTCTACAAGATATTGAATGCTATCTTTAGCGTTGGCAATTGACAAGCTCAAATTGGCATGCTGATTAGCAAATTTCGATGAAATTGATAAGTTATTTACAAATACTGAATCATAAAATATTTGCTCTATATCTATTTCTGAAAGGATAGAATCACCTTCAGAATTGAGCGTAAACAAAAGACTGTCAAATGCCCATAAAGAATATTTCAGCCTGGAGATATTGATATTTGCCAAAAACAAATCATTGGCCCCATCGTAGCTTGCCGCACAATTTTCGATGCTAATTTCTTCTAAGTCTTTTATCAAAAATTCAGTAAAAAAGTCAGGTTTTTTGAGCGAAAGGTTAAAATCGAAGTGATATTCTTTTTCATCTAAAAGCGAATCGGGAACGGTGATGTAGTTATTGATATGGTTGTTAAAAGCATTTTTCAATTCCATTATTTTGCTGTTACCTGAAAGTGAGGCATCAAAAATATCGGTAGAAAAATCGAAATTTGTATAATCTTCTTTTATATCCGTATCAATATTTATTTCTTTAATTTTGTACGTCCCTCTGGGGTTGGACAGCATAATTTCAGTAAAAGAAAATGTTCCTTCAATATCATCAGCAGAGGTAAAGTAAGTATTGATATCTGCATTTAACTTCACCTCAAATTCCTCATCAATAAAATTCATTTTTCTCAAATTTGCATGATGAATCTTTATATCCATATTATAATGATTTGCTTCTTCATGCAGCATTGCATTACCATTTGCCTCAAATGATATTGCGCTATCATTTATGAAAGAAGAAAATGAAAAAACCTCCTTTTCTCTATCCATGTCAATTTGCATATTTTCGAATAGATATCCATTTATTCCCATAGATGCAACATCGAACTTTGCATCAAACCTTTCAAAATTCCCATCAGATAGATCTGCATTGAATTGCCCTTCCATATCCAATGCTCCATAGCTTGTGCTATCGCTCATTATCTTGCCAATGTCAATGGATAATAGCTGAATATTTGTAGAAAAATCTTCACCGGCCATTTGAGTTTCTGATGTCAAGCCTCCCAACTCAGTTTGTAAAGCAGCGACTAAATCCATGGATTCTGGAGCATATTGCAAGCTCGCTGACAACCCAAGGTTTTCTGGGAGGGTAATATTTTCAGGAAGGATCGAATCGGGTAAATATTGCCAAACATCCGCACCGGAAGTTATCAAAGTATCTAATTCAAAATTGATGTTGAGATTGGTAGTGGGTAGGCCCAAAATGTGTCCACTGGCCTGAATGATAGTAGATTGACCAACTCCTGCCTTGCAATTTATCAAAGTCATATTATCCAATGTACCTGTAGCTTTTACATTTTCAACATCAATTTTGTTGAGATTGGCGAGCAAGGGATATTGGTTTAATACTGAAGTAAATGGAGATATTTCATTTATATCAATATGCCCATGGAGATCGGAAGTGATTTCGAGTTGGCCAATATAAGTTCCAATTTCTCTAAGCGAGGAATAGCCCAAAGATGCAGATCCTTCTATGGAACTTTTGGATGTTGAAATACTAAAATCATCAGCGAGGATGGAATGGTTATCCATAAAAAAAACACCATCTAAATGCGTGAGTTTAGCACCTGATTTTTCCGCCCCATTGAGCTCATGAACTTTTGCACCGGTATGGTCTTTATTGAAAAATATGCTGTCGGCAACTAAATTAAAATTGCTGAACACCATATGCCGGTAGTCCATTCCAGCAGAATTTCTTTGGATGGAATCCAGGTCCATTTTGTAAGAAGTGTTGGATATTTCGGCATGGTTGACTAAGAAATTCCATGGTATGTCGGCGAAGGTGAAATTGCCTTTTTGTTTTATATGAATAGTATGATCTGATTTGCTGTCAATTTCATTTGGTGAAATTTGAAGAACCACGTCAACACCATCAATTTTTATGTCTTCCAATTCAATATTTGTATTTCTTAAATCAAGATTTTTAGGAATAATTTCTGATTGCTTGAGCTTGACCGTAAGCGACAGATTATCATTAACTGAGCGGAGGTCAAAATGTAAATTTTCTAAATTTGCTTTGCCTAATTTTATATCAAATGGAAGTTTTACTGAGGCCTTCCCGGGGAGGCTGTCAATTTTTTGTTTCTCGTTTGAGGCAACAATAATCGACAAGGAGGTTTGCTCAAGGTCGATTTTATCAATATCAAATTTACCTTCAAGGGCGTTAACAGAATTTGACGAAACGAGCAAATGCCCAAGGTTAAGTAAAATTTCACTCGAATCAACTTGATTACGATACGTTGCTTGAATCGATTGCAATTCAATTTCATCGAATCCTATTTCCCATGGAGATTTGACCTTTTTTGTAGCATCTTTTTTTTTCTTGCCAAATACATCAATTAGCGGTGAAAAGTTGAATAGCGAATCTGACTTTTGTTTATAAATACTGGTTTTCAATCCTTCAATAAGCAGATAGTCAATATTGATTTTCTGATGTAAAATTGGAATCAAATCTGTGTCAACAATTATTTTGCTGCAAAATAAAAGTGTGTCAGTTTCCTGATCTGCGATGAAGATATTTTCAATTTTAATACTCTTAGGAAAAACAATATTTATAGCACCAATTTCGATATGCATACCGGCCTTTTCGCTGACCATCTTTGTTGCTTTACCAGCAATAAATTTTTGGATTGACGGGATGAGCAGTAAAAGTGATAAAGATATTAGTAAGATAATTATAGATAAAAATGTCCACATCAATATCTTAATGATGCGTTTTAAAAAAGGAGGTATGGTAACTTGGTGATTCACAAATTATTTAAAATTTTCAATGCCCTAAAATAATCATGATTATGAATTATAATGAATAAAGGAAGGGAATAGTGTAATTTCAAAAGGGTATTGATATGGATTTTATGTCAGATGTTCGCTCTCTTTTGGCTAAATTACAGGTTGAAAAATTACTATTGTCTCAAGTGTTTTTAAAACCTGAAAAAGAAAATCAATCTTAAATAGTTATGATTTCAATTAGAAATCCTTTTCTATAAAAACAGCATTTTCTGATTTCAAATATTGTGTCTCAATTGTATTTCGCTCAGTAATAAATTTTTTATAAATCCCATTGAAAGCAATTCTTTCGTTTAGTGTGGCATCAAACTTTCCAATTGCATCAAGAGTGACCTCTGAGATTTCCCGAATGGCATTACTATTTCCAGATGAGTAGGTGAGATAATCACAAAGTTTATTTTTTATACAATAGGCATTGAAAAGTGGGTTGGATTTTCTATTGACAAGAAATCGAGCCCCAACTTCTTTGGCCAATGAAAGATCCAGAATATCATCAAATACAAACATGATCTGATCGGTCTCAATATTTTGGTCTTTTTTTAATTCGTCAATCAACTCTGCCTTGTGCTTCACTTGATAAAACACATTGTCGAGATGTTCTCTTTTTGCCCAGGTAAATGCCGTTTGGTTGGTTTCTCCTGTAACGATGGCGGTATATGGTAGTTTGCCAAGCATCATATAATACCCAAACCGCAACATATTTATGCCCATGCTATCCACTTCGCTAAATGTACTGGGAATCTCTCCTTTTTCACCACTATTGAATACGCCATCCCAATCAAATAGTATAGCTTTTATGTTGTGAAGTTTGTCTTGAAGTGTATTGGGAGGAACAATAAATTCCCCTCCATTGGATTGAAAAATTTCTTCTTGCATGGACTTTATATCAACACTTCGTTTAATTATTAATTATAAATGATGAATTATTAATTAAACAACTGAATATCAGGACATTAACATTAAACTTATTTAATCATTACCATCTAACAATCAGATAGATACAAAAATATACCGAAGTGTTGTTATATAATAGTTTTGTTTAATTAGATGACCGATCTGTCACCTAATTAAACAAATGGATTGCTAAGCCTTATCGAGATTCACCAAGTCCTGAATATCAATCATTCCAATAGCTTTGTTGTTTTCCGTTACAATAAGTGTATCTACTTGAGAATCTTTAAACAAATTGGAAGCATCAATTAATAATGCACTGGCCTCAATGGTTTTTGGTTGCTTTAATGTTAAATCTCCAACATTAAGCTTGACACAATCTCCACCATCTTTTTCGATTAATCTTCTCAAATCACCATCGGTAAAAATGCCTATCGGAGTACCATTGTCATCAATAACCGTAGCAGCACCAAATCCACCAACAGTTATTTTTACCAAACAATCGTGAATAGAATCGCCTTTTTTTACGGTTGGGTTTACACTTGATATAACGTCTCGGACTTGTTGGGTCATCAAGCGTGTGTGCTCAAAGAACTGAGCAGTACCTAAATCTGAGAGGTTATTTTCGGTAAGTTGTTTGAGGATTTTCCATGGAGCAGTAATGGTATGCGCTCCTATATCTAATGAGTTTCTGACGTGCTCGCTGTGCCTAACGGAGGAAAACATGATTTTGGTATCATACCCATAATATTCAACTGCTTGCACACATTTATCAACCAGTTCCAACGCATCGTGTCCTTGATCTTGCATTCGGCCAACCAAAATGCAAACATAAGTTGCCCCTGCGGCCATAGCCATGTAGGCTTGTTGCATTGTGTAAACCAAGTGGATATTTACCAGAAAACCTTCGCTACGCAATCTTTTGCAAGCTTTTACGCCTTCTATGGAAATAGGAATTTTAAAAACTGTTTTACTTTTATCCAAGCCAAGATTGTGCTGTCTTTTTGCTTCAGCAACAATTTCATCGGCGGTTGAGCCCAAAGCTTCTATCATTAAAACAGGAACAATTTTAGAAAGTTCTACAATTGTACCATCGATATCTGTTATGCCATGTCGGTGCATAAAAGTTGGCGTGGTAGTTAGTCCGTCTAAAAAGCCAAGTTCAAAAGCTTCTTTTATTTCATTAACATCTGCTGAATCAAGATATAGTTCCATGTTTTTTTATTTGTAATTGAATGATTTTTATGATTTGTCTATAAAGCGTGGCCCACATTATAGTATATACTTTTAAAAAGATAAAAATTATTGACGTACTATTTTTTAAACAACCACATCATTAGTTATGCATAATACACCTTTGATGAAAATTATCGATGGTTAGTATTAAAATAAATGTTCTTTCCTATTGTATCTTTAGGAGGGATAGTATATCCGGGATTGATTGAACCTGACAAAGCCTCTAACTTTTTAACAATAATTAAAATATCGGTTTCCGAATTGGGTAACTTAGTTATCTCTTTTTCTATTACTTTTTCAAGTATTTTATCAATTGTTTTCATATGGTAAAGCTAAATAAAATTTCTTGAATGCATAAATGCTTCAAAATTGTTTTTCCTGATGAATTCTGTGATTAAGTCATTATATCCTCGAATGAGTCTCGTTCTTTCTTCTTCCTTTGAGTAGTCTTCTATTTTAAGTTTTAATGTCGTCTTTAGGGTCTCAATATTTATTGACCTGCCATGTGAATTCCATTTACTATTGTCACTTAATAAAGTTGCAATTTCTTCAGCGCGTGATATCTTTTCCTTATTAGTTACACGTTGATTTAATTTTTCGGGATTAGTTTGATGAGTGTCCCAGTTTTTAAATTTATATTTTACAAGCCAGTTTTTTAATAATGCAATTGTTAGATCCTTAGCTTGTTCATATCTTCGCAACATTGCTAAATCTTGCTTTTGTAACATTATTAATTCTGCCTGTGTTAATACGCCAGCTCTGGATTTTTCTATTAGTTCGCTCACTTTGTCTAAATATCATAGAGCTGGAACCCACTGTGGCTGACCACTTGGGGACTGAACTTCAACTTGGGGATCAATAGGTCCTAAAGATGAACTGTAATCCATATAAATTTTATCTCCAGACATACAAAAAATTGTACCTGCAGAATATGCGCTATCCGGAACTATAAAATTAATTTCTTTATAATGATGTCTAACTATATTAACCAATTGCTCCACAACTTCAACAGAACCACCGGGCGTGTTAAGGATAATTGATAAAGTTTCATTATTGATGCCATCTTCTTTTAGGTTCTCAATAATATCTCTAAAAGGTTTAACTAAACCATCTGCAATTGGAGCATAATAGAATACAACATCTGAATTAAAATATTCCTCTAATTTCTTTAATCTTTCATTGAGAATTGAGTGAATTGTAGAGTCAAATATTGGTTTCATTTCTATATTTTTTTATGTGCCGCCTATCGATACTGAGTAACAATATTATGAATTTCTATTAGTGGTTTCATGTATTCTTCCAGCTTGGTGATGTCCAACTGGCTGGCGGCATCACAAAGTGCTTCCGATGGGCATGGGTGTGTTTCTATAAATAGCCCATCGACACCTGCCGCAATGGCCGATCGGCCCAATACCTCCAGGTATTGCCGTGCTCCACCACTTGGGTCTGCGCTGGGGATTCCATATTTTCTAATGGAATGGGTGACATCAAAAACAACCGGATACCTTGTTTCTTGCAAATGATAAAAACTCCTGGGATCAACAACAAGGTCATTGTAACCCAAGGTAAAACCACGCTCGGTAAGAATGATTTTTTTATTTCCGGTTGTTTCAATTTTCTTTACCGGCTTGATCATGTTTTCAGGAGCGAGAAATTGACCGTGCTTTATGTTTACAACCTTGCCGCTATTTCCGGCAGCAAGAGCAAGTGTAGTTTGCATACACAAATAAGCTGGGATTTGAATGATATCCAATACCTCAGCGGCAGCAGCGATCTGATCTGGGTAGTGGACGTCTGACAAGATAGAAAACCCAAATTCTTTTTTTATTCGATCCAGCACTTTCAATCCTTCATCGAGTCCGGGACCCATGTAGTATGAAGCATCGCTACGATTGTCTTTGGTAAAAGAAGATTTATAAATGATGGGTACTCCGATGCGTTCTTCTATTTTTTTTAACTCTTCGGCAGTTGTCATCATTATTTTTTCACTTTCAATGACGCACGGACCCGAAATTAAAAATAGCTGATCGCCTCCTATTTCTATATTTCCTACATTAAATTTATTTTTACTCATGGGAGTTATATGATCTTTCTAATTCGTTCTAAATCTTCCAAAGTATCTACCGGGATACTCTGGTGCTCGGTAATTCCTATTTTTATACTTCCGCCATTTTCCATCCATCTGTTTTGCTCCAGATTTTCCAGTTTTTCTAAATTTGATTGCGGCAAACCGGCAAATTTTTGTAGCGATTTTACAGTATATGCATACAAGCCTAAATGTTTATAAAATGTAGCATGGCTCATCCAATTATCTCTTTCGATTCCATGTACAACAGGGATTACCGCCCGACTAAAATACAGTGCTTTCAAATTTTTGTCAAAGGTAACAAAAACCTCACTTTCATTTTCAAGATCAATGGCGTCTGTTACTGGAATTACGAGTGTGGCCAGCTCAGCCTTCGGATCATCAAAACATCCAATGAGTGTATTTATTTGATCGGGGTGAAGCATTGGTTCATCGCCCTGAATATTTATTACAACATCAAAATTTATATTATTGGCTTTACTAAATATCTCCAAAGCTTCCAGACAACGGTTGGTTCCGGTATTATGAGATTTTGAGGTGATCACGGCTTCTCCACCAAATTCATTTACCGCCTTGTAAATCCGATCGTCATCTGTGGCAACAATTACGTATTGTAAAGTCTGCTTGGTTTTTTCATAAACCCACTGAATCATTGGCTTACCGTTGATGTCAGCGAGGGGCTTTCCTTCTAATCTTGTTGATCCGTATCGCGCAGGGATAATACCCAGAAATTCCATAGACATTTCAAATTGGAGCGCAAAATAACGAAATTGTCAGCTCAATCGAATGGAATTTCCCGACTAATAAAATTATTGATCTGAACTTTTAATAGAAATGGTATAAATGGTTAATTTTGCCTCAAATATCATCAGAATCCCATTGATTATTCCCAACAGTTTGTTTCATCAAAAAAACACTTAGAGATTATGCCAGGAATGGAAATATTTGGCGACGAAGAGCGCAAAGAAGTAATGGATGTACTGGAAACCAAAGCCTTATTTCGATATGGTTATGATCACATTCGAAAAGGGATGTGGAAAACTGCTGAGTTTGAAGCTGAGGTTTGTAAGCAAATCGGCGCAAAACATGCTCATGCCGTATCGAGCGGAACGGCAGCGGTTACAAGTATTATGGCTGCTGCGGGTATTGGCCATGGAGATAAAGTAATCGTACCTCCATATACTTTTGTAGCTCCTATCGAAGCTGTTTGTCTCGCAGGAGCATTACCTATTTTTGCAGAAATTGATGAGACGCTATGCCTTAGTCCCGAAGGAATAGAAGCGTCCATCACCCCAAATACCAAAGCAGTATTGCTTATCCACATGTGTGGTGCTGCTGCCAATTTGGAGGGTATATTGGCTGTTTGCAACAAACATAATTTGGTGTTGCTGGAAGATTGCGGTCAGGCAATGGGTGCCAGTTATAAAGGAAAATCAGTAGGACTTCATGGCGCGGCAGGAGCTTTTTCTTTTGATTACTTCAAAATAACTACTTGCGGTGAAGGTGGTATGACGATTACCAATGATGAACAAATTTATAAAAATATAGATCAGGTAGCTGATCATGGGCATACCCATGAAGGCGACAATCGTGGCATGGAAGATCACCATGTTATGGGAGCAAATTTCAGAATGGGTGAGATGAATGCAGCTATTGGACTAGCGCAAATGCGAAAGCTTCCCTGGATTTTGGAGCAAAACAAGAAAAATAAAAAATATATTAAGGATAGGCTGAAGGAAGTCAAGGGACTTACATTCAGAAAATTGGGAGACGAAGCGGGCGACTCAGCTACTTACCTCAATTTCTTTGTTTCAAGCAAGGCTGTTGCCGAAAAATTATTTGATCAATTTGCAAAAGACGACGTGGAAGGAGTGGCCAATTGGTATACAAATATGTATCACTTTATCAATCAGTGGGATCATATAAGAGGAATGAAGTACCCGGCAAAACTTGCCATTCATGACCTGGAAGCTCCGCAAGATTATAACAATTTAAATTTACCAAAATCGGAAGATGTCATTAGCAGGTTGATTTCTATTGGCATTCAATGTACATGGACTGAGGATGAGTTGGTAGAATATACTGATAAGATAATCGGTTCCATTAGGAAAGTATTATAAATCGCATTTTTGACAACCTTATATAAACTCAAAACATAAGAATTGACTTTATTAAAATAAAAAATTTATAACTTCGCATTATGTGTAAAGATATTTTAATTACCGGTGTAGCTGTATCAGAACAGATGAAAATGGCCAAAGATATTCTTCAAAATTCTGTGATTCCCAAAGAAAAAATATTCCAAGAAAGAAAACGAAAAGGTCTATTAAGCAAGAGATTAATTTCTGCAATGAAATCAAATGCCTAACCTGACTATTATTGCAGGGTGTAATGGAGCCGGAAAATCTACGTATGCAGAAACATTCTTACCTCGAGATGTCACTTCTTTTGATTACGATAAAAAATTATTAGAAAACTACAACTCCCTGCCGGATAGAGAATTAAGGGACGTATTTGCAGAAAACACAACCAACAAAGAATTTGAGGAAGCGATTGATGATTCATTAAGGTTAAAAGAAGATTTTTGTTACGAAACCAACTTTGACGTTTATCCGATTGAATGGGCCAAAGTATTTAAAGAAAATGGGTTTACCATAAATTTAATATTTTTTTGTCTTGACAATCAAGAAATTGCGAAACATCGGGTACAAGTAAGAACTGAATTTAATGGACATTTTATTGATAATAAAACAATCAACTTGAAATGGAAGGGTGGTTATAAAAATACAAACAAACACTTTGGCTTTTTTGATAAAATATTGCTTGTTGATAATTCAATTACGAATGAAGTTTATTCCAATATTTTGCAGATTGAAAATGGCGTGGTTGAAGTTATGACAAATAAACTACCGGAATACATTAAAAGGCGCTTTCCGAGTATTTATGCAATGAGAAACAAAAATTAATGAAAGTCGCAATTGCGACTTTCATTTCTGCAAAATTTAAAGTCAAAATATGAATAACAACATGCATAGAAATTTTAAGAATATAGATAAAGTTTGTTTTGGCCGTGGCGCTTTTGAACAATTGGATGATATACTCAAACCAAAACGCGCTGAGAATGACAACTTCATGGTTTTTATTGTTGACAATTATTTTAAGGGCAAAGAACTTGAGCATCGGGTTCCTGTTCATGAGGGAGATCTGATATTTATTGAAGATGTCGATGGTCACGAACCAACTACTGAGCAAGTGGACAGGCTACGAGACAACATACTTAAAGACAAAGGACTGCCATCAGGAATTATTGGCATTGGAGGTGGGAGCATCATGGATATTGCCAAAGCACTTTCGTTGATGGTGAATAATGAAGGATCTTCTTCACTTTACCAAGGCTTAAATTTGGTTAAAAACCCAGGGATCTATCATCTTGGCGTACCCACAACTTCTGGAACCGGCGCAGAGTGCTCAATGACGGCGGTACTTACCGGACCTGTCAAAAAACTTGGATTGAAGTGTGACTGGACAGTATTTAATCAGGTTATTCTCGATCCGGAATTGATAGCTTCGGTACCAAGAAATCAATGGTTTTATACAGGAATGGATTGCTACATCCATTGTATTGAATCGGAAAGTGGCATATTTTATAATGAATTTTCCAGGGCTTACGGAGATCAGGCATTGAAGCTTTGCCGAGATATATTTACCGGTGAAGGAAGCGGACAAAATGAATTAAACAATGAAAAGCTCATGATTGCTTCTTTGTTTGGCGGTTTGAGTCTGACTTATTCTGAAGTTGGCGCCTGTCATGCATTTTCATATGGATTGTCTTATGTGCTTGGCATGCGCCATGGCATTGCCAATTGCATTGCTTTCAGGCATTTAGAAGAATTTTATGGAGATGCCGTTCAGGAGTTTAATGAAATGGTAGCTTTTCATAAAATTGAAATCCCTGAAAACATTTCTGCAAATTGGTCTGATGAAGATATATCAAAAATGGCTGATGTCGCCTACAATCTACCACATATGTGGACTCATGCCATGGGCAATGATTGGGAAAAGAAATTGACCAAAGAATATTTGATGGAAGTTTACAGGAGAATGTAAAATTTTGAAATTGTAATCTTGAGCTACCAAATTATCTATGACAACATTAACTTCCTAAAGGGATTGATTGTCCATAGACTTGGAATAGACATTTGTTGACGTAGCTACTTCTGAGTACCATTAGCTTTCTGATATTGAGCAGCAAGGGTAAGTTTTTGTAAAAAAGGTAAATTAAAAACCAATCTTAAATAGGCTGCTATATTAAAAATGAGAGAGAAGAAAAAAACATCAGCAACGTGGTAAAACTTTACAAGTAACATCACGAATAATCATATTATCTGAGACTTTTCTTCGTATTCCAAACGGTCATAGTAAAAGAAATAAGCCAAGAAAATAAGAAAATAAACGTACCATAAAGTGTGGTGATAAATGAAACTTTGATACCACCAAAAATCATAGCAGGCGGTACATCAGGTGATGCTTCAATTGCCTGCAATGCAGAAAAGAGGCCTATACTTTGACCAAAAACTCCCCAGACAATAGCAAAAACTCCTATGGCATAAATGTCTTTGATCACCAGATATTGGTTTTCGGGATTGTAATTGTTCTTCGATATTCTAATGATATTAAGAATAGTTACGGCGATTATGGTTGTTAAAACAATAGAAAGCACAGTCATAAACAATATACCACCCATCCAATGAAATTCAGCGAAACTCATAATTTTTTTGATTTAAGTTAAACAATTTATTAGCAATGTATATCACGTTTCTATTCGTAATTAAAATAGTAGATTAACAAAGTAATGCGATATGGTTATGTTATGTATAGTAGCTTAATCGCCATTCAGTTCTTATTTTCCTACTAAGAGGGAACTAAAACAGTAATTGGTCTATTAATGCACAAGAATTGTAAAATTTGGATTAAGTTGTTTTTACTTATGGAGTCAAATAGAAAGTATGATTTGCTTGAATGGGTAAATAATCAAAACATAAGGTGGTTGTATCATCTCGTTTTTTGGATAGCTGTTCTGGTTTTTTATACATATTTTTTTGGATATAATAATGTTAATTATAAAATCACCTTTTCATTTGTAATCATCCTTTTGCCCGTCACCATCATCACAACATATTATCTGAACTATGAGTTGATTCCCAACTATTTGTTCAAAAAAAGGTATGTGAAATTTTTTCTATATTTTATTTATACACTCATTATTTCATTTTACATTGAAATGGGTACTGTTATGCTCATTTTTATTACTGTTGCGAAATTGCAAATGGAAGAATTCTATCCGGCCAATACAAATGCAATTCTTTTAATTGCAGGGATGTATGTGGTTGTTTTCCTGGGTGTCGCAGTAAAGCTGGTAAATCAATACAATAGCAATCAGGTGGAAATACAGAAATTAAAAAAGGAGAAGGTCGTGGCTGAATTAAAATTTTTAAAAGCGCAACTACATCCACATTTCCTATTCAATACATTGAATAATTTATATGCTTTAACCCTAGAGAAATCTGACAAAGCAGCAGATGTTGTATTGAAACTTAGCGAATTGCTAGATTATGTGCTTTATGAATGCAATGCTGAATTATTGTACTTGGAAAAAGAAATTAAGCAAATCGATAACTATATTGAACTTGAAAAACTTCGTTTTGGTGCTAGATTAGATGTTAAATTTACTTGTGAGGAATTTTCATCAAATATGTTGATACCTCCGATGTTGCTAATGACACTAGTAGAGAATAGTTTTAAGCATGGCGTTTCAAAATCTATGGGTAAATCATGGATTCAAATAGATATTCAAGAACAGTATAATCAGATTACCTTTAAAGTGAAAAATGGAAAGCATAAATTGAACAGTTCAAAGCCTAATATATCAGGAGGATTGGGATTGCAAAACCTTGAAAATAGACTCAGATTAATTTATAAAGAGCATTATTCGTTTAACATAGAAGAGAGTAAAAATACATTTGCTGTGGAATTAATAATTAAAACTCTTTCTAAATCATGAAAACAAAATGCCTCATAGTAGATGATGAGCCCTTGGCAATAAAAATCATCGAAACCCATATTGGTAAGATTCCTAATCTTAAGATTGTAAGCAAATGCAGTAATGCTTTGGAGGCATTTGACGTACTTTTAAACTATAATATTGATTTGGTTTTTTTAGATGTGGAAATGCCCGAAATCACGGGGGTTGATCTTTTAAAATCTCTTAAAAAGGCTCCGGCAATCATTTTCACGACGGCATTTAGAGATTTTGCTTTGGATGCTTATGAACTTGATGCCATTGATTATCTCCTAAAGCCAATATCTTTTGAAAGGTTTTTTAAGTCAGTTTCCAAATATTATCAATGGAAAAACAATGATAATATGAAGGTCTTAGCAAATCGTAAATCAGAACAGTTAGTGAATGGATTTATTAATATTCGGTCAGATCGAAAAGTTGTGAAACTATTTATTGATGATATATCGTTCATCGAAAGTCTTAACGACTATGTGAAAATCCATCTTGAAGATGAGATAATTATTACAAGGGAAAAGATAAGCGTCCTTGAGGGAATACTACCTGAAGACCAGTTCATTCGCACACACAGATCTTTTATTGTAGCAGTAGGAAAAATTAAGGCTTTTACTTCAGAGCTTATTGAAGTTAAAAAGTGTGAAATTCCTATTGGCCGAACGTATAAAAGTTCTGTTTTGAGCTTTCTTGGATATCATAATTTATAGCAAATAAACCTATATAAAATAATGTAGATTACTTATTTTATCATTCATTTTTCAATAGTTGATGATAATCTTGGTTGCTCTTCCAATCCTTAATTTTTGAGGCTAATCTGCAAGGTTAGAATTCGTTGATTCCTAACTACATATTATCACTAGTCCTCAAAAGGGAAGTTTTTTTAAACAACAAACTATTTGAATCCCTCTATTCGGGAAGTTGCAAATATTGCTTTTCAGAAGAGTCAATATTAATCATTACGATAAATCATACCATCCATAATAGACAAATTCATATTTATGTAAATGGCTTAAACTTTTTATTATTAGTTTTGCCAACAATTTATTGAATGAAGTACCAATGAAACACAAAAAGAAAAAAAGGTTAGGAAGCTTTCCTTATGTAAGTGTAATTTTTAGTCTGACACTTGCACTTTTTGTAATTGGCCTATTTGGCCTGCTAATTTTGCATTCGAATAAATTGAAAGATTCAATCCGCGAAAATATTTCAATGCAGATTTACCTCGATAAATTTGTAGCCGAAAATGATAAGATCAGAATAAATAAACTCCTCAAACAAAAGAAATACATTGTTAAGGAAGGAGAAAAATCATTGGTTGAATTTGTCTCAAAAGAAGATGCAGCTAAAATGTTCACTGAAAGTACAGGTGAAGATTTTATTGAATTTTTAGGAGATAATCCATTGAGAGATGCATTTGTCATTAAAATAATTCCTTCTTATCAGCAGGTTGATAGTCTGAAAAATATTGAAAGTGAATTGACTAAAGTTGAATCTGTTTTTGAGGTTGTTTATGTGCAAAATCTTGTACAATCAATTAACAAGAACATCACAAAAATCAGCTTGGTGTTGGTAGGGTTTACGATTATTTTACTGATTACCATCGTTGTGCTAATAAATAGTACTATTAAACTTGCCTTGTTTTCCCAGCGTTTTTTAATCAGAAGTATGCAACTTGTTGGTGCTAAAGCAGGATTTATCATATTCCCATTTGTGCGAAGAGCGGGGATGCACGGCCTTGTTTCGGGTTTGATTGCATCTGCAATATTATTTGCAATTCTTAACTATGCAAATAATGCTATTGAAGAGCTAAAACAACTTCAGTCAACCGATGAGCTATTAATTCTTTTAGCTTTTGTTGTAGTTTTAGGAGTAGTAATCGGCATGGTGAGCACCTACAAAGCAGTGAGTAAATATCTAAAAATGTCTTTAGATGAATTATATTAATAATATGAGTAATAAAGAAAAATTAGCCTTTAAGAAAACCAATTATATCTTGATGTTGGTAGGAATTGGAATATTGACAGTAGGATTTTTTATAATGACCCTCGATAAAGAAGATTATGGGTTTGGGTTTCTCGGAATAACCTTGGGTCCTATTATCGTGATGATTGGATTTGCTGTGGAATTTTTCGCAATATTTCACAAAGGCAAAAAATAGAATATGAGCATTATTGAAGCGATAATTCTTGGGATTATTCAAGGGTTAACAGAGTTTTTACCTGTAAGCAGCTCAGGGCATATCGAACTCGGCAAAGCTATTTTAAACATTAACACTACAGACAATTTACTTTTTTCCATTGTGGTGCACGCAGCAACTGCCCTTAGTACAATTATAATTTTCAGAAAAGAGTTATATGATATTTTCAAGGGCTTACTGCAATTTAAAAATAATGAGTCACTTCATTATGCCCTAAAAATTATCATTTCTATGATTCCGGTTGGTGTGGTGGGGATAATGTTTGAAGATAAAATAGAAGCTTTATTTAACGGCAACGTCATATTTGTCGGATCTATGCTCATCGTTACCGGAATATTATTAACAATTACCTACTATGCAAAAAGTACCACAAAAGATGTTTCTTATGGAAGGGCCATCATTATTGGGTTGGCGCAGGCTATTGCCATAATCCCAGGGATATCAAGATCGGGATCGACAATCTCCACTGCCCTCATCTTGGGAGTAGATAAAGAAAAGGCTACAAAATTTTCTTTTATTATGGTTTTATTGCCCATCATAGGAGCAACTTTACTAAAAGTAAAGAACTATCTTGAAGCTCCTGAAATATCAAGCGGAATAAGTACAATTGCACTTTCAGCTGGGTTTGCTGCGGCTTTTATATTCGGATTAATTGCCTGTACATGGATGATCAGGATTGTAAAAAAAGGTAAATTAATTTATTTTGCTTACTACTGCTTTTGTGTTGGAGCCATATCTATAATCATTAGTTTAATATGATAATGAGTTTTGTCCCGGAAGAAGGAAGATTAGTTCTGATTAATAAAGCATTGAATTGGACATCATTTGATGTGGTGAAAAAGATTCGGAATTTAGTCAGGATAAAGAAGGTTGGTCATGCCGGCACCTTAGATCCGTTGGCTACGGGACTTTTAATCGTTTGCCTGGGAAAGATGACAAAGCAAATCAACCAATTCATGGACTTGGAAAAAGGATATGAAGGCACTATGGTACTGGGAAAAACGACACCTTCTGTCGATTTGGAGACAGACTTCGATAGTGATGTATCCATTGCTCATATTACCAAAGAAGATATAGAACATACAGCAAAAAAATTCATTGGAAACTTGATGCAAAAACCACCTATTTATTCTGCTATAAAAAAAGACGGTGAGCCACTATATAAAAAGGCCAGAAAAGGGGAGAGTGTAAAAATAGAACCAAGACCGGTCGAGTCAAAAGAATTTGAGATTACAAAAATAGATTTTCCTGAAGTGCATTTTAGGCTTGTTTGTTCAAAGGGATTTTATGTGAGAAGCCTGGTACGGGATTTTGGTGAGTCGCTGGGTGTTGGGGCACATATGTCGGCATTGGCGAGAACTCGAATAGGCCAGTTCAAAGTAGAAGATGCTTTATCAATTGATGAATTCATGAATGAATTTCAAAAAGAAACTTCATGAAAATTTATAAAGGGCTAGATAATTTTCATAAGCTGGATTTTGCTGTAGTAACGTCAGGGACATTTGATGGCGTGCATTTCGGACACCGAAAGATTCTCCAGAGACTTGAAGAAATTACCAACAAAAATGGTGGCGAGTCTGTGCTCATTACCTATTGGCCACATCCAAGATTAGTCATATACCCCACTCAGGAATTAAGCTTGCTTACTTCCCTCGAAGAAAAAATTGAGTTATTGAGCCTTCAACAAATCGACCATTTGATAATCATACCTTTTAATCAGGATTTTTCCAGGTTATCCTCTGAGAAATTTATCAAGGATATTCTTGTCAAAAAAATTGGGACTAAAAAACTTATAATTGGTTACGATCATAAATTTGGGAGAAACCGGTCGGGGAGTTTCGAAGAGTTAAAAAAGAATGCTCCGAAATATGGTTTTGAAGTAGAAGAGATACCTAAGCAAATGATTGAAAATAATGCAGTAAGCTCTACTAAAATCAGAAAAGCGCTGTTGAGTGGCCAAATAGAAGTTGCCAATGAATTTCTTGGAAGACCATTTAGCTTACAAGGAATTGTTATTGAAGGAAATAAAATTGGCAGAACCATGGGTTTTCCAACAGCCAATATTGAAGTTGGATTTCAACAAAAACTCATTCCTGTAGAGGGTGTTTATGCAGTAAAAATAGGAATAGGAAAATCGAACTTTAAAGGCATGCTGAATATTGGTTATCGGCCAACATTTGGTGGAACTCAAAAACGCATTGAAGTTCATATTTTTGATTTTGATCAAAACATTTATGGTGATACTGTAGTTGTGGAGTTTTATGGCAAAATCAGGTCGGAAATAAAATTTGAGGGTTTAGAAAGATTGAAAGGACAACTTCTCAAAGATGAAATTGAAGCTCAATTAATACTTGCAAAATATTGATTAGAAATGAATAAATCTAAAATCACATTTGATGTTGAACTGGACAAAGATAATGTTCCGGAAAAAATAACCTGGAGTGCTACTGATAATGCTTCAGGAGACAAGCCAACAGAGACAAAAGCAGTAAGCATAGCACTATGGGATCATAATGTACAGCAATCTTTACGTATAGATCTTTGGGCGAAAGAAATGCCTGTAGAAGAAATGAAGAAATTTTATATTGAATGTTTGGCAGGCCTTGGCGATAGTATCAAACGATCGACCAATGATGATGACATGGCGCATCAAATCCATGATCTTTGCGAAAAATTGGTTGAACAATTAAATAGCTCAAATCCGGATAACAAGTAGAATTTTGGCTTGCAAATTTTATAAAATAGCGTAAATAAAAAAAGCCCCTTTTACGGGGCTTTTTTTATACATAATTTTGGGTACTCCCAATAAAAGGTAAAAATTAGCGCATAAGCATAACTTTGATAGGTAAATAATATCTCAAGTTACTTTGTT
The DNA here is from genome assembly GCA_964507705.1 of uncultured Roseivirgaceae bacterium. Taxonomy (GTDB): domain Bacteria; phylum Bacteroidota; class Bacteroidia; order Cytophagales; family Cyclobacteriaceae; genus JAAUQL01. The sequence continues at coordinate 19,544 of CAZDRA010000021.1, read as the reverse complement.
TTTGATAAAACACAAAAAAATGAATGTAAAATTACTGGTCTATGGTTCTGCTAAAATAAGCTTGACAGCAGGTTTAGCTAGTAAAGGCTAATTTCGCTGCAAATGAATACTTTGCAAATAGTATTTATTATCTATCACAATAAAGAAATGGAACGATGAATAATAAGATTGAAGGCGTAATATTTGATTTTAATGGGACTCTTTTTTTTGATTCTGAAATGCATAAGAAGGCTTGGAATAGAATTTCTATGGAGATTAGGTCAAAACCAATTTCTAATGATGAGTTCTTGAAATTTGTATTTGGTTATACAAACAGCGCTATTCTACAATTCCTATTTCAAGAAGAAACATCTGATAATTTAATAGAAGACTATGCAATTAGAAAAGAAGAATACTACAGAACGATGTGCTTGCAGGATCAGCTTAATCTCAAATTGGTAAAAGGCGCAACGGAATTATTTGATTTTCTCAATAAACAAAATGTTAAGATAACAATTGCTACAGCTTCAGAAATTGTTAACGTCAATTTTTTTAATGCTCAATTTGAATTGGAACGATGGTTTGATTTTAAAAAAATTGTATATGATGATAACCAAATAAAAGGTAAACCTGCTCCGGATATGTATTTACAAGCAGCAAAAAATATTGGTGTACAAGCATCAAAATGTATTGTGTTTGAAGATTCTGATACGGGCATTGCTGCAGCTAAAAATGCGAACATTGGTAAAATAATTGTTTTAGATCCAAAGGCAGATAAAAGTAAATTTAATGCACATCCCGATGTCGATCTGGTTATCAGAGATTATTCTGTTTTTAATATGAAGCAATATCTATAACACTTCGTTTAATTATAAATGATGAATCATAAATTAAACACTTGATTATCTGTTGCTTATAAGGAATTTTGCAAATCGTGTAAATTACTCTTAATCAATATATTAAAGAATTATAGCAAACCATTATATCTATAAAGATCCCCTAAAATACTTCTGCTCTCTTGCTATTATTACTTTTTTACGTTGATAATACTCACACCCACAATTACGATTATCGTTCCAAGAATTTGATAAAGATCTATCTTTTCGCCAAGAATTAATATTGCCAAAATGATTGTCGAGATTGGACCAAGGCTTCCATAAATAGCAAAATGCGATGCACCCAGTCTTTTTATTGCCTCAGAAATCAAGAACGAAGGAATAACAGTTGAAATTATTGCCATACTAAATCCTATTGCATAAACCTGCCAAGGTTGGTTCAGTACTTCAAAAGAATTTATCGTTAAATAATGCAAAATTACCATGATACAGGATGCAGTCATCGCATAAGCAGTAAATCTGACAGGACCAATTTTTGGAATTAGCTCTCCACTCCCAACCAAATATATAGCATAAGTGAAGGCACTTATTACTATGGCAAAGGTACCTTTCCAAAGTCCATCGCTTTCAAAATTTAAGTCATCGGCAAATGCTACTACAATTCCAAGGTATGAAAGCAAGATGGCATATATCTGAAATTTGGTTGCCCTCTTTTTTAAAACTATACTGGATATAAGGACTACCAAAGTCGGGTACAAAAATAGTATGAGCCTTTCCAGGCTTGCCGAGATAAATTGTAATCCATAAAAATCAAAATAGCTGGCTACATAGTACCCCAAAAATCCGAGTGTGAATATATAAAGGATGTCTTTTCGAGTTATTTTATATGCATTAGCCTTTTTTGTTTCTCTGACAGCAACTACCAAGTAAAAAGGGAGAGCAAATATCATTCTTATTAATAGCAAGGTAAGCGCATCAACATCGTACCTATATCCTAGTTTAACCATTATTGCTTTGGCCGAGAACATTACAATCCCAGTAATAGCCAGTAGTGCTCCAAAGCCTTTGCTAGATAATTTTATTTTCATTGGCTTAGTTAATTATTTTTCGATTTTCAGGAGATGATTAAACTTTACTATTGCTGGATTTAGCATGCATATTTCTTTTTGAGATAAGGCATGCCTACTTCGCAAGGCATACATTTCCATCAAAAGTCTTTATTAATCCAGTAATGTACGCACTTGTCTATCGGCATCTTTCCAATTCACCAACAGCATTTCTTTGATCTGTGCAGCTTTCTGGGTTTCACCAAGGTTTTTCAGCGCTTTGTATTTTCCAAGCATGGAGAGGCTTCTGTTTGGCATCTGCTGAAGCGAAAGATCAAACTGTTTGATTGCTTCCTGATAATTTCCCATTGACAATAATATTTCTCCATAAATTTCATTCGAGGGTTTCAAGACCACAGGAGGCCCCGGATTATACCTTGTTTTATTTTCCAAATCAACTGCCTTTTTGATGTATCCGATAGCCTCCTCATGTTTATTGGTTTTTAAAGCCAGAAGAGCTTTTAATTCCCATTCAAGTGCTTCTGCTAAATTGAGTTCCTGGTCAAACCCGGTATTTCTCACGATTGGAACAATACCACAATTTCTAAAATCATTGTACGCTAATGCGTTGTTTTGCTCGACAGTCCTTTGATCTGTCATCTGATTTAAATACCAACCTACTTTTGGAAGATCATTTTTTTTCATGGCTGTCATTGCATCAATAAAGAAGCACATATTTTTTGTGCTGACGCTAAAACCTTTTGTATAAATTTCTATTCCCGGGACATCTCCATGCCATTTTCCGCTTTCGATCAAATAGTGTCCTCGCATCATAGCCAGATGAAAACGAATTCTTTCCGACTTGCTATATTTCGATTCATAATTCAGATCGGTGATGAGTGCCAATGCTTTGGCATGCTTACCTTGTTGTAAATAACCATACTGCATCCACCACAGCGAATGGTAGTCACGGTCTTCAAGAGGTTTTTTCTTTTTCTTTTTCCATGCCTCAGTAGCATTCCATGAAATTTCATTGCGTTTCACCATTTTATCCCAATCACCTACTGCCAAATATATATGGGAGGGTAAATGCTGAGCATACCTGGAATCTGTGACTATTTTAGAATAATTATCAGCCGCTTTTTTTCCCTTATAGGCTCTTGCCGGATCATCATATAAATGAATCATATAATTTAAAGCTCCGGGATGAGCAGGGTTAGCAGCATTGAGTTTTAGCAATACTTTGCCGGCCAATCTATATTTCTCTTTTTCTTCTCCGGTATAACAATTTCCTAATATCGATAAGGCATAAAATGCAGCAACCTCTTCATTTTCTGGATATTTTTGATACATATTTGCCATGGCATTTTCATACTTTTTATTCCTGGTTTTTATATCATTGTCTTCGCCATAGAGCAATTCAATGCTTGCAATAAAATCCTTTTCCAAATCAGATTTTACATTTTCCAATCTTTCGTCAGGCTTTAAACCAAGTTTTAAAAGTGCTCCTTTTCCTTTTTTATAATCCTGCTGAAACCACAAAGTTTTATTGAAACTCATGGCTTCTCCCCAATAGGCCATGGTAAAATTAGGATCGAGTAGCTGGGCCATATCAAATTCACGGGCCGCATCTTCGTATTCAAAATTATGTAAGAGCAACATCCCTTTTTCAAAATAAGGCATGGCTACTTCATCGCCCGAAACATTAATATTTATTTTCCCCAAATGAGATTCCTGCGAAAAAGTAGTTGTAAAAGATACTTGAAAAAATAAGATGGAAAGACAAATTTTTGGTAGAAATGAATTGTACATGATTTGAAAATTGTTTGCGAAACGTAATTATATAAAATGTAAAAATAAAGGTTTATCAGTTCTGAATTAAAATGAAAGATGAAAAGCCTTATTCATAAATTATAATTTGTACTTATAAATACTTTAAAATTGACCCAATAATTATAATATAATAATCATCTGACGCAATTGATTTTTTGTGATTGAGCAATAGGATTATTAAATTGGTCTAATTATTAGAAATAGAAATATGTCATCAGGAAAATTATTAAGATCGAGAAACAAGATATTTGGTGGAGTTTGTGGTGGTATTGCCAAATGGCTAGGCTGGGATGTGACGGTAGTTCGAATAGCTTATGTATTTATCAGTATTTTGAGTGCCGCATTCCCGGGAACTATAGTGTACATTATTCTTTGGTTGATTATGCCGGAGGAAGAATAAATTCATCATATAGTAAATATCCTGGTTCTACTTTCCTTTTGTGGCATCAATAGAGGGTTTCTATCTGACATTTATATTAACATGATTTTTTCTTAAAAGATGAGTTTAACTTCTAATCAATTATTGAAGGGTTTATTACGTTAAGGATACACCGATTGTTAACATTGCTAGTAGAACTGATAATTTTTCTAAAAAAAACCAATCCTCAACCACACCTAAAAATCGGCAATTATTTATTCCATTGTGATATAGTTTGAAAAGTATTGAGAATGCATTTATTTCACGTTTTAAATAGTCATACAGTAATTTTCCCTTTAATGTCTTAAACATATCCATATGAATAATTTTTCAAGAAGATCATTTGTAAAGTCTGCTGCAGCTTTTTCTGCTGGAGCAATTTTTTTACCAACCCTCAAAAGCTGTTCACTCAACAGTAAGTTGAACATTGCATTTATAGGTGTCGGTGGTCGAGGTGCCAGAAACCTCGATAGTAGTGATTTGAAAGATGAAAATGACGTTTCATTAAATAACATTGTAGCCTTATGCGATGTGAGTGATGAAAGAGCTGCTGAGGCATTTGAAAAATATCCAGACGCTAAACGATTTACTGACTTCCGGGTGATGTTTGATAAAATGGGAAAAGATATTGATGCGGTAGTTATTTCTACTCCGGATCATACGCACTTTCCTGCAACAATGGCAGCTATGGAGATGGGTATTCATGTTTATGTTGAGAAGCCATTGGCACATAATATTTGGCAGTTAAGAACACTGAAAAAAGCTGCCAAGCATTACGATGTCATTACACAAATGGGAAACCAAGGGCATACAACCGAAGGAATCCGATTTATAAAAGAATGGTATGAAGCAGATGTCCTTGGAGATGTAACAGAAGTATTTGGTTGGCTCGGCGGTCCGAATTACGATATTAATGGGTACTTTGTGAAACCCGAAAATTATCCTGCAGCAGGAGATCCGATTCCTCAAGGACTGGATTGGGGCAGTTGGGTTGGGCCATCTAAAGAGAGACCTTATAGTCATTTCTATCTTCCAAGGTTTTGGCGTAGTTGGTATGAATTTGGAAATGCACTTTTGGGTGATTGGGCATGCCATACTTTGGATGCACCTTTCTGGGCATTAGATCTTGGTATGCCTACTTCTGTAGAATCAATTGTGAGACCTGTTTCCGGTAATGGATTCATGCCTGATCAAACTCATCTGAAATTTGAATTCCCAAAAAGAGGAAATAAACCTCCTGTTACTCTTCAATGGTATGAAGGCGGGTTACAGCCAGAAATAAGACCTGAATGGGGATTTGATGAAGTTCCCAGTACGTGCATGGTTATGGCAGGAAATAAAAAATCATTAGCGACAGGAGGAAGACCAAATAAACCAAGACTCCTGGGCTCTGACGAAGAATGGCTGGAATTTACTAAAGCAATACCAAAAAAGACTATTCCTAGAGTTGCAGAAGAAGCACCTCATCAAGAATGGATATCGGCAATAAAAGGTGATGGTCCAATGCCAGGCTCAAACTTTGAATACTCTGCAGAATTGACGGAAATGATATTATTGGGTGTGCTGGCACAAAGATTTGATACGCGTATTGAATATGACGCAAAAAATATGAAGATCACTAATCATCCGGAATTTGAGCAATTTATTAAAGAACCTATGAGAGAAGGATGGTCTTACGGAGAAAACCTTTGGACATAGACAAGGTATCTTATCCAATACATCCTCGTTGCAATCGAGGATGATTGGGGTCTACAAGACAATCAGTCTAATTTCATATACCCAATTATTATATCTGTATTGAGCATTTGATCTTTGTAATAGACGATGATCTCATATTCATTTCGTGTCTGAAAATGATTCCCTTCAAGCAATGTTGGGTTTTCTTGATTATTGGGCATATAATAACTAAAATCGTACAGCCCTTGTTTCAGTAATAAGTTGCATATATAAATTCCCGAAACTTCTATATATTTCATTTTAGTGGATTCCTCAAATCTCCAGTCGGTAAATTTCCCACCAAGGTAAATATCATCATTAATATTTTCTTTTAAATCAAGCGCAAAATGAACATTGATATAATCTGACTCCAAAAAATTATCTCTTCCTTCGGAGTTTTCAATTACAAATCCTCCATTCATATCCACAATATAAGTATAAGGTTCAGTGGCATGTGATTTATTAAAGTAGAGGTAGGCTTCGGTCTGGGTTTCCGAAATGGTAGTCTTTTCTACATTTCTTCCTCCATAGTGGATGGAGCGAATATCGAAAAATCTAAATTCATTTCCTGCCTTAAAATTATTTTCGAAGTTGAAGTGTCTGTATTCTAATTGATAAATATCTTCTTTTATCGCAGTGGGTTTTAAATCATAAATGGCATTATCCCATCTGTTATTTTGTTTTAGCACAACATGAATGTCTAAATAAGGATTGGAAATAGGGAATTTTGCATAGTCAATTGTAAATTCGATTTGCTGATTTAGCTTTCTTTGCACCACACCCGAAGAAAGACCGACATTCCCAATTATTTTTACTTTCTGGTCATAAACAGTAAATCGTTTGGAGATAATGATATCGTCCTTATTATTTTCATGGTAAATGACAAGAAGGTAGTTACCCGGAAGTTTTACTTTAGGAACAGGAAAAGTGAAATGTGTATATGGTATTTTTGTAGCAATTGAAAATTCAAAATCATCTATATTAAATTCATTGTACTCATATAGATATTGTAGTTCTGGCAATTTACTATGTTGCCAGTTCATATCACAATGAATTATTTTAGCTTGGTAATAATCAGCATCTTCGGTATAAATTTCATCAAATATTAAGATCAATGGGATTTTCTGGAAAATAGGAATAGTTGCAGGATACAGTGGGTTGGTATATATTTCATCGCCTCGAAATAGTATGGCTGTTTTTATGTTGTCGTCATATATTTTATCAATATTTTTTAAATTTTTGGTATTCCTTTCAGCCGCCGTTGAGACATGAAAAATAGCGAAAATAAGAATAAATGAATTTGATATAAGTAACAATTTGTAGAAATTCATATGCAGATTTACTGATTTCATTTAGTGAACAAAAATTAATTATGGGAACAAATTACAACCAGTTGATAATATATAGTGTCATAAGGAGGAATTATTTGCATAAACAACTCTACCTAAGCAGAATTTATGCTTGAGCATAAGGAAATAATTGAAGCATGTGTCAAAGGAGATAGAGTGGCGCAGAGAAATCTCTATGATCTTTTCTCAAAAAGAATGTATGTGGTTTGCTTGCGCTATGCAAAATCTCAGCAAGTAGCAGAGGATATTCTGCAAGATTCCTTTATAAAAATATTTAAAAATTTAAAAAACTATCGCGGAGAAAGCAGGCTTGACTATTGGATAAAAAGAATCATAATTAATACTGCTTTAAATAGCCAGAGAAAAAAGCTTTACATGTATCCAATGGTAGATATTGAAGATGTGCATCATGTATATGATCAAAGTAACACAATATCAAACCTTCGGATGGAAGAGTTGCTCAATATGATTAGAACCTTGCCGACAGGGTGTCGGGCAGTATTTAATTTATTTGCTATAGAGGGATATAGTCACAAGGAAATTGCTGAATTGCTGGAAGTAAGTGAAGGTACTTCTAAATCGCAATTTTTCAGGGCAAGAAAATTATTGCAAGAAAAAATAGCAGAAGAAGAAAAAACAGACCGCTATGAAAAATATCAATAAACGAACAGAATTCGAAAAGCAGTGGGAGGAGGTCTTTAACAATGTTGAGATGACTCCACCCGCAAGTGCATGGGATAAAATCGACTCTGCATTATCAAAAGATGAAGCAGGTTATTTTAGACGTAAAGCATTTGTGTATAAATTACTGGCAGCTGCATCAATAGCATTTGCCCTTGGGGTTGGAATATTTAGCATTAATCATTACCTCAACAGCAGTATAGAAAATGCCGGGCAAGTAACGGAAGTGAAAATTGAGAGAGATGAGCATAAATTATTGCAGGATAGTAAGCCAAATACCGTTCTGGATTCAAATTCTGAAAAACCGACAAGTGTAAAAGATAAAAATCAAATCATAAATAAAAGTGAAACTAAATCTGAGACTGTAATCTTAGCGCAATCCAGCAACAAGGAATTAGCTAATGATAAGACCGATAATATTGAAACATTAGCTGGGATAAATCAAGGTAGTTATGCTTTGGAAAATGTTAATAATTCAGAAAATAATAGAGCGTTTTATAGCCTAAGTGAAATTGGGCGGCAAGGATTGAATCCTGCCAATGAAGTGATAGATAAAATTGATCATATCTATTTAATCCCAATAATGCCGAAAGGGGCATCGAAAAGAAAAAAAGAAAAAGAACTTGGATTATTCCTTGCGGGTTTAGATTTCTCTACCGGTACCTTCGATCCGAATTTTCAAAACGCAGGAAACTCGTATTCCAGCTCCGGGTTTGCATTTAGTTCTCGTGCTGAATATGTCGACAATAATTTTGCTTCTTTAAATACTTCAAATAAAGATTTTTTATTGGTTCGAGGTGCGGGGGAAGAATCTCAACCTGAGATTAGCTACAGCTATGGAGCAAATGTAGGGTTCAAATTATCAAAAAGGATAATTGTGCAAACAGGTATCGCATATAGAAAGTCTAACACTACAATTTCTACAACAGGATATTTGCAAGAAACCGGAAGTAATAACAAGATTCCAATTGTTGCGTCTTATCAATATCAGATCGAAGGACTCTCAAGTGTAAACTCAATTGCTGAAACTGACCTAAACAACCAGTACGAATTTGCATCAATACCACTTAGGGCGGGATACATATTATTGGATAAAAAATTGAATGTCGCTTTAATGGCTGGGATTTCATCGGAATTCTTTCTGGGAAATAAAATTGTTGACGAAAGCAACTTTTTGAGCAGTCTGTCAAATTCAACCGGGGAAGGATCACCTTTTAAAAGTGTTTATTTCAATGGCTCATTGGGTACCATGTTGGGTTATACAATTGCAGAAAGTTATGTTATAACATTTGAGCCAAGTTATAGATTTGCTGTAAATTCATTTACCAGAGAAGATTTCTATCTCAATAGTTATCCATCATCTTTTATGCTTTCATTTGGTGTGGCTTATAATTTTAGATAATGAATCAACCTTTTTTGTAATTTATGTGTCTTGAGTACTAAAGGATATTTTATGAGGATGGGAAAAAATATAAAAGTTGCTGTAATTATTGCAATTATGTGGATTACGTCAGGCTGTGCAGCTGATATGGAATCTACAATATTAGTGGATTTGATAACAGCATTTGACTTTGAAAATGGATCTCAGGGATGGGAAGGAGGCGTTTCTGATTACCCTGATGATTATACGGATAGTACTGATTTTATTTTTGGCTATCGTCCTATACCCAGTAATTTATTAGTAGAGGGGAATGGTTTAGAAATTAGTGCAGAGAATCCTCATGGCGATTTATTTTATTTTTTCAAGAAACATGTAACCGGCTTGCGGCCAAATAAAAAATATAAACTTGATTTTGAATTTCTTGTTTACACACAGTTGAATGACCCATCTATCAAATCGCTAAAAGAGGAATTGTACTTAAAAATGGGAGCAGTTAATTATGCTCCGCAATTGGAGGAGACCGTTTTGCAAAGCTCGTTAGAGTATAAAATGTTGAACGTTGATAAAGGTGAGAAAAACAATGAAGGAGGACAGGACATCGTAAACATTGGTTCTATTAAAGAATTTACTAAGGTTAGGCCAGAGACCATATCAGGAAATACTTTTGATTTCAACATTGAAGTAGTATCAAATAATGATGGAGATATTTGGCTTTTAATAGGCGTTGATTCGGGAGTAAAAAGCAATCTTACTTTTGGTATGACAGCATTGACAGTATATTTTACAGAATGACATTAGGCTAAGTTTAATGTAAGCAAGGGTGTCTCATTGGCTGTGAGCACCCTTCTTTTTTACTCATATTTATCCAGTTCTTCAGCAATTTGCTCCCATCGCTTATTGCTGTTTTCTAATTTAGTTTTCAACTTTTTATAGCTTGTATTGGCTTCTGCCATTTTATCAGGATTAGTATAAATTTCTTCTTTCGCCATTTCTTCCTCAATCTTCAAAATCTCTTTTTCTATATGCGCAATTTCTTGCTCTTGGGATTCCAATTTCGATTCAAGGATAGAAGTGTTATTGCTTTTTTGTTGTTGGACTACAGTTGATTTCTTTTTTTTCTTTTTTACTGAATTTTCACTAATTATATTTTGCTGAATTATTAATTTTTGTTCAAATGCGGAATTCTTTTTCCAGACCTCATATTCAGCATATGTCCCTGGATACTCTTTAATAATTTGATCATCGATATACCAAATTTTATTTGCCACCTCCGATATAAAACGTCTGTCGTGAGAAACCAGTACAAAAGATCCTTTATACTGCTGCAGAGCTTGGATTAGAATATTTACTGATATAATATCCAGATGATTTGTGGGTTCATCGAGCAATAAAAAATTAGCTTCGGATATTAATGTTTTTGCCAGAGCTACTCTCGACTTTTCTCCACCTGATAGCACTTTAATATTTTTATAGACATCATCTCCACTGAATAAAAAACATCCCAGAATCATTCTCAACTCCTGCTCGTATTTTTTCGTGCCTGTTTGTTTTAATTCTTCAAGGATTTCGTTTTCTAATGTCAATGCTTCTATCTGATGCTGGGCATAAAATGAAGGAATTACATTGTAGCCGGTCTCAACTTTACCTCCGTGAGGTTCAGTGTCGGTCATCATCCTAAGAAGTGTTGACTTGCCAATGCCATTTGCTCCGATAAGAGCTATCTTATCACCTCTTTCGATGCCTAGTGTTGAAGGTTTCAGCACTTCCAAATCCCCATAACTTTTACTTACATTTTCCAGTATCTTAACATGCTTTCCAGATTTTTGTGTAAAACTGAAATTGAAACTGATAGCAGCTGAGTCAGATTTCACATCTTCAATCATGTCCATTCTTTCTAATGACTTAACCCTTGATTGAACCTGACGCGCCTTGGTAGATTTTGCTCTAAATCTATTTATAAATTGCTCGCTCTGCTTTATTTTTTGTTGCTGGTTTAGGAAGGCATTTTTCTGAATGTCATCTCTCAGGGTTTTATCCTTCATGAAAAAATCGTAATTGCCCGGATATGAGTTAAGTTTAAAATTATTTACTTCAATTATTTTTGAGATTGTATTGTTTAAAAAGACCTGGTCGTGTGAAACTATTATCACAGCACCATCATAGTTTCTTAAATAATTTTCAACCCACTGGATTGTAGGAAGATCAAGATGATTTGTTGGCTCATCGAGCATTAATATTGCAGGCTTTTCGAGTAATAATTTTGCAAGCATTACTCGCATTCTCCACCCTCCAGAAAATTCACTCAAAGGTCTGTGAAGGTCAGAAGTTTTGAACCCTACACCTTCGAGTATTTCTTCAGCTTGAGACTGAAGCGTATATCCTCCAAGGGCTTCATATTTTTCTTGCAAGGTGGCTAATGAATGTACAAGATCATCGGTATAGTCTGTTTCAAGTTTTTTTAATATGTGCTCAATTTTTATTTCTAGCTTTACTGCTTCCTTAAAAGCATCCATAGCGACGGCTACAATACTTTCCTGTGACTGGAAGGACAGCAAATCTTGATTGAGGTAACCGATAGTACAATCTTTTCTCTTGCTAATCTCTCCCGAATCGGGTGTTATTTCACCATTGATTATTCTCAATAGTGTGGTTTTCCCAGTCCCATTCAACCCAATCAAACCAATTTTCTCTTTGGGTTTTATGTGTAATTGGGCTGATTCAAACAGAATTCGTTCACCAATGAAGTAGTTGAGATTGGAAATAGAAAGCATACAATATTAATATTGATTTCGGCAACTTACCGGTGCGCAAAGTTAGAAAAGAAAAATGGGAGACGAAGTGTTATATCAATCTAAAAATCTAATAGAAAACGAAGCTTGAGTCTTGTCCCACATCATGAGGAGATTTGTTGTATCATCTTGTATCTGAAATTCAATAGTAAAAGGCTCATAAATTTCTTCTGTTTGTATAACCTTTGCTTCAATAGTAAGGGCATTTTTATCAGGATTATATTTGTAGGCGCCCCATTGTCCAAGATCAGTATTGAACATCACCTTCCATTTGTCCTTTTCGGGGATTGTAAATATGGTGTATGTACCTGCTTTTAGTCTCTTGTTATTGATCAATACGCTTTTAGTAAATGTAATCTCAGTAGCTTCATTTGCTCCCGTCCTCCATACCTCACCAAATGGGACTAAATCACCAAATATTTCTCTGCTTTTTTTGTGTGGACGACCATAAGTTACCTTTATATAAGTAGACTCATATTTTACAGTAACAATTTCTAATGGGCTCACCCTTGGCAGTAGTGCCTCCTGAGCAAAAATTTCATTATAAGATAGGGACAATAATAATATCAGGATGAATTTTATTTTGATTTGCATTTTTGTTCTTTTACAATTTATTGATTCATTCGAATATAAAAACTTCTTTTTGAAATTGAGAAGGATTGTAAATCTTTTGTAATAATGGAACGACCGGACTTTGATAAAATTTTTATGGAGTTGGCAATTAATATTGCCAGAAGATCTCATTGTGTAAAGCGACACGTTGGCGCAGTGCTAACAAAGGAGACGAGGATTATTTCTATAGGTTATAATGGGCCTCCCTCTGGAACACACAATTGTGATGAAGAATGGCCTGAAATAGGTTGTGACAGAGATTCGAAAGGAAGCTGTTCTTTGGCACTGCATGCAGAGCAAAATGCATTATTGTATGCCGTAAAGAATAATACAAATGTTGAGGGATCAACGATTTATATAACTTTAACTCCTTGCCTTCCTTGTGCTAGGATGATTTACAGTATGGGTATAAAACATGTAGTTTACCTAAATTCTTATGCTGAATATAAAGGCATAGAAAAAGATGAAGGAATTGAGTTTTTAGAAAAATTCGGTATTGAAACAAGAAAGTTTAATGAGGAAGTCATAGTACCTGATTCTTTGATATAAGGAAAAGCCTCTCACAGAATTTTTATCGAAAACCATAAGAATAATCCAAGGCTTGATTTATTCTTTTGCTTGGTAGAAAATATCTCAATTATTTTTTAAACAATCCTCACTTCTGTTTCAAGAGAGATACCAAACTTATTTTTTACTTTTTGCCTGATTTTATTGGACAATTCAATAACATCATGGCCTGTTGCATTTTTTTGATTTATTAAGACCAAAGGCTGGTCCACATGAACTGCGGCACCTTTGTGTTGCATACCTTTCAGCTTGCACTGATCTATTAACCATGCAGCAGGTATTTTTATCAAATCATCCGCCTGTTCATAAGATGGGATTTCGGGATAAGATATTTTTATGGCATTGAATAGATCTACATTTACTATTGGATTTTTAAAGAAACTACCTGCATTTCCAATCTTTCCAGGATCAGGAAGTTTAGATTGCCTTATTTTTATTATGGCATCACTTACATCTTTTATGGAGTATTCTTCCTTGCCAGTTTTCAAAAGCGCTTCCTGAATATTTCCGTATTTTATATTCAAAATGGGATGTCGAGTAAGCCGGAGAATCACATTGGTAATAATGTACTTATCTTTCAGATCGTGCTTAAAAATACTGTCCCTATAAGCAAAATTACATGCTGTGTTTGTGAAATATTTTTTTTCTCCGTTGTCAAGGTTAATAGCTTCTAAAGCTTCAAATATATCTTTTAATTCAACTCCATAAGCTCCAATATTTTGAATAGGGGCAGCTCCTACTGTTCCTGGAATCAGAGAGAGGTTTTCTATACCACCAAAATTTGCATTGATACAGCTAACGACTAAATCATGCCAATTAACCCCGGCGCCAACTTTTACCCAAAAATGATTTTTATCCTCTTTGACTACATGAATGCCCGGGATGTTAACTTTAATTACAATACCCTCAAAGTTTTGAGTAAACAACAAATTACTACCACCTCCCAGCACTAAAGTTTTATCAAATTTTTTAGCTTTGGATTTGACAAATTCAATAGTATCATTAATTGATTTTAGTTCAACATAATATTTTGAGCGGACCTTTAATCCAAACGTATTTAATTTTTGTAAGGAAAATTTTTCTTTTATTTCCATGGATTTTTTTGAACTTTTTAAAATAGTTATAGTTGTGATTTTTTATTGAAGTAATGTTAAAACTTACTCGTGAAGATTAAGTTTTAATTAATCACATCGTTATTAAAACGATCTTTTGAGATTGATTTTTGACGAAACTACTTTTGATACATTGCCTACCTCATCCCGTAATTTAATAAATAATACCTTTTCCCCATCTTCGCCTTTCAATTCATAATTTGAAATATTAGCATTAAATGATTGCCAGCTAGAGTTTCCAAAACCGGGGTTGTCACTAATCATCATTTCATGGGCACCGCTTGCGTTAACAGATAATTTCACCTTCTTTTCAGTATTGTTGGTCCATTCAGCTCCATCATCGATAGTGAATTGTTTAATTTTTGGAGGTGTTGTATCAAGAATTATCTTGCTACTCACGATCTCACTTTGGTTACCTGCGTCATCACTAAACTGAGCGTAAATTGTTTTTTCTCCATCGGCAGCTGTTAGAGATAATTCTTTTTTTGTTGATATGGCTTCCCATTTTACATTGCTGAATATTTTACTCTCACTGATTCTCATTCCTGTAGCACCATTCACTTTTATACCTATCGTAACTTTTCTTTCTTTATTTGTGACAAATTTTGCTCCATCGTCAATAGATATTGAAGCGTTCGTGGGAGGTTCAATATCCATTTTAATGGTAGCACTAATGGGTTCTGATATATTTCCTGCCTTGTCCCTGAATTTCACAAAAATTTCTACTGAGGGCTGTCCTGTTTCAAATTTCCAGTCTTTTTTTATGTTTGTCATAGGTTCCCATTTGCCATTCGAAAAATTGGAAGAATTGCTTATCATTACCTCATGTGCCCCTTTGGCATATAAAAAAACAGCTCCTTTTCCAGATTTATCAGTAAGCCATTCTGCATCATTGTTTATAGAAATTTTGCCATCTATTGGGGGTATTCTGTCCAATTCAATTTTGGTTTGGTATTCTTTTGTGAGATTTCCTGCTTCATCTTTAAATATGCTGTAAACTATTTTTGGTCCGTCTTCACCTTCCAATCGCCATTCTTTGCTGGTTTTATATGGCTCCCATTGACCTTTCATATTGCTGGTGTCATTGATATGGTTGTTACTTATTGCCATTTCTACAGCTCCTTCAACATCAAAATGTAGCGTAACGCTATTTTGAGAATCTGTGGTAAATCCTGTCCCTTCACCAATTGTAATTTTAACAATTTTTGGTGGTGCAAAATCAGATTTTATTGTTTTACTGATCACATCCGATTCATTTCCTGCTGCATCCTTATATTTCACATACACATTGTGAACACCTTCCGGGCCTTCAAGGGTCCAGGAAATAGCAGTTTTAAAAGGAATCCATTCACCATTGGGAAAAGTGGAACTATTTGCTACTTGCATGTAATTTGCACCTTCGGCTCTTAAAGATAGGGAAACACGTTTGTTCCTATTTCGCACGAATGAATCATTATTGTTGATCACAAGATCGCAATTTGTAGGAGGGGTTCTGTCTAAAATAATGCCGTAAGAATATATTTTAGAAAAATTGCCTGCTTTATCTTTAAGTCTTATAAAAACAGTCTTAGGTCCGTCATCATCACCTTCAAGCTTCCAGTTTTCTATTTTTTCTTGTAAAGGAAGAAGTTTTACCTCGGTGAAATCAGGCACGTTAGTGATTTGCATACCTATTACATCTTCGTCATGTTGAATTTGAAGATTAACAAGTCCTTCAGAATGATTTGTGCGTTTGGTCCCATCATTAATAATTAATTTCCCTTTGGGAGGAGTCATGTCCAACATGATTTTTGCTGATACGACCTCAGAAATATTTCCAGCTTCATCTTTATATCTTCCATAAACATTTTTCAGACCATCTCCTGCGAGAATCGTCCAATCAGGACGTTGCTCATTAAATACTTCCCATTTGGTATTCCTTAAATTATTAGAATTGTTACTATACTGAGCTTCAAAAGCGTCATCAACATCACTATTTAGCATCACTTTGAGACTAATGCTCCATTCACTTTCTTCATTGATGCTAAATGAAACAATTGTTGGTGCACTGCGATCTAAAAAAATATCGGTTTTGGCTACTTTCGAAATATTTCCTGCCTGATCAATCAACTTGATATAGATTGATTTTAGTCCATCAGTCTCGCTATCTAATTGCCAATTGGTTATAAACGGAACAAATGACCTTTCCTTTGCGCCGTCAAAATTTGGTTTGTTACTGATAAACATTTTTAGATTTTGCGGTGGCTTTTCAGATAAAATCTTGAGAGCTACTATGCCTTTGGGATTGTTGGTATATTTCCGGCCTTGATCAATAGTTATTTGCGCTGCGACCGGTGGTGTTTTATTATAATTAATTGAGGCTTCTGCTGGGATTTTAGTAGTATTTTTCGCCTCATCCATAAAATAGGCCTTCACGCTTTTGTTACCTTGCAATGAATCTGTATTCCATATTATTTCCATCTTTCCAGATTCATCCGGAACGAAATCGAAGTTTTTCCCAACGCCTCGGCTAACAATTCTCACCAGGGTAGCATCCTTTGCTGTTAAGGTCAATTCGATTTTTTTTGACCGCGTATATTTACCTCCATCATTTATTACAATAGACCCATTTGTAGGTGGGGTTACATCCAATATTATTTTAGAACTAATTGATTCGGACTCATTCCCAGCCAGGTCACTAAATTTTGCATAAACAATTTTTTCACCATCTCTTGACCCGACTTCAATAATCCATTTTATGGATTCTTTATAAGGTTCCCACCGGCCATTTTGAAATTGGGCTGAGTTAGATAACATCACTTGATCAGCATCTTCAGCTTTGACATTTACCAATACTCTTCCCAGTTTATCATTGGTAAATTTTTCACCTTTATTGATTGAAATAAGCAGATCTTGCGGCGGAGTAGTATCGTAAATAATTTTATTACTTTCTATGGGTGAGCTATTCCCGGCTTTATCTTTTAATTGTACATAAACTCTTTTTTCTCCATCTTCACCATCGAGTTGCATTTTTAGCTTCGCTTCTGTATATGGTTGCCAATCGGAGCCTGACAGGTCTGGATCAAATCCGATTTTTATAAACTCAATTAATGACTTGTCAGTTTTTAGTGATTTTATCTCAACTTCAATGTGCTTATCATTGGTGTATTTTAATCCTCCATTAATTCGAATTCCTATTAATGGCAAAGAGAAATGATTATTTGCATTATTATGAATCGCAATGCTATAGCTATTTGCCAACACCGATGGGGTAGAGCCAATAAAAAAGCAAATAAAAAAAACTCTGCTTAGTTTTATCATAGTAAGTTGCTAACTAAAAAGTTATAAGATATAATTCCTTAAAAAAATCATAATATACAAATTTAAGATTTTAGTTTATTTTATAAAGGAATTGATCAACAGGATAAAAATTTAAACGATTCCGTAATAAATTTTCTTATTTATTGATGTGATGTTTTTATAGAATTCTTAAAATAATTAAAATTATATTTTACAAAATGAAATTAACGCACGTTCATTAAATTGGGAATTGGTGCTCCTTTCGAGAAATATAAATCACTATATCTTAATTTTTATATCGTGCTAAAATTGAATGCGAAGTATTGGGTACCTCTATTAATTCATTTCTAATTACAATGTTTTTTCAGTAATTCCTGGGCATATTCCGAACCCAACTGAAATGCCTTTTTCCAATCTAAGCAAGCGCCTTCTCTATCTTTTAATTCCAGCTTGAGCAATCCTCGATTTGTATATGGTGCAGGAATGCTTCCGTCCAATGTTATTGCATAGTTAAAATCATCCATTGCTCCTTCATAATTTTCCGTCTCAAATAGGAAAATACCTCTTTTGAAAAAAATTTCACCGCCTTCAGGATTATGCAGGATTGATAAATCATAGTTTTTTAATGCTTCTTTATCCTCGAACATGGCAGCATATATTTCTGCTCGCATAAGAAAAATTCCCGGAAATTCCGGATCCAATTTAAACGTAGTTGCCAGGTCGTCCAATGCCGGTTGATGATCTTCAGTTTCATAAAAGGCGATACTTCTTTTAAAATATATATCCGGATTGATCGGATTTATTTTTACAGCCGATGAAAAATCATTAAAAGCATCTTCTTCATTTCCGGTGGCAAGCTTGCACATTGCCATGTAGATATAATAGTCTTCCTCTTGGTTGTTTAGTTCAATTGATCGTGAAATATCACTTTTTGCAGCTTCGTATTGACCTAGATAATAATACGATATTCCCCTGTTGTAGAAAGCAGTCTCAACCAGTTCATCGGACTCTATTATTGTAGTAAAGTCATTTATGGCCAATGTGTACCTATTGGTTCTTAATAAAATATTTCCTCTCTCATATAACAACTCAATATTCAATGTGTCAACTGATAGTACATAATTCAAATCTTCCAAAGCTTCTTCGTAATCATCATTTTCCAAAAACAGTAATCCCCGAAAAGCTCTGACTTCTAAGTTTGTAGGGTCAACATTTATAGAAAAATTAATATCCTTAAACATTCCTTCATAGTCCTCTTCATGATATTTACACAAAGCCCGTTGATAATAATAATCTGCATCAAATGGATCAATTGTTAGGGCATAGCTGAGATAATAACTTGCGCTATCATAACTTCCAGAATAATAATGACACAATGCAATGCCATAATATCCAAGATCAGCGTTTGAGTCAGTTGCAATTACTTTTCGATAATCGTCAATGGCGAGATTGAAATTATCCAACTCAAGGAAGGAATCACCACGAGCTATCAAATAATAAATATTGTCTGCGTTTAACATCAATGCTGAGTCGTAGTAGGTAACAGATTCAAGATATCTTCCTTGCATATAATGTATGTAGCCAATATTATAATATGTGGTATCGTTTTGATATTCAAGAACTAAGCTTTGCTTTAAATCAATTAATGCTCCATCCAATTCATTTATTTCTATTTTGGCCAGCCCTCGAGAAATAAATTGCGAAGCATTAGGGTTGTGCTTAATTTTATCATCTAATAGCAGTATTGCTTTCTCAAAGTTTCCTGCTGACAAATAATAGTTGATAGAATCAGTCGCTGGTGAATTTGGGTTCTCTTGTCCAAATGAAATCGCTGAATGAAAAAATAGTATTGATAGTAGTAAAAGTCTGGCCACCATATATTTTTTTTACCCTAAAATACTCAGAAAACAAAGATGTCTGATAAAAGGAGCTAAAATTATTAAATA
>CAZDRA010000020.1:0-56118 GCA_964507705.1 uncultured Roseivirgaceae bacterium | reverse complement strand
TTGTGGCAAGCGTAAGTTATAAAAATGAATTTAGGTACAAACACGGATAGTCATTAAAATAAATTAAAATCAAGGGATTTCAACTCGGATTTTGATCCTTATTTTCAAGTTGGGTTAAAGAAAAAATGGTCGTAGTAACAGATATCTTTGATACACATCAAGAACCGAATGAAATGCTCAAGAGAAATCAATAAATTTACAATAACCCAACTCCACTGTTGAAAACCCTCACCATCCTCGTTTAAGCGATAGCGGAAACGAGGATGAAATTCCTTGTGCAGGCAGGCGGGTGTAATGGGGGTTACCCCAAGCAACCCCTGCATACCGGATTGGAAGAACTAAAACAGTGATTATGATATATCATCCTTTGGGCTAAAGAAGCCTTGGCGAAGTAATCCCTGGGGGTAAATAATAAATAGAAATGAAATTGTTATCTTTAAAGAATTATAATATGATACAAATGAGAGGAATCAATTACGTAACAGATGACAAGAACAGAAAAGTAGCTGTTCAAATAGATTTGAAAAAGCACGGTGAATTGTGGGAAGATTTCTATGATAGCATGATAGCAGAATTGCGTAAGGATGAAGATAAAATACCATTGGAAGATGTTGTCAAGAAGTTGAAAAAAGAAGGTAAGTTAGATGAGGCAATATAAAGTAGTCGTCAGTAAATCCACTGTTAAAGAATTATCTAAACAATCCAAGGAAAATTTTATCGTTTATAAATTAAATGGCTTCTTTTCTCATTTGTCTCCAAATTCTTAACTTCAATCCGATAATTTAATATCCCCTGATCAATATATTTTTCTATTTCGTAGGTAAACCATCTATTTTTTAAATTATACCGAAAATCGCACTGGTAAAGTAAATCCTGATTAGAAGCATCATAAATTGAAATTTTGAGATTACATTCTTTTGGGTAATTAAGTTCAAGTTCCAATTGCTTTTTTGAATCATTGCTTGGTTTCGGCCTAGAGTATCCGATCATATTTTTTGAAATCAACAATCTTTCATGTTCTCCAACTCCAATAATTTTATAATAAAAATCTCCATAACCCGGGAGTATTTCATCGATTACATAATCAATTCTTGGTGTACCATGCGCATTAAAGCTTTGTGGTTCTTCATGGATTTTCTTGGATTTAAATTCAGTTTCATGCCTTCTATATATTTCATATTTCAATATCCTGTCAGCTAAAGAATCTGGAATACTCCAATAAATTTTCAAATGATCATTAGCATCCGGTACTATTTTTAAAGATAATATCCCTTCATTGGATAATGGGAGGCCTTTTGGATTGTCGCTAAACTCCATGGTGAATGAGCAAAAATCTTGTAAATATCCATCAATAAGCACGAGATATTCCTTATCAGATTTGAGACTGTCAAGGAGTACAAAAACATCATTCTGATTGCCAAGAGAAATACACTTGATAATATTGTAACTCTCAGGTTCGCAAGCTTTACCGTCAATAATTACGATTTGAACACCTCTTAAATCTCTACAATCCTGCTTTGATATATTTAAATAATACCTGGTCAGTTTTGATGTTTTAAAGAAGAACCATTGATCATTGTGGTATTGAATACATTTTCTCGTTAATTTCCTATTAAGACATTTCAATTGCAAAGTGCAGTCCGTTGTATTGGATGAAACTGGTGTATTTATGAATAATTGTAGTCGATTTTCAATATTATCATTTACTACCTGCCCTTCGGCTTTTCTGTTAATAAAACAGGTTGCAAGCAGCAGAATGCAAATATATTGTATGTTTAATTTGATATACATAAACAAGTATCGCCCAAAGGGAAAATATGGATTGCACAATGTAGGAATGATCCCACTAAAACTCAGTCAGATTTTTAGAAAGATAATTTCTTAGTGGAGCTTCTGATATTTTACCGTTCAGATCGAGATAGTTAAGGTATGTTTCATAAATCTGCTTCTTGACAGCATTAAGTTTAAAAAGTAAGTCAAGATAAAATTCATTCAATTTGATCAGGTCTGAAACTTTTATGGATTTATCAGGACTCTGAAAGCTAAAAAGATTCTGCTTTCCTATTGACGCTAATTTATTATTGATCTCCTCATATTGTTTGGTAAAGTGGTCCATTCTTAGCACAGCCATTTCCATTTCTCTTTGATGATCATCTCGTTTTTCTTCCAAAATAGCTTCATCATCCATCAAGGCTAATTTTCTTCTGTTCAGATCCGGTTTATCAGGATTTACTATGGGAATACGAATACCTATTTGATATCCGAAATGCTCAGATGTTTCATTACCCCTGTCAGTATCATATTCTGCCTGGAAGTATCCTATATTTCGTAACGTTTCAGATTTTTCAATGTGAAACTTCTCAGCTGCCAATATATTTTTTTGATTTATTTTGGTAAGATAAATATGCTCACCGGATGGGCGGTCTTTGAATTCAGCAAATAGATTGAGAATATCCTGAATCTCAATTACATCTACTTTTGTCCAATCAATTGCACCTTCATATTTGTAAACGTCATTGATGAGAAATTCAATCTCGCCCAATTTTATTTTTGAATTTTCTATGGATAATGTCATATCAAGTTCATTGGATTCTGCGTCAATAAGATCTCCCAAATCCATAGAATATATGGCATTGCCGGTATTCATCATATTGGTCAATCGGTGATTAATGTCCAGTTGTTTCTTGAGGTTTGATATTTTTTCAAATTCAAACAAATGGTTGATCATTATAATATATCGCTGTTTCAAAGACTTATTAAATTCTTCTTTGTATTCAATATTTAGCAAATCGACCTGCTTGGTATAATATCTTTTATTTGCCTTTAGCTCACCGGGGTTCGACGGTGTAAATCGAAGTCTGAAATCTTCCTGGCTAAAATCCGCATCATTGGAACGAGTTCTGAATTCTACCCTGCTAATCCAAGGACCATTGAAATTGTTATCAGAAAGAAAGTTAAGTTTTGCCTTTGTAGGTGTTAAGGAGATATCACTGCTGGATGTAGCAAGAAAGCCTTCCATTTCAAATTGAGCAAAACATTTGAATTGTCCAGTTAAAAAAGCAAATACAAAAACTGATAATAAATATCTAAGATTCATTGGAATACATTTTCGATTTAGCAGCTATTTTTTGATAATCACAGCCACACGCTCACCGTTCAGAAAATTGTTATCCTTCGGTATTCTGATAAATAATTCCTGGCCCCACATTGGCAAATTCTGGTTTGTCTTAAGTCTATTGGGATATTCAATAATCCTGGCGCCAATTTCAAATACATTACCCTCAATACTATATTTTCTATTTGTTGATTCAACAGTTACCTTATTGCCAACTTCCATAGCATATTTAAAACCCTCATTCATAAATGCCTTAATTATTGTTGGTTTGGATTCATAGATTGACAATATGGTGGTATATGGTGCGAGAAGCTCTCCCTTCTGTATATTTACGTTTCCTATTGTTCCCTGGATTTTAGCCGTTTTCACCAGTTCCATTTCTTCTGTCATAAGCGCTTGCAACTCCTTTTCCAAAAGTACCAAGCGCATGGCATACGATTTGGCCTCTTCATCATGAATGCTGCTTTCTACATTCAATTCTAGTCTTTGCTGATTCAGTAGATACTTCTTTTCTTTTTCTAAAATATCTAATTCAATATCAGAATAAGAAGCATTTTGTCGATTTGAAGTATCCGAAACACCTGTAAGGCTTCCAAATTGTTCAGACAATTTCTGGTTGTTTTCAATGACCATTTTTAGCTGACTGATTTCAGCATCAATTTTTCTAATTTGCGCTTCAGTGGTAGATTTTAGTTGCCTGGTCTTATTGGCATATTTTGCATTTATGAGGTCATGCTCCAATTTAAGTCGATCGATCTCGTTGTTTTTCTTTTCTACATCAAGCAGCAGGTCTGGCCGCTCTACTCGCACAAGTACATCACCGGGATTAACCATCTGACCGGGGATTACAAAGATTTCCTTAATCCTCACGGCTTTGTGATAGGAAATTGCTTTTTTCAGAGGTTCTACCTGAGCGACAATAGCGGTATTTGTATCTTTAAAAACGAGTGAAAATAGTAAAAGCACTACCACAACCACAACCCAAAAAACTATAAATATTGCTTTTTTAATCATGATTAAAGTCTTTCTGAGTTATTGCGGCGGTTGAGTTTTACATTATAAACGCCATCAAGCATTGCAAAATTTCTATAAAGATCTTTATGATCAATATTATGTTTCAAAGAAATTTGGTATTCATATCTTTCATCTTCCATTTTACCATCGCCAATGCTCATTAAAAAATTACTCTGGCACCATTTTTCCAAAAACTGTGCAACTGCTTCAATCCCTTCTTCGTGTTGCAGATTGAATGTCAGTGAATACATATAGAGCGAAGATCTACCGTGAGGAGAAAAATAGAGCATAAATGCTACGGAACAGAATATTAATGTTCCTGCTATCGCAATAGAATATCCGTAAACTCCAGTGGCTATTCCAACTGAAAGACTTGCAAAAATGAACATAATATTTCTCGGATCATTGATCCTGGTACGAAACCTAATGATGGCAATAGCACCAATAATTCCAAAACCGGCAGCGACATTGTTCCCAATGGCCATAATTACCATTGATGTGACTGACGAAGCCAATACCATCGATTGGAAAAAATTGCCTGAGAAGGAAATTCCTCGATAGGTGAATTTATATGTATATGCAATAATTGTGCTCAGAGAAAACGCAAGAAGCAGTGAAAACAAGGCAACTTTAAAAGATGGGAATTCATAAAATGATTGTTCCAGTAAACTGTCAAACATATTGAGTTAGTTAAATGCCGATAAGAAATATAGATCAATATGTAAATATATATTGAAGTTTATAAAAATAAACCAAATGACCTTATCTTAAAATCATAATAAACATCAGATGCAACATTTTTATCAAAATCTGATGTTTATTATTATCCTAAATAAATTAATTTCTAACCCCAATAAGTTTCTTATATTATTTCCTGGATTATTCGGGTTATAATGAACGGATCCATTCAATATCGATTTCACTCAATTTATTTGCCACACGATCAGCCTGTGAGAGATTTTGCGCTCCTCTTGCCGGATTATCAAAACCGATACAAAACATCCCGGCAGCCTTGGCGGCCGCTACACCATTGCCAGAATCTTCAATAACCAGGCAATTTTTAGGACTGGAATTTGATTGCTTTGCCGATTTCATAAATATCTCAGGTTCTGGTTTAGACTTGGACACTTCATCACCACCTATTCTATATTTAAAATATTTCTTAATATTGAAATATCCCAATACTTTATCTACTGTTGGGCGGGTGGCTGATGATGCAACATGTACTAGAAAATTATTATTGTAGAAAAGTTTTATCAGGTCCAGTGCTCCTTCGACCAGAGGAACTTTATCTTCCTCAAGTGCTTTCCAAAACATCTCTCTACCCGACATAAGCAATTCCTGTGGGCTTTTTGTCAGTTTGTGCTTTTTACCAATTTTTGTCCACATGTCAATGGTAGAGGTCCCTACAAAGTCTTTGTGCTCGTCTTCAGTAATATGAAAATTTTGCTCAGCGAACATTTCATCTTCAAGTTGTTGGTGGATTGGCTCGCTGTCAATAATCACCCCATCCATATCAAAAATTATCGTAGAAATCATATTCAAAAATAATTAAAATTGCTCCCCAAAGAAATTCAGAACAATGCGATTATTATTTCAGAACGCCAAAAATATATTTTTAAATATTGATGCAAAATGATTAGTATTTTTATATTCTATTATGCGTCATGTTCAGCAAATCTAAAATATATGGATAATATAAAAATTGCAACTGCACAATTCCAGCCCAAGGATGGAGATAAAACTTACAACCTTTCTCTCATTGACATCCTGGCAGAAAAGGCCAAATCGCAGGGAGCTAATGTAATAAGCTTTCACGAGATGTGCATCACAGCTTATACTTTTTATAAAGATCTGGATCGTGACAATGCTTTTGCTTTTGCAGAGGAAATACCAAACGGAGAGAGCACAAAAAAGCTTATTAAAATAGCCAAGAAGCATGATTTAACAATTTTGGCCGGTTTGCCTGAAAAGGATAATGAGAAACTATATAATACTTATATCTGCGTTGATAAAGGTGGCCTGATGGCCAAATTCAGAAAGCTTCATCCTTTTATCAGTCCCTACATGCATCCCGGAAATGAGTATGTTGTGTTTGATCTTCATGGTTGGAAATGTGGTATACTCATTTGCTACGACAATAATGTGATAGAAAATGTAAGAGCAACCGCACTACTTGGGGCTGAAATAATATTTGCTCCGCATGTCACGGGATGCACGCCCTCAGCCATGCCAGGTAGAGGCTTTGTTGATAGTGCTTTATGGAAAAAAAGGCATGAAAATCCAGTGCCACTCCGACAGGAATTTGATGGCCCTAAAGGCAGAGGTTGGTTATTGCGATGGCTGCCAGCAAGGGCCTATGACAATGCGGTTTATTATGTCTTTAGTAACCCTATTGGTTTTGATGGTGATCATTTAAAAAATGGCAATTCCATGATCATTGATCCGTATGGAGAGTTATTATCTGAAATCAGAAGTTTCGAAAACGACATTACGACATCCACAATTACTAAAGATAAACTTACGTTGGCTGGTGGATATCGCTATCGAAATGCCAGAAGACCGGAACTTTATGGTGACATTTTGGGAAGGTCGCATCATCCATCCTTACAACCGGTCTGGATGAAGAAAAAATGATTAAAGCACTTTGATTATAATTAAGGAGACCTCTATTAATCTACAACTAATATGTTACATTGCGCCACATATCCAATTTCTGAGAACAATCTGAATGTGAAATTATCTGAAATACCATTACGAATAAGTAAATAATTAGACTCCTTATGTAAAGGCTCTAATTGGTCAAAATATGTTTAAAAATTAGAAAAGAATTATAACTATGTCAAAGATGAAATTAATATTATGCTCAATAATCTGCTATTTTAGTATTGCCGGAAGTATAAGCCTGGCATCCTCATTTGAATATATCAATTACAACTTTGAAAATGGGTCGCCGCTTTTCTATGAAGTTCAGACAGACAGTTCAGTATTGATTAGCTTGATCTATGACAATGAACGAAATTCTCCAAACCGAGCTTCCGGACATTGGCATTTTCAGGTATTTGCCAAGAAGGGTTCCAGGATGAAATTAGTATTGCAAAATTTCAAGAATATCTGGAATGGCCGGACCGCATATGTGGGCACTGATAACACAAGCTGTTACTTGTCTGTGGATGGTAAAAACTGGAAATTTATAGAAACTACTCTGACGCCGGAAAAACAGCTGGAAATCGACTTCATTATGCCTGATGATTCGGTTTACATAGCACGAATGGAGCCATACCGGATTAGCGATCTCGAAAAGTTAAAATCTGAAATTGAAAATCATCCGCTAATCCAAATTACAGAAATTGGACATACAGTAGAAAACCGTCCGTTGGAAATAATACGTATTGGTAATGAAAGCGCTCCAAACCGATTATTATTAAGGGGCCGGGCACATGCCTGGGAACCTGGTGGAAATTGGGTGCTTCAGGGACTCATAAAAAACCTCCTGAAAGATGATGATCCCAAGATCAATAAATATCTTGAAAGGTATTGTATTTATATTCTGCCCATGGCAAATAAAGATCGTGTAGCTCATGGAGGAACGAGGTTTAATTTACAAGGTAAAGATCTGAATAGAAATTGGGATAAAAAGACTGACCCTTATCTTACTCCTGAGAATGCTGCTTTGGAAAAATGGCTAATACACCAAATTGAGTTGGGGCTGAAACCTGATCTTGCCATTGATTTTCATAATGATGCCGAAGGTGGTCTTCATATTTCAAGACCAGAAATAGATATCGATAGCTACCTTGCAAATATGGAACGCCTTGAACTTTTGTTGAGAAAATTTACCTGGTTCACTGAAGGGAGCAGTGGTCCTAATTGGCGGAATCCCGGAACCATCGGTGAAGGACTTTTAGAGCGCTATGGCATAGATGGATTGATTTACGAACTTAATGCCGACTGGATTGCCGGACTAGATAAAGTACCTTTTGGTAAAGACTGGATGTCGTTGGGTGAGCAATTATGCGAGGTATTTTATTATTATTTCGATAATGATAATTAGCGATGTCGTTGTTTAAAAAAAAGTTGACAATAAGAGTCTACCTAAAAAATCATTCACAGGTTTAGAAAATTTGCAACAGCTGTGGACAAGAATCCGAGTATTATTATCGAGCAGAATAAACGACTCTTTAACTTCATATTAAATAGGTCAGAAATTAATATGCCGCCTGATCTATAAGCATATTTTTATTTCCGCAATATAATAAACGCTCAACAATCTCAATAGATTTAACGTAAATTAACATTTTATAACTTACTTTAACGTTGTATAAATGTGTTGTTAGTTGTATAACTTAAATATAAGTTATATATTTATTGCATGAAAGAATTAACAAAAAGAGAATTGCATATCCTTGAGATTCTGTGGGAGCTAAAAACAGGGTTTGTAAATGATATCATTGCGAAATTTCAAGATCCAAAACCACCCTATACTACCATTTCATCAATTATTAGAATCCTGGAAACAAAAGGTTATGTCACCCATAAAGCATATGGTAATACTCATGAGTATCGACCAGTAATATCTAAACTCAAGTATAAAAAATTTGCGTTAAAGGACTTAATCTCCAACTATTTTGAAGGGTCATTGGAAAATGTTGTCTCTTTCATGGTGAAGGAAAATGAGTTGAATGAAAAAGAGGTGAATGAATTATCTGAATTAATCGATCAATTTAAAAATCAGCGAAATGAATAGCTTTTTAATATACCTGTTACAGGTTTCGGTATGTCATATGGGATTTTATATTTTGTATCGTCTTGTTTTTTCTAAGCACACATTTTTCCAATCAAATAGATTATATCTCCTATCTTCTACAATGTTAGGTTTTTTGATACCCATGATAAGTATAGGAATTTGGAACCCTGGTTCCATGGACAATTCATATCCATTATTATTTGATTCAGAAAGTTTGGCAATTTTAGAACCCCAGTCAGTTTTATCTGGAAACTTTAAAAGAATATTTGATTTACCTATTAATCATGGAATGTTTCTTTTATATGTATCTGGTTTTCTGTTCTTTTTCATCAAATTATTGTTGGGACTTTGGCGTATATTCTTCATTATCAAAGAAAATAAAGTGGTTGATAAAGGAACGTATAAATTAATCCGATTAAAGAGAGGCCCTTCCTTTTTCTCATTCCTCAATTACATTTTCATTAATGATAACAACACCATTTTATACAATAATGATTACTCTCACGTACTTTCTCACGAAAAAGTTCACGTACAACAAAGGCATACTTACGATATTTTTTTATTGGAGCTGGTTTCTGCCATTTGCTGGTTCAATCCTATCATCCATATAATAAAAAATGAAATTCGTCAAATTCATGAGTTTATTGCCGATCATCAAGTGGTGATAAATACAAAAGATCACGAGCAATACTCAAGACTTATTTTAAGAATGTCATCCGGTGATCATTTTATTCCTTTTGTACATCAATTTTCTAAATTGAATATTAAGAACAGAATAATTATGTTAAACCAAACAAAAAATAATGCTATGAAAACTTTAAATTACTTACTCACAATACCAATGATCTTTTTACTAATGTCTATTTTCTCGTTTACTGAAAAGACGAATATTAACAGTATCAATGAAGAAAATCAAAATGATGAACAACTAACAATCGGAGAAATTTCATGGAAAGGTAATACGAAATATAGTGATGATTTCTTAACCGAATATTTGGGAATAAAGAAAGGCGATCCGTACAATAAACAAAAGATTGAGAGTAAATTTTATTACAATCCCGGAAGTATTGGTATTACCGATCTTTACATGGATAGTGGACACTTATTTTTCAGTATTGATACAAAAGAGAATATTATTGGAAAATCCATCAATTTGATTTTTGAAATTTTTGAAGGATCCGTAGTTGTTTTTGATAAGATTATTATAAAGGGAAATGTAAAGATAGAAACCGTAAGAGTGATAGAAATGATTGAATTTAAAAAAGGAGAAATTTTTAACCGGTCTCAATTAATTCAATCGCAAAAGAACATTGCAAATAGTGGATTCTTCAAGAAAGATAAAGTAGGTATCAAACCAATTCCTCATCCTGATAGTAAATCGGTTGACATAGAATTTGATTTAATAGAATTAAAATAGACTGTGAGATATACTCAATAAAGTTTCGCAGACCTTTTTAAGCAAGTGTCCACCCATCAGAGTCACCTGAAAGGGTATCGAGGAAGAGATAATTATGTGATGTCTTTTATTATTATTTTTATAAAGAAGATAATAGATGATTAAGAATATTTTGCTTGTATTGAAAGCACTACTTCTCCATCACACAAAACAAGTCCAGGCTCGTATCAGGATCATGCGAAAGCAAATAATCTGAATGATGAATCTTTTGTACTAAACCAGTATTTCCAGAATTCAGCTTGTTTCTATTCATTCGATTTAAAATTTCATATGGATATTTGAGCATAAATACCGGTAGCCGATATTGAAGATTGAGTATGTCCCACTTCATCATTTTCTCTACAGATTTCCTATTTTCCTCATGATAAGCTGTTATTTTTTCATTGCCCGAAATACCCAGCATCTCCACCTTAGGAAATATTTCATTGGCCAGATTTTCCAGTCCCTCAGCTGTATATTCTCTGATATGCCACGGGTTTCTTGAAAGTGACATTTTTATATTTGGAGTCGTGATCAAAGCTTTTCCTCCCGGCTTGAGTACACGATGGATTTCTGTCAAATATTTTCGATCATTTTTTATATGCTCAATTACCTGAAAGCTAACCACCACATCGTAGGTATTGTCTGCCAATCCTGAAAATGGGGGGATCACCATTTGTTGAAAATCTCCTTTAGGATAGGATGCTTTTAAGTTTTCTACTACCTGTGAAATTTTATCAATACCGGTAAATGAGCTGGCCTTTGGTGCAATTAGTTCCACTCCACGCCCTTCTCCACAACCAACCTCCAGCACATCACCAGAAATATAATCAAGGCTCAAATAATAGGCTTTGAGTAATCGTTGATGAATTGGGTTGTCTGAGGCAATGACATCTGAGGCTATTTCTGTTGTGTAAACTGACATTTATTACTTTTTTAAAACATTGCAAAGTAAAATAAATTAATTTAGTGCACCTCAATTTGCCAGTGACAATTGTAGGAAGAATTTATAAATGCCTCTCAATAGATAAATGAAAAACATTAAACAAACTCTAAATATCGTTCTTGTTATCCTGATATTTCCCTTTGGGAAGATTTATGGTCAAAAGGTATTTATTGATGAAAACATCAGTTATTGGTATAGTGTTGACAACGAGGTGCATATGCATCACAATGTATTTTTTGAAGGTGAGACTACTCATATATATCTCGAATTTACTTTCAATGAAGGAAAATTATTTGATCAATATCATTATATCTATGAACTCCATAAAAGCTATCACGCCCTTGATATTATTTCCTCAGATACCATAAACATAAAAGATCATATCATTGCGATTGAATCAAATAAGGTGTTTGCTTACCTAAAACTTCCTAATCATGACAAAACAGATATAGCAATTATCAAGGTGATCAATAAAAAAAGCGGGATGGATTATGTCTATGATATTCCATTTATTGAAGATTATAATTTTTCGACAGACGGACTTGTGTTTTTCGAAGAAGATGGAAAAACCCCAGTGCTGGGAAGTTTTATAAATACGCAAAATGCACTACAGATAAAAAGTACCAGCGATTATCAAGGGCCAATATTTGTGTATTATTATTCACAATATTTTGATGAGGCTGTTCCGCCAATGATTATAAAAGACCAACGAGCAGCCAAAGACCTAAAAATTGATTCTGTTTTTACCATCCAAACCAACTCTACTTTTGAGCTCAAAAATGAAGGATTGTACTTTTTTCAGCAAGACAGCTCTTCAGCCAATGGGATTGGGATAAGGGTCCAGGATTCTTATTTTCCACTGGTAAAAACGTTTGATAAAGTACTGGAGCCTTTGATATATATTTCTACCAGGGCAGAAACCGATGCTATAAAAGCTGCTTCAGATCCCAAAGAAGCCTTTGAGCAATACTGGATAAAATTGACAAAAATTCCGTCTCTGGCCACGGCCACGGTTGCTAAATTTTATAATAGGGTGGAGGCTGCAAATTACTTGTTTACAAATTTTGAAGAAGGTTGGAAGAGCGATATGGGTATGATATATATTATCTATGGGCCACCCAATGATGTATATAAATCTGAAGAAATTATTGATTGGGTATATAATCGTGATTTGAAAATGCCAACTGTTAGATTTTCATTTTATAAAGTTAAAAACGTGTTTACTGAAAATCATTACTCACTGCTTAGGAAAAAGAGCTTTGATAAAAATTGGTTTAAATCGGTAGAATTGTGGAGAAAAGGTAAGAAGTAAACAATGAGAAATTACGATAAGGAAATACAGGGCAACAATTTTATTTTTGGTACAAGGGCAGTAATTGAAGCCATAGATGCGGATAAGGAAATAGAAAAAGTTTTCGTACAACGAGGGCTTCAAAATGAATTGATCAAGGAGCTGGTTTCCAAAATGAAGTCGCTTAAAATTCCGTTTTCCCAAGTTCCTTTAGAAAAGCTTAACCGGCTTACCAGAAAAAATCACCAAGGTATCATTTGCTATATCTCACCAATACAATACCACTCGCTCGATCATATTATCGAAACGGCTTACTCCAAGGGCAAAGATCCATTTTTAGTGATTTTAGATCGCATTACCGATGTGAGAAATTTTGGAGCAATTGCCAGAACTATGGAATGTGCCGGTGCTGATGCATTGGTGATTCAAAGCCGTGGCAATGCACTCATTGGTGCTGATGCCATGAAAACTTCAGCAGGAGCTTTGAATATATTGCCCGTTTGCCGAGAAGAAAATCTCAAAAACTGTATTCGAGACCTGAAAGCTACAGGACTACAAATTATTGGTTGCACGGAAAAAACAGATACGCTCATTTATAATACTGACCTCAAGGGCCCGCTGGCCATTATCATGGGTTCTGAAGAAGATGGCATATCGGAGGAATATTTAAAGCTTTGTGATGCTACAGTAAAAATACCAATTGTCGGTAAAATTGAGTCTCTCAATGTATCGGTATCTGCAGGAATAATCCTTTATGAAGCTTTGCGACAACGAAGCTCTGATCCCAAGACCTGACATACCCGGCAATACTGCCCTTCGGTAATCCCCGGACACCGTTCCGGGGTCTGTTAGCTATTGGCAACAAACCCAAAATCTGCAAACCAAGTCAATAAATATCAACAGCCTTTTCATCACTGGGTTTTTGAAGTAATTTTTTAGATAGATTCTTGCGAACCTCTGACAGATGCCGGAATAAATCCGGCAAGACGAGATAGCCAACAGATGCCTCGCCACGGTGGACAGGCGGAACAGGTTCGGTAATAATATCCCAATTTATTTCGCTCAGAAAAATACCTCAATTGTATTTTTCCCCGGCTTCAAAATTAAATTTTCATTGTTTTTCCCAGCCTTAGTTCCATTCAGATTTATGCTTTTCCAATCGAATTGCGAAATGCTGAAGTTTGCTGTCATGTTACCAGGTATCTCAATAGTAAAAATACTTCTGTCTCTGTCCTTATGATAAGTGCCCAATATGCTGCCCCGCATGGTTGGAACAATAATTTTAGAAAAAGTAAGATGTGACATCTGGGGTTTTATAATACATTGCTTAAACCCGGGACTGGTTGGCCTGATGCCCCATAAATGCCTGGGAATGATATTGGCAGGGGCAGCTCCCCACGCATGGTTCCAGTCTGAGTTGGGTTTGTATTTCATGTCCCAGGCTTCCATGGAAATCGTAGAACCCGAAGCGATCATATTCCACCAACTGCGATCATGCTGTGCCGTCATGAGTTCTAGTGCATAATCTGACTCATTATAAAGATAAAGTCCATCCAGCAGAAATTGAGCACCATAAACACTACAAGCCATACCCCTGGATTTTATAAACTTAATTATGGTCTCTAAATGATCTTTGGGAGCCAGGCCAAAAGCCAATGCAAACATATTGGCATGAAGAGACGAATGCTCTGAACCTTCACCATCGATATAATATCCTCTATGAGGTTCTAAAAATACCTTGTTGAAGGATTTTTTTACAAGTTCTGCTCTTTGTTCATAAAAGATTGCGTCATCAACTTTGTCAATTGCCCTGGCCATTTCTGCCATAAATTTTACACTCCTGTAATGAAAGGCATTAACTACGGTATTGATTTCCATAAAATCAAAACCATCACGTTCCCCTTCTTCAGTAGCAAGTTTCCAACTCGTATCTTTCTGCGCTGGAGGCCAATCCACAATATCCCTGATTCTCAAATTAGCGTCCTTAAATCCGAGATTAGTGATCAAAACATCTGATTGATTTTCTTGAGATGTATTGATCAAGCCATCGGGTCTTGCCAAGTCTGTGAGTGTTTTATATTTAAGTTTTTCCCAGTGATTTGCAATCGCTTGTGTATTTCCGGTGTACAGGTAATCATAGTAAAACAATAGTGGTGTAAACAAAATCCACTCGGTAGGCCAGGTGGGTTTTTCCATGAAGTAGTCATTTGTCAGGCGAGCCATGGAATATTCACGATCTGTGCAATAATGTCCCAGTTGGTTGATAAAAGCATCGGCTTCGTAGGGAATTCGCTCGCGATCACCATCAACATACACACCACAAAAGCTCGTTGCCTTCATGGAATATTTGCACATTTCCCATACTTGATTAAGCACTTCGTCTGAGCTGGTGAAATAACTTTCCTTGTCATCAAAAAAATAATGGACAGTCTTTTGTTTTATTTTATCTGCATCGAAATTAAAACTCGCATTTTCAATTTCACAGTATCGAAAAGGAGTTATAACGCCAATGGAGTCAGGTAATGCAACAGCTTCTGGCTTTGTGTTTCGTTTGTCTGGTGGTAGAATAAGTGTATATTCTGATTTACCCGGGGTCACTTCAAGATCAATTTTTTGGTACCTGATATTACCTTTCGGTGAAGTATCTACACGATAAGGTTCAGAAATACTTTCCCCAAGATGAATAGTAATGGTTTCTCTTTTTGTAGGCTGGATATT
Source organism: uncultured Roseivirgaceae bacterium (assembly GCA_964507705.1). Taxonomy (GTDB): domain Bacteria; phylum Bacteroidota; class Bacteroidia; order Cytophagales; family Cyclobacteriaceae; genus JAAUQL01. The sequence goes on along the minus strand of CAZDRA010000020.1, from coordinate 40,852 downwards.
TAAAACAATGGTACCAAAGGCATCTTTGCCAAAATCGATAAAGTACCTCCCTTTTGATATCTCCTTAAAATCCACAGGAGCTATGAACTCGATTTGAAATGAATTACTCGTACTTGCATAATCAGATAAAACGCCAGTCTTGAATTGCTGAATTGTAGAGAATTTGCTTTGGTTTCCATGGATATCCCAAACCCTCACCCTCCAAAAGTATGTGGAATTATCAGCGAGTGGTTTTCCTTCATATTCAATATTTATGGAACTGTTACTTGGTATTTTACCTGAATCCCAAAAGTCAGGATTGCTTTTTTCTAAAAGATTTTTTGATGATGCCACCTGAATTTGCCATGCAGATTGTTTTTGTGCTGTCGCTGGAACTATCCATGAAAAATCAGGCTTTGAATCCCTGATTTCTATGTCCTTGGCGTTCCGTAAAAATTCTACCATCAAACCTTTCGGAACAGAATCCTGAGCTACACAAAGCCTGATCAGCATAAATGGAAAAAAAATAATTAATATTTTCATAATAAAGTTTAATCGCTTAAAGTATGGATAGCCCTTAAATTTACATTTATATCGATATAAATTTTGCTATAAGGTGAAACTTTTAAATCTATAAATCGCCCTTATCACCTATCTGAAATTATTGATCAACAAATAAAAAAACGAAAGACTTGCTAGTACGTAGAGTTATGATATTGTAAATTAGGTACTTCCGAATTCTCGTATTTTAGTGAATGTTCAAGGATTTTAATAGTTTTAAAGTTTAGTAATTATAGAATGAAATTATTTACACTAAATCAATGTATGCATTAAACATATACACTATGAAAAAAGTGCTTTTTATAGGTATCATATTTTTATTGGTTGGTTGTGGAGTGGATAAACCACAAGAAATAGTAGAAGCAGAAAAAAACCTGCCTAAAAAAATTGATTTCAATTTCGATGTAAAGCCAATTTTGTCTGATAAGTGTTTTATTTGCCATGGGCCTGATCAGGCTAATTTGAAAGCAAATCTAAGGCTGGATATTGAAGAAGATGCCACATCACTTCTCGGAGATGATAGGAATAGAGCTGCAATAGTTCCGGGAAAATTAAATAAAAGCCATGTCTATTTAAGAATAATTTCTGATGATCCTGATTTTGTGATGCCTCCCCCGGAGGCCAATCTGGCACTTACACCAAAGGAAAAAGCAACAATTACAAAATGGATCGAGCAAGGTGCTAAATACAAGCCTCATTGGGCTTTTATCCCAGCCAATGATATGGAAATACCAAAGGTCAACGACCAATTATGGATCAGAAATCCTATTGATAATTTTGTATTAAAATCACTTGAAGACAAACGATTAAATCCAAATATTGAAGCTGAAAAAGAGGTGCTTCTCCGCAGGATTACTTTTGATCTCACCGGACTGCCGCCAACGATTGAGGAGATTGATAACTTTCTTGATGACCAATCAGAAGACGCATATGAAAAGGTAGTGGTAAAACTAATGAACTCACCACACTATGGAGAGCGTATGGCACTCGAATGGCTGGATGTCTCTCGCTATGCCGACTCTCATGGATATTCGCAGGATGGATACAGAAGGATGTGGCCATGGAGAGATTGGGTGATCAAATCATTTAATAATAATATGCCATTTGATCAGTTTATAACTTGGCAAATCGCAGGAGATAAATTTCCTAATGCCACAAAAGAGCAAAGAATGGCTACCGCTTTTTTAAGAAATCAAAAATTAAATTCAGAAGGTGGAATTGTTCAGGAGGAGTATTTGGTTGAATATGCCGCTGACAGAACAGAGACAATTTCTACCGCTTTTCTTGGCTTGACTATGCAATGTGCCAAATGTCATGATCATAAATATGATTTGTTATCACAAAAAGAATACTATCAACTTTTCAGCTTTTTTAATAGTGTAAATGAAAGTGGTCTGGTGCAAAAAGATTATAACTCGGGGCCACAAGTGCTGCTCACCTCCAAAGAAACAGATGAAAAAATAGAATTTATCAATACCGAAATACAGAAAAATGAAGAAAAAATATTGCAGTACCTAAGCTCCCTAAATTCTATTCCCAGTCAGAATCCAAAAATAGATCTGAAAAGGAATTTGCAAGTTGACTTGGTTTTTGAAAGTAAAATTAATGGCAAAATAAAAAATTTGGCCAAACCTGGAGAATCTTTCCTTCTGCATGGAGAAGGGTTATTAAAAGACGGGGTTCATGGGAAATCCTTAAAATTTTCAGGTTTTGATATTCTATCCATAAAAAATAAAGTTTTGGATTTTGAACGATCAGATGAATTTTCATTCAGTTTTTGGCTCAATTCAAATCATGATAGTGGTTATATGCCGGTGATCTTTCATCTAGGTGGTAAAAATGAAAGTTATAAAGGATATGAAATAGCCATATTAAATGGAAGGCCCACAATGAGGTTGGTAAATCAATTGCCTGCTAATTTGATTTCGGTTTCCACAAAAAATGAAGTAGTCAAAAATGAATGGAATCATTTTGCTTTTGTGTATGATGGTTCGGGAAAAGCTAACGGAATAACAATTTATGTCAATGGTAAAAAAGATCTGCCACAAATACTATTTGATCAATTAACAAAGTCAATTTCCAGTGATAAAAATAAAAACACCATAAAGATTGGAAGCCACCAAGCCTATCAGGTTGATGTAAAAGGATATGGATTTATCGATGACCTCAAGATATACAACCGAAGCCTTAGCGAGATAGAGGTAATATCTATTTTTCAGCAAATAAAAGTAGATACAGCCATTTTCTCTAATGCCCAACTCAAGGAGAATTATCTTTTAAATTCCAGTAAAAAGTATCAAAAGCTAAAAAGAAGCTTGAAAGAATTGAAGGATGAAAAGAATCAAATATTTGACACAATCCCAACGGTCATGGTAATGCAGGATCTGGATGAGCCAAGGCCAACCTTTATACTTGATCGTGGAGTTTATGATGCTCAATTGGAAGAGGTAAAACCCGGAACACCCCAGTCGGTTTATCCTTTTCCGGAAGATTTCCCTAAAGATCGACTTGGCTTAGCCAAATGGTTGGTAGATAAAAATAATCCATTAACTGCACGAGTAATTGTCAACCGATACTGGCAACTGTTTTTTGGTCAGGGTATTGTAAAAACCACCGAAGATTTCGGGAACCAAGGGTCACTTCCTACTCATCCGAAGCTGTTGGATTACCTGACATATAATTTTGTTGAGTCAGGGTGGGACGTAAAAAAATTACATAAATCAATTGTGATGTCGGCAACTTACAGGCAATCATCCCGCGTTTTATTGAAGCAGCGTCAAGAAGACCCGGAAAATGTTCTGCTGGCCAGAGGGCCCAGCATGAGACTTCAGGCAGAGATTATTCGTGACTGTGCACTTGCCTCAAGTGGTTTGTTGGTAAATAAAATTGGCGGGCCCAGTGTAAAACCTTATCAGCCAAAAGGACTATGGCTGGAGAAAAATAATTCAAGTTTGGTATTGACTTCCTATAAAGCAGACTCTGGAGATAAACTTTATAGGAGAAGTCTATATACGTTTTGGAGAAGAACTTCTCCTCCGCCTTCCATGATCATGTTTGATGCACCGACAAGGAGTTATTGCACTGTACGAAGGCAAAAAACCAACACACCTTTGCAAGCATTGGTATTATTAAATGATCCTCAATTTTTTGAGGCGGCAAGGGTGCTTGCAGCAAGAGTTATCGAAAATAAAAAAAGTGTTGAGCAACAAATAGTATTGGCCTACAGATTGTTGACAGCCCTAAAACCCGATAATGAAGTTGTTGATATGCTTTCAAAGCTATTTAAAGAGCAGCAAAGTTATTTCAATAAAAATAAAGATCTAACCAGGCAATTAGCTACTGTCGGCAATTATCCTATCAATGATCAATTGTCATTGGTTGATGTTTCTGCCATGAGTGTGGTGTGTAACACCATAATGAGCTTTGATGAAACAATAGTAAAAAGGTAAATAAGATATAATGAAGTTCTCAGATATTAACAAGGCCCATAAACATCCCGAATTAAATCATAGGCTCGATATCAATCGCAGACATTTTCTTACTAAGGCAAGTTTGGGGATTGGCGGTTTGGCATTATCATCTCTTGTCAATCCTACAAATATTTATGGTGGAATAAAGAACTTAATTTTGGGTACATCAGAAAATGAACCCGGAAAAATTCCTCATTTTCCTCCTAAGGTCAAAAGAGTAATTTATCTTTTTCAAAGTGGTGGGCCATCGCAACTTGATCTGTTTGATTACAAGCCTCTACTGAATAAAATGAATGGTGAAGATTTGCCCGATTGGGTGAGGAAAGGTCAAAGAGTTACGGGGATGACAGCAGGGCAAAAGTCATTTCCATTAGCCGGTACATTGTTTGACTTTAAGCAACATGGTCAGTCCAAGACGTGGATGAGCAATTTGTTGCCTTATACTGCCAAAATATCTGATGAACTTTGTTTTATAAAAACAATGCATACTGAGGCCATAAATCACGATCCAGCCATTACTTTTTTTCAAACCGGATCTCAGCAACCCGGCAGACCTTGCATTGGTTCCTGGATGAGTTATGGCCTTGGGAGTTCGAATAAAAATTTACCCGAGTTTTGCGTTTTGCTTTCCAATGGAACAGGTCTTACTACAGCCCAGCCTTTGTATTCGCGATTATGGGGAAGTGGATTTTTACCATCCTTGCACCAAGGGGTGCAATTTAGATCCGGGAAAGATCCAGTATTATACCTCAATAATCCAGCAGGTATTTCTGATGCATCAAGAAGGTCGTCGTTAGACTATTATCAGAAATTACAGGAGCTACAATTTCAGAAAGAACACGATCCTGAAATAGAAAGTCGCATAGCACAATACGAGATGGCTTACCGAATGCAAACTTCCGTACCTGAAGTAATGAATGTGTCCAATGAACCGGATTATATTTACGATATGTATGGACCAGAGTCAAAGATTCCCGGGACTTATGCCGCCAATTGCCTTCTTGCACGTCGTCTTGCAGAAAGCGGCGTCAACTTTATTCAGTTGTATCATCGCGGCTGGGACCAACATTTTCAACTGCCTGATCATTTAACAAAACAATGCAAAGATACCGACCAACCTTCTGCAGCTTTGGTACAGGATTTGAAACAAAGGGGTTTGCTAGAAGATACATTGATTGTTTGGGGAGGTGAATTTGGCAGAACAAATTATTCTCAAGGAAAGTTGACGAAAACTAATTACGGCAGAGATCATCATCCGAGATGTTTTACAATATGGATGGCTGGAGGAGGAGTAAAAAAGGGCATGAGCTATGGTGAGACGGATGAGTTTGGCTACAATATCGTGAGTGACCCTGTTCATGTTCACGACTTCCAGGCGACATTAATGCATTTGCTGGGTTTTGATCACGAAAGGCTTACTTTTAAACACCAAGGTCGTCGATACCGATTGACTGATGTTGAAGGCCATGTTGTTAAGGCCGTTCTATCTTAGCCGGAAATTTGGTTTATGATTTGCTAAGAAAAAAGTGCGATTGAGGCTCATTAAGAAAACCATTTAGAATTTCTTTGCGCCCCTTTTTCAAAACAAAACTTCACCTACTTTTTCTTTGGCGCTGGCACAGGATATCGTTTCATTAGTTCCTTTATTACCCTTGGTGTATTCCTTTCTCTCGTCTTAGGGTTATCATCAATTTCTCCGGAAACAACACCTTGCCAAATCAGTTTTTTAGTACTCGAGTCAAAAACATCACAAATTAACGTACCGACCAAATAGTCATACTCTTGATAGCTGGTACTGGAATATCCCATACCCCATCCCCCATATCCTCCATAATATCCATAGGGTCCACCACCACCATAGTGATTGGTATAGGCGGTGGTGCCTGTTTTTTGGTCAACAACGATATATAAAGAAACAATGATATCTCCATCGCGATCAATTATCTCTATCCCTCTTTTTTTGAATTCATCTGCAAAAGCCTTTTCTATTCTTTCTTTTTCAAACCTGTTTAAAATTTTATCACTTTCTTCTGCCCAACCATAATAACTCAAGGTTTTAAATTTTGTAAAGTCTACTGACCCATCTTTGTCGGATGAAAATTTTATGCTTGAGCAGGATGCTATTAGCATCGAAATAGTAATAAATATTAAATTTTTCATTCTTTATTTTAGCTTTTGTATTTCAAATATTTGCCAAAGAAAAATATATTTTTTGTTAATACAAATCGATTTTTAGAAATGGGTGAAAGGGAATTAGAATAGATCAGAGGCAAATCATGGTTTCGTCTACGATTTCTGATTTTTGAATTTCTGGACTTACAAAAGGTATTCCCAGATTCATCCCTCTTAAAATAAAAAGAAGGCCCAGTACAATCATGAAAACGGGAATTAATTTATTCATGCTTTTTCTGACGCTTAGGCTAATAAAATTTCCTGCTATTGAAACTGCAAGCATCACGGGAATAGTACCGATACCAAATAAAAACATATATAGTGCACCATCAAAATATCCACCGGTTGCCATAGCTCCAGCAACTGCCATATAAACTAATCCACATGGCAAAAAACCATTTAGCAATCCTATAAGAAAAGTTGTATAGTTTGATTTTCCCTTTAATAATTTCCCAAATTTTATTTTTAGTGCATTTGTAAATTGATAGGCTGGCTTTAAGAGAGATATTTTTTGTGAAAGTCTTGAAGGCAACAATACCATCGCTAAAATGAGTACCCCTGCAACAATCGAAGTAGATTGTTGCAGTCCGGCAATCGAAAGACCTTGACCGATCAATCCAAATACCAATCCGATGGCAGCATATGATATTGCTCGTCCGACATTATAAAGTATTCTTCCGAATATTAAGTTTGGCCTTGAACTATTCTGGACCGGTATAGCTAAAGCAATTGGGCCACACATGCCAATGCAATGAAAACTTCCAAAAAATCCAATGAGAAATGCTGACCAAAGCATATTATAGTGTTACTTTTTTTTCATTATAGAACTCCAATCCTCCAGAATTCCAGGATATTTTCATCTTCCAATATCCTTTGCTTAAGGTAGAAATTGAGATTACTTGCTCACCGGCATCATTTACTCTTATATCAAAATATTTATCCTCATTTGAGTTTGCCGGTCGATAAAAATGAATTTTACCTGATAGGCCTTGATGAACATGCGCAAAAGGAAAGGTTAATTTTACAGTTCGAGGAATGTTGATATACTCATACCCTATTGGCTCTGTAAGTAAATTGGCATTGGCAATTTTATCAATCTGGCTTTGATATTCTATTTCTTGTTTATAGTATTCTGTGGCTACCAAATCGACCTTATGTCCCATGAAATAAAACACCATTGATAATGTCATGATGACAAACGATGAATACAACACTACTATTTTCCAGCCCCAGCTCACTTTCTTTTTCTTGTTACTGGTCCAATAAAATTTGTATTTATCTCATCGATAATTTCTCCATCGGAAATTAACTGAATCTGTAGTACAGTCTTCATCGCATTTAAATTACTTCTGGCCATCTCTATAAAAAAAACACCATCCAGTCTGCTCCCTGCATTGATTATTAATTGCTCATTTCCAACACGGTTAATTATAGCATCTGCATAGTTCTTTATTTTCAATTTCATTTCGATATCATGTGTAGTCTTATTGATAAACTGAATATTGTAAAGGTTGCTAATTCGATTATTTGGTTTCTCCTGATAAAGCTGTCCGGGAACTTTCAATATGGTGGCTTCAATGTCTGTTCTTGTAAAAAGCATGAATGTAACCACCGAAATCAGAAATGCCAATACAATGGAATATGCAATTACCCTTGAAGTAAATATTTTATTGCTTTTTTCTTTTATGCCATTGTATGAAGCATATTTGATAAGACCTCTGGGTTTTTTAATCTTATCCATCACTTCGTCACATGCATCGATGCATGCCGTACAATTCACACATTCCAGTTGAGTGCCATTTCGGATATCAATCCCTGTTGGACATACGTGCACGCACAATTTGCAATCAATACAGTCTCCTTTATTTTCTTGAACTTCTCCTTTTTTTAACCGTCCTTTTGGCTCGCCTCTAAGCCAATTGTAAATTACGGTAATACTATCATTCCCAAGAAATACTCCCTGAAGTCTTCCATAAGGGCAAATGGCAATACAAACTTGCTCTCTCAATACTGAAAAAATGAAATAGAAAAAAGCTGTAAAGATCATAAGTGCCAAAAACCCGATTAGATTTTCTGTTGGAGGTTGGCTAACTATTTCTTTTAGTCTTTCAATTCCGATTATATAGGAAAGTAAGGTATGCGAAATTATAAAGGAGATGAGCATATAAATAAGATGCTTCGATCCCTTCTTTGCAATCTTACTAAAACCCCATGGTGCAGCATCGAGTTTTCTTTGTTTAGCCGTATTACCTTCTATCCAATATTCAATCTTTCTGAATATCATTTCCATAAAAATAGTTTGCGGGCACGCCCACCCACACCAAACTCGTCCAAAAACTACCGTAAACAAAACTATAAAAATGACTAGCGAAATCATGGAGAGCGCCAGAATATGAAAATCCTGAGGCCAGAGGTGAATTCCAAAAATGAAAAATTTACGCTCAAAGACATCAATTAGTAAAAATGGATCTCCATCAACTTTTACGAAAGGAAGACCAAATAATAATGTCAGTAGAATTATGGAAACAAATATGCGTCTGTTGTGGAATTTGCCATCTGGCTTTTTTGGATAAACCCAGATGCGCTTGCCCTGATCGTCAACGGTAGCTATCGTATCTCGATATTCTTCATCAAACTCATATAAATTTTCCATTTTCAATATTATCCGAATTGAACGGAGATTATTTAATTTTTTTGAATTTCTTCTTTTGCTTTTTGGAGAATACAGTAGTCTCTGAACTCAAATTAGGCAAGTATAATAGCTTAGATATTATAGAGTTAAGAACAATTAAACAACCTTATTGTTTGCTCTTTCAACTAAAAATAATTTCTGAGGAATATTTTAAATGGCCATGGAAAACAAAATCTTTTATTGCGGTATATACTCCTCTCCCTCCGGAGCTTTAGGAGCAGGCGGATTTTTTGGTGTAGTACCTACAAAAGTCATGATATAACTTGACACATCTCTCATCTCTGTTGGAGTAAGCTGGCCTTCCCACGGGATCATGCCTTTTTCAATAACCCCGTATTTTATTACCTTGAATATATCATTGATGCTACCTCCATGGATCCAATAATTATCGGTGAAATTTGGTCCTATCATTCCTTGTCCTTCTGCAGCATGGCAAGCAAGACATGCGCGATCGTAGATTGCTTTCCCATTTGCCAGTAATTGAGGGTCGTCACTAAACTCTACATTGTTTTCATCAATGTCATTTCCTGTTGGAGCTTTGTTTTCCTGGGTTTCAGGTAAATATTCGTCTCCCTCCGGAGCCTTAGGAGCAGGCGGATTTTTTGGTGTAGTACCTACAAAAGCCATGATATAACTTGATACATCTCTCATTTCTGAGGCTGAAAGCTGGCTTTGCCACGAGATCATTCCCTTTTCTGGAACTCCGTATTTGATTACTTTAAATATATCGTTGATGCTACCTCCGTGGATCCAATAATTGTCAGTAAAATTTGGTCCTATCAATCCTTGTCCTTCTGCAGCATGACACGCAACACATGAACGATCGTAAATGGCCTTACCACTCGACATTACTTCTGAGGCATCACTAAATTCTACATTACTTTCATCAATGTTATTGCCCTCTGTTGCCGTTAATGCTGCTCGATCAGTTCGTGCATCTTCCATTACAATCTCATACTCTTCGTGCATAAGCGGTGCTGCATCAAATACATGATAAACTGCAAAGTAAACAACACCCCATGCTATGGTAAAATAAAATAACCATTTCCACCACGGTGGCAGATGATTGTTCAATTCATGAATTCCATCAAAATCGTGGTCCATCAATACAGATTTTTCTTTATCCAATGGAACAGCATCTGTTGCTTTATTCATAAAATTATCCCACCATGAATTTCCCTTTTCGGGTATGTATTCTTTTCCTTCAGCAAGTGCTTTTCGTTTTTTAGCATCTAACAAGATGACCTTAATGATGCTTATTAAGTACATTCCTACAATGAGAATTAGTAGGGTTGTGATTAGAACTAGCACCAATACGACCATGAGCATTGTTTCTTGTGAAGAGGATGCCGAAGTGCTTGTTTGAGAAAACACCGGTATGGCTACCATAAACGACAAACACATCATTAGTATTCTTTTCATCCACTTCGCTTTTATATTATAAAATAGCATAACTATCAATATTTTAAATATTCAATTTAGTTTTGTCTGTATCATCAAATGGTAGGCTTTTCATTTTTTCTACAAACGATTTATCCATAAAAAAAATCCTAATTAACGTGATTGTAAAAAACACGAAAAATATAATTAAAGATATGATTGGCCATATCTCAATGTTTTGTATCTCTTCAAAATAGTGCTTGAACATCTCTATTATAATTTAATTATTTAGAAGAATTTTCCTGAAATTTTATATCGGTACCGAGGCGCTGTAGATATGCAATAAGAGCTATAATTTCAAGATTTGGATCCGTTTCAATATTGTCAGATCTTAGTTGCGCAACAATTTTTTCAGCTTGCTTGCGCATATCTTCAACCGCCCTATCTTCATAACCTTCTTCATATGGCACACCCAAAGTACGCATTGCACTTATTTTGTCAGGCATAATATTCTGATCATAATCACTTTCATAAAGCCATGGATACCTTGGCATTAGGGATCCCTGAGAAGTACTTGTAGGATCTTCCATGTGATAAAAATGCCAAGAATCAGAGTACTTTTTGCCTATCCTGTGAAGGTCTGGTCCGGTTCTTTTAGATCCCCAAAGGAATGGATGATCATATACAAACTCCCCGGCCTTAGAATATTCACCATATCTTTCTGTTTCCCAACGGAAAGGCCTGATCATCTGCGAATGACAAGAAACACACCCTTCTCGTATATAGATATCTCTACCTTCTAACTCAAGTGGTGTATAAGGCTTCACAGCTTCAATTGTTGGAATATTTGATTTGATTAAAAAAGTTGGCACCATTTCGATAATACCACCAATCAATATGGCTACCAAGGACAAAACCGTAAAAAGTACTGGCTTTCTTTCTAAAGCGCGATGCCAGTGACCACCGGTTATTATTTTTTTCTCAAGTGCAGGTGCTTCTGCTTCTTCATTGGCTACAAACTTGCCCAATGCTGCAGTTTTTAGGAGATTGTACACCATCACCAATGAGCCGATCCAGTACAATATACCTCCAAAAGCTCTGAGTATATACATCGGTACAACTTGCGATACTGTCTCCAGAAAGTTAGGGTATGCTAAAATTCCATCTACTGTAAATTGTTTCCACATTAGGCTTTGCACAAAGAAAGATGCGTACAAAGGCAGGGCATAAAAAATAATACCCAGTGATCCGATCCAGAAATGGATGTTGGCCAATTTTGTTGAATACAATTTGGTATTCCACATTTTTGGAATCATCCAATAAAGTACGCCGAATGTCAGAAACCCATTCCATCCCAATGCTCCAACGTGCACATGAGCAATTATATAATCTGTATAGTGAGCGACAGCATTGAAGTTTTTTAGTGAAAGCATAGGGCCTTCAAAAGTTGACATGCCATAGGCGGTTATTGCTACAACCATAAATTTCAGAACAGGGTCTTCTCTAACTCTATCCCAGGCACCTCGTAAAGTGAGCAATCCATTGAGCATACCTCCCCAGGATGGAGCGATGAGCATGATGGAAAATACAACTCCCAAAGATTGAGCCCAATCTGGCAAAGCGGTATAAAGTAAATGATGTGGCCCTGCCCAGATATAAATAAAAATCAATGACCAAAAATGAACAATGGACAGCTTATATGAGAACACCGGTCTGTTGGCAGCTTTGGGTAAGAAATAATACATTAAGCCTAAAAAGGGTGTAGTCAGAAAAAATGCAACAGCGTTGTGACCGTACCACCACTGTACCAAGGCATCTTGAACACCAGCATACAAAGAATAACTTTTCAGAAAACTTATGGGCAATTCCATGGAATTGACAATGTGCAATACTGCTACTGTAACAAAAGAAGCGAGGTAAAACCAAATAGCCACATACATATGTCGCTCTCTTCTTTTGATTATTGTACCAATCATATTGATACCAAAAACAACCCAAATTAATGTAATGGCAATATCAATTGGCCACTCCAGTTCTGCATATTCTTTACTGGTTGTAATGCCTAAAGGCAAAGTGATCACTGCCGATACAATGATGAGTTGCCATCCCCAAAAATGCACCCAACTCAAAGTGTCATTGAACATTCGGGCTTTTAGCAATCGTTGCATTGAGTAATAAACACCGGCAAAAATCATATTGCCAACAAAAGCAAAAATTACAGCATTGGTATGCAATGGTCGAAGTCTGCCAAAACTGCTCCAGCCAGCATGCAGATCGACACTACCAAAAGTCAGTAAATTGGGGGCAAACATTAATAGGGCGATGATAATGCCTACCAGCATTCCGATGACGCCCCACGCTACTGTAGCGATAGCAAAATACTTTACTATTTTATTGTCGTAGCTAAATTTCTCAAGTTGCATGTTTAGGAGATTAAATGATTAATAGTTCGCCAGCATTAAAAAAACGCAGAAGTGCAAAAATATATGCCTGTCGCATTCAAATATATGATTTAAGTCATGTTTTTTTTAAAAGCTTTATTATAAATAGCCCTTATTTATACTGATTAAAAATAAGCAAGAATATTGTCATTTCGAAAGACCGAGCTTGCCATTAGAAAATTCATCAATAAAGCCGCACGCTTAGCTTGCCTCGTCGTCTTGTTTTTGAATTTCTTTTGATGTTTTCTTTTGATTTTCTGCTTCCTTACTTATTCTATGAGTAGGCTTCTTATCATCAAATAACATGCGTACAGATGGAGAATAGGTATCGTCATACTGACCTGACTTAACGGCCCAAATAAATATTCCTAGAAATAGCACTGCCACAGTTACACTTATTACTATCAATATGATGATGACTGACATATTATATCAATTTTTTAATTCGTGCCATTAGATTTGTACTGGCCGTTGCAAACGCAACCACAGATATACTGCTTAGAGGCATTAGTATTGCCGCAACCAAGGGCGTCAATTTTCCAGTCAGTGCAAAGCTGATCCCAACAAAATTATACATAAAAGATATGACAAAAGCAGCTATCACAATCTTTTGAGATGTTTTAGCGAATTCAAAAAACTTAGGTAAATATTTCAACGCACCGGAATTCATAATTGCATCGGATGCCGGAGTAAAGTGGGAGGTATCATCAGTAATAGAAATACCAGTATCACTTTGCTGAAGGGCACCTGCATCATTTAGTCCGTCACCAATCATCAATACGTTTTCATTTTGTTGCTGGAGTTTTTCAATGTATTGTAATTTATCTTCCGGCGATTGCCTGAATTTATAATTTGCTGAACTACCAAAAAGATCCATTAACCTCTGTTCTTCACTTTTATTATCACCTGTTAGAATTGAAACGCTATATCTGGATTTCAAAAAGGTTATCAGATTTCCAATACCATCTCTATACTTATTTTCAATTTTAAAGCTCCCTAAAACAGTATCATTTTTCGAGACGAATATTTGAGTGGTTTCTGATTTGAAATCAGATTTATTCGTTTTAGGGCTTACAAAATTTAGGCTTCCCAATTTAAAGTTGTCACCCTCGATTTCGGCCTGCAAGCCTGCCCCTGGGATTTCCATGTATTTTTCCATAGAAATATTATTAATACCTTCATCGATACTTGACACTAAAATTCTACTTAATGGATGAGTAGAATTCATAGCCAGCGCTTTAATTTTAATGAAGTCATTTTTTTCAATATTCACACCCTCAAACCTCACTTCGCTGGCCTGATTGTAGGTGATGGTACCGGTTTTGTCAAAAACAATATGTGAGACTTTCAGCAATCGCTCAATGACATTTACATTTTTTAAATAGAAGTTTTTATTTCCAAATATCCGCATGGCAGACCCGAGTGCAAATGGTGAAGACAATGTTAGTGCGCATGGGCATGCTACAATAAGTACTGCTGTCAATACGTTTAATGCTGTTTTTAAATCATCTCCTATCCAAAATAAAAATCCACCTATGGCAATCATCAAAATGGCAACGGTAAAATATTTGCTTATTCTATTGATTAGTGTGTCGAAGTTCTCATCTTTTTCTTTGGTAAAAGTATCATTATTCCATAGTTGAGTCAGGTAGCTTTGAGATACGGGTTTTACAACTTCCAGTTTAATACTTTCTCCAAGTTGTCTTCCGCCTGCATAGATATAATCTCCCATTGATTTGGCAACAGGGTTGGATTCTCCTGTCACAAAACTATAATCAATATTTGCAAAGCGGCTTTTCAATATGCTGTCTGCCGGGATTATCTCCTGGTTTCGAACATTAATTAAGTCGCCCTTTACTATATTGCCAACAGGAATACTTAACAATTTTCCATCAACATATTTAAAAATACCCAGGGGAAAATATGATTTATAATCCCGCTCAAATGAAAGACCTTGGTATGTGTAGTTCTGAAACCACCTCCCTACCAAAAGGAAAAATAATAGTCCCGAAAGTGAGTCGAGATACCCAGGGCCAGACATCGAAATAATCTCATTAAGACTCCTGGCAAACAGCACAATTATTCCTAGCGAAATGGGAACGTCAATATTAATGAATTTTTTTCGCAGGCCTGTGAGCGCAGATTTGAAGTAATCGCTTGCGCAATAAAAAACCACCGGAAGAGAAAGTAGAATATTCAAATAAGCGAGAAAACGCTGAATGTTTTCTTCCAATCCTTCAAATCCGAAATACTCAGGGATACTCAATAGCATGATATTTCCAAATGCAAATCCTGCTACTCCGATTTTCAGAAATAAACTTCTATTGATGTGTTTTTCACTCTTTTTATTGCTGTCTTCCAGGCTGATGTTGGGTTCATATCCAAGAGTGACAAGTAGCTCAACCAAATTTCTGAGCGATATAATATCAAGATCAAAATCAACGCTGAATTCCTTTTTCACAAAATTTACCCTGCTATGATTGACTCCATCTGTAAGCTGATACAGATTTTCTAGCAACCAGATACACGAACTACAATGGATCGTTGGAATTTGAAAAGTCGCTTTGGCCTTTTTACCATCTTTAAAGTCCAGGACCAGTTGGGCTATTTCATCATTATCAAGATATGTGTACTTATCGTCAAATTTTTTGCTTTTTAGGCTTAGGCCTGGGTTTTGTTCGAGGTCATAATAAGTGCAAAGATCATTTTGGCTAAGGATTTCGTAAACTGTTTTACAACCATGGCAACAAAAGTCGTTCTCATCAAAAGCAATATGCTCTCGCTCGCAATGATCTCCACAATGATAACAACTTACTTTTTCTGCAATTTCCATCCTAATCCTCAGTCATCCTAATCCTGCAAGGCGATTAACTTATGAAATATCCTCGTCATGTCAGGTTCGGCTTTGTCAGCAGCGGCCAAAACCATTTCAAGTGTGACCTCCTCGATCCTTCCTTCTACACCAAGATCGGTGATCACGGATATAGCAAATACAGGAATGCCCATATGCCGTGCTACGATATTTTCCGGAACAGTGGACATGCCTACCACATCTGCTCCAATTATACTTATAAATTTATACTCTGCCGGCGTTTCGAGATTGGGCCCTGTGACAGATGCATAAACTCCGGTGTGCACTTTTATGCCCATTTCTCCAGCGATTTCCTGCGCCTGTGCAATCATCTTTTTGTCGTAAGGCTCGCTCATGTCGGGAAACCTGGGCCCAAATTTGTCGAGGTTTGGGCCTCTCAAAGGATTGTCGGGGTGCAAATTGATATGGTCTCTAATGATCATCAATTCACCGACTTCCTGGCCTGATCTTAATCCTCCACAGGCATTGGATATAAATAGTCTCTCAATGCCCAGCAATTTCATTACCCTCACAGGAAATGTGATCTCTTTGGCAGAATAGCCTTCATAATAATGAAATCTTCCTTGCATCACTACCACATTTTTACCTGCGATTTTACCGCAAATCAATTTACCACTATGGCTTTCAACTGTTGAGACTGGAAAATGAGGGATATCTTTATAATCTATGGTGCATGTGATGTCGATATCTTGCACAAGGCGACCAAGCCCGGTACCAAGAATAACTCCAAATTGAGGGGTTGATTTGTACTTACCTTGAATATAATTTACTGCATCAAAAAATTCTTCCATATCTACTGGAAATTAGAAGGTTTTTATCAAAATTGAGTTTAAATTGCGAAGCTAAGAAATATTCACTTAATCTTTTGTGATTTATTGCTTTCACATATTTTATAAACGATTTGAATAATCAAATCACAGTCCGGATAGATAGTGATAATTGTTAATTATTTATAATTTTACACGGATTTTTACAAAACCCTAAAAACCAGTTTAATGAAGTTTATAGTTTCGTCCTCAGCATTATTGAAAGAACTCAATAACATCAATGGAGTCATTACCACCAACCCTGTTGTTCCCATCCTGGAAAATTTTCTTTTTGAAATCGAAGAAGGTAAATTAACCATTACCGCCTCAGATCTTCAGACTTCCATGATCACCCAATTGGAAGTGGAAGCAAAAGATACCGGAAGTATTGCAGTACCTGCAAAAATATTGTTGGAAACACTGAAAAATTTGCCCGAGCAACCTGTCACATTTTCCATTGACGAAGAGACATATTCTATTGAACTAAGCAGCGACAACGGTAGGTATCGCCTTGCGGGAGAAAATTCTACAGATTTTCCAAAAATCCCAGAAGTGACTGATGGATACAGTATTGACATCTCTACCGATGCGCTGTCTAACGCCATTGAGAATACCATATTCGCAACTAGCAATGATGAATTACGACCTGCCATGACAGGGGTTTATATCAATCTTTCTGAAACCAATACCACATTTGTGGCAACTGATGGGCATCGATTGGTAAGATACAGAAGAGTAGATGTGGCGATAGAAGGTGAACATGCTATCATCATTCCGCGAAAGGCACTTAACCTTTTGAATACTACATTCCCCAGCGAAAATTCAAACGTCACAGTAGAGTTCAATATGGCCAATGCGTTTTTTCATTTTAATAACATAAAAATGATATGTCGCCTGATCGATGAGCGGTTTCCGGATTATGAAAATGTAATTCCCGCTGAAAACGATAATCATGTGAGCATCGAAAGGTTAGAGCTTTTAAATTCATTGAAAAGAATATCGATTTATGCCAATAAAGCTACTAACCAAGTAAGGCTAAAAATAACCGGAAGCGAGTTGCAAATTTCTGCTGAAGATCTTGATTTTTCTAATGAAGCCAACGAACGACTATCCTGTGAGCATGATGGAGAAGATGTAGAAATCGGATTTAATGCCAAGTTTCTTATGGAGATGGTTAGTAATTTGAGCAGTAAAGAAATCACTTTACAATTATCGGAACCAAACAGAGCCGGGCTTATTGTCCCAAAAGAGCAAAGCGACAACGAAGATATTCTTATGCTCGTAATGCCTGTAATGTTGAGCAACTATGTGTAAACCCCATGGGTTAAGTACATTATTATAACATAAAGAATATATTGTATTTTATTTGACAATAAATTGAGCCATTGGTTAACCAAACAATGGCTTTTTTTAATTGTACGTAAATTATTTCTTAGCCTTTGACCCATGTCGAGCACACATTCAATTGACAAAAAGAAAAACATTGCATACCTCCAGGGATGGGTTTCTATTGTTGTAAATGGAATTTTATTTGCCTTCAAATATTGGGCAGGATTTGTCACCGGTTCACTGGCTTTGATGGCAGATGCCTGGCACACCCTGTCGGATTCATTAAGTTCAGTAATTGTATTAATAGGAACCAAAATATCCAGCAAACCTCCCGACAAAGAGCATCCTTTTGGCCATGGTCGCGCAGAGCTAATTGCTGCCATAATTATCGGAGTGATTCTTGGTTTGATTGGTTTTGAATTTGCTCGAGACAGCATTACCAGATTGGTAAATCGCGAAAGCGTTGAATTTGGAAGTTTTGCTATCTGGGTGACAGCAGTTTCCATTGTTGTAAAAGAATCTCTTGCCCAGTTTTCTTTTTGGGCAAGTAGAAAGACCGAAAATCCTTCATTGAAAGCAGATGGCTGGCATCATCGCAGCGATGCCATTTCGTCACTGATTATTTTAATTGGCATATTTGCAGGTTCATATTATTGGTGGATTGATGGTGTGCTGGGATTGGTCGTTTCGGGACTTCTTTTTTATGCAGCGTACGAAATAATTAAGGAAGGCACCGATCCATTATTAGGTGAAAAGCCTAACAAAAAATTAAAGGCAGATTTAAAAAAAATTGCCAAAGAAGCGAGTGGAATGGATACGCATCTTCATCATTTGCATATGCATAGATATGGGGCACATATTGAGTTGACAATGCACATAAAGTTACCGAAAGACACTACCCTTGAAGGAGCTCACAAAATTGCCGACGATATAGAAATTGAAATTGCAAAAAAATTGAATATAGAGGCTACTATTCATATGGAACCTATTTAACCTGGATATAATGAAAATAGTTATTGCTCCCAATTCATTCAAAGGAAGTCTGAACTCCTTTCAGGTAGCTCAGGCTATAAAAAAGGGTTTAGTAAAAAGTAAAATCCAAGCTGATTATTTTCTTTTCCCCATTGCTGATGGAGGTGACCACACCTTAGAAGTATTTCAAAGCTGGTTTGGTGGAGTGATCAATAAATCTAAAGTTTTTGGGCCCTTTGGAGACCTGGTAGATGCCGAATGGGCTATGGTCGATAATGGAAATACAGCAGTAATCGAAATGGCCAAGGTCTCAGGAATCGGACTGGTAAATAATGGCATACTTGACCCCATGAAAGCCAATACTTTCGGCACAGGTCAATTGATAAAATTGGCCGTGGATTCTGGGGTAAAAAAAATAATACTGGGTCTTGGCGGCAGTGCCACGGTTGATGGCGGCCTTAGTATTTTGCAAGCTTTGGGCGCTGAATTATTCGATGCTAAAGGAAATTTATTGAACAAAGAAGGAAACCCGCTTTTGCAATTTACTGATATTTCTATAGATAAAATTGACCCGAAACTTAGCAAAATAGAATTCCAAATACTTTGTGACGTACAAAATCCTTTGCTGGGTCGGCAAGGAGCAACATATGTTTTTGCCCCTCAAAAAGGAGCCGATTCCAAAGCTGTGCAAATGCTTGAAAAATCCATGGAGCGATATAATAATATTTTAATACAAAATACAGGCAATGATTACTCAAAGATGGAAGGTGCGGGTGCGGCAGGAGGGATTGCCGTTGGGCTAAAGTCGTTTTTCAAAGTTTCTCTGGTGAGCGGCGTGGATTTTTTACTGGAGAAAATGGGCTTTGAAGAAGAAATAAAAGATGCCGATCTGTTGATAACTGCTGAAGGTAAAGTTGATCGTCAGACTTTGCAGGGCAAAGGACCTTCCGGTGTGGCAGCAAAGGCAAGAGAACATGGCGTCCCTTCCATAATACTTGCAGGGCAGGCAGAAGATATTGATAATCTGCTTAGTGGGTTTGATGGAGTTTTTCCGATCACCAATGGGCCAATGTCTTTGAAAAAAGCGATGGATTCAACAGATAAAGATTTGGAAAATACGGCAAGGCAAATTGGAAATTTATTGGCCTTTAATCTACAATTCTAAGAGGCTTTTTTCAGCGATACATATTCCTTATTGAAAAAATTAAAATAGTAAAAGGATTCTATTATTAATAACTTTCTGGGTTATGGTTTTCGCCATGACATGTAAGATAGCAGCGTCCTGAATTACTTCCAGTATCTTCAAACCTCAGCCTTCCCATTTTATCAGGAGAAACGATACTAAGGTCAAAATTGATTAAATGTGAATTATTGCTACTGTTACCCTGACTGCCGCTAATTCCATGAGGGTCATGGCAGGCATTACAAGGAGTTTTTTCTTCTCTTATGTGCATGCTGTGTCCTTTAAAAGAGTTGTCGCCTAAAATGGAAGTTTGACTATGGCAACTATAGCAAAGTTCATAATTTGTGACCGATTCGAGGGTTAGATCATCCGTTTCATAACGATATTTTAAAATTCTGGGGTAAATAGAACCATGTGGCCCGGCCGGAGAACCGGCTCCGTCACTGGCATGGCAATCGGTACAATAGATAATGCTTGACTCAGTAAGAGGGGCAATCAAACTCGGCACATCTGCATTAACCCCGGCCCCTTCTATCGGGTGGAACGACGGGTTGGCCAGATCGAACTCTAAGCGCACATTGTCCTGCTCTATTTGACGGGAGGTTGGGCTATTAGGTTTAGCAGGACTATCGGCATGGCAACGGTAGCAGAGTTCGTAAGCATTGGTTATGGAACTAACCGCATTGCCTCCCCGGTCTATACCTTGTACTCCCATTAAAAAACCATTGGCTGCAGGGGCCATGGCAGAGCTGGCATTTACTGCATGTGGATTATGGCAATCCTGGCATTCGGCATGTGGCGCTGCAGGCATGGCTGCTTCATTTGGGTCGTGTACCTGATTATAGCCATATACATTATGAGAATATGTTTTAAGTGTTTGGGTTAGTATATCGGTAGTTGCCACACTGCCGCTATGACAGTCGAGGCAATTGCCTTCTTCAGTCGCCGCTTTTAACAGGTGTGGTTTGCCGGCTGAGTTATGCGGATCATGGCAATTTTCGCAGGCGTTTTCGGAAACCGTAGGATAAGGAAATTCTATGTGGCTCCAAGGGTCTGTATTTGAGCCGTTCCAGGCTGCACCGGAAGTACTGTGGCTGGAGGTGGGCCAGTAATTCCGGTCGTGACACCTTAAGCACAAGTCTGAAAACTGATTAGAAGCTACCAAAAAATTAGTGTAGGGATTTTTATGCGGATCGTGACAGGAAATACACTGAACCTTGCCATTTTCTAAGTGTATTGGCGTGGAGATAGCCGAAGGGTCTTTTAATTGGCCATCGGTTGCTGCCAGAGCCGGGGTATAGTGAAAAGAAATCGGGTGGTCGTCACTAAGGTCGGTAGTTAAATTGCCCCTTCCTGATGGCATAGTCACTATGCCTGCACTAAAATCCACATCTGCATTTTGACCCACCTGTTTCCCCTGGGCAATGGTGCCATCATGACAAGAAAGGCATAATATGGATGAACCATCGGGTTGACTCGGAATGGCTTGTAAGGTAGAGCTGTTGTACAAAATATAATTAGGGCCAGATGATTCGCCTAATCTCCACATTGGAGACGCAGGGCGTTCTGTGTGGGGGGTATGGCAATATTTGCAAACCTCCTGCCCGAAGCCGATCCTGGCCGCACCAGATTCACCAACCGAGAGATTGTGTCTTGATTCTACTACCGATTGAGCCTTAAGTAAAACCGGTATTATAAGCCATGCAAAGAGAGCAAAAATTATAATCTTGTTCATTTAACCATGATTTATGAGTTGAAAAATCTGTACTCTCGAATTATAACTATCGGTAACATAAATAAAATCTTTATCGTCTATAAATATACCCAATGGCATCCAGAATTGCCCTTTTTCGCGCCCCTGAGTACCAAAATAATAGAGTAGTTGCCCTTCTTTGTTAAATATCTGAACGGTATGAAATAATGCGTCTGCTACATAGATGTTGCCATGTGAATCAGTTGCTATGCCTTTTGGACGGGCAAAATATCCGGAGGCATCACCTATCTGGCCAAACATAGAAACCCACTCCCCTTCACTATTAAAAATCTGTACCCTGAAGTTCATTGAGTCCACAATATATACCATACCCTGACGGTCTATCCAGATGTGCGTAGGGAAATTAAACTCACCTGCCGCATTCCCACGGCTACCGATTGTTTTTACTATTTTTCCCCTGGTGTTAAGTATGGTTATCAGATGTGCCTTAGTTTCCAGCACCCAAATTTCATCCTTTACCCTTGAGTAAGCAATACCTGTTGGTTGTTGCAAGTTAAGTGAATCGTTAAAATCAACAATCTCTTTGCTGCCATTTGCTAATAAAAATATTTTATTCAGCCGTGAGTCCGTTATCAACATGCCTTTGCCGGGGAGTTCACAAATATCTACCAAAGAGTTGAACGGTTCTTCTTGTTTCGATTTTAGCTTTAGCGTTGCTCCTTTCTGCTGCTCTATCAAGGCAATAGAATTAGCTTTATAATCCAACACCCAATATTTTTCCGGGGTATGGGCCAGCACTGCAACCGGTTTGATAAGCACGGCTGGTTTTTTGCCAAAAACAAACTGCCCAAGACGGCCAAATAGTCCTTTTTTTGCCGATTTGGTTTTGGTAGAAGGGAATTCACTCACCCAACGGACATAAGCCATTTCTGCTTTCTGTCCACTATTGGACACCATAGTGTCTTGAGCTAATGTTTTGTTTAAAACAGAAGCCATCAGACATGTAAAAACCATGATAAAATGTATGGGTGCACGACAAAATTTCCTTTTTACCCCTAAATCTCCTGAAGGGGACTTCCAAAAAGTTCTTTTTTTGGCTCCCCTGCCTCGCCGGCAGGCGGGCTTTTGGGTTTGGGGTGATAAAAAAAAAGAACTTTTTGGGCTATAGGAATTTTGTCGTACGCCCAAATGCATATTGATTAATATATTCATAGATTACGACAAGTTAAATATAATGCTCTTTTCCTATTTGTTTTCCACAATAAAATATACCTATTGCACTAAACTCGTGTGGATTATTTTTTAAGCCCTGCACGTAAGCATTAAAAATTTCTATCAGCGGAAAATCTGCTAAAATCATCTGAAAAAAATTATACGTTTTCATATTATGACTTTTTTAAAATCTATTCCTTTAGTTTCAAAGAGTCTTGTAAAACGATGCGTTCATAACTATATTTTTCATGACACCCCGTTAAACAAGATCCACCCTTGTCTGTATATTCAAATTCTACAGGCATCAGCCAGTTTCCGTACCGTGTGTTTTCTTTTATTAAATATTTGTTTCCAGCCCCATGTACATCGTGGCATAAATTGCAGTTACGACCTTTTTCATCATGAATATGAATATAGTGCAGGTTTTGATCTCTATTTCTGAAATTAGTGGCTGTCTTAGTAATCGGGTTTTCAATTAACTGTTTATCATGACAACTAAAACAAAGATCGAAATTATCAACATTTGCCGGCGCATAATTTTCAACCGGAAAAGCTCTGGTAAGTAAGGTATGTTTGTCTGATGCATGTGGTTTATGGCATCCAGAGCATCCTTCCTTTTTGATTGCCCCGTGAATAGTATTTCCTTCTTTTAGTAGTGGGCCAATAGCGGTAATACTGCTGGAATCGCTTGTAATACGAGTATTATGACAGCTCAAGCACATATCTTTTTCCTTGGTTTTGAGAATATTTTTCTCCGAAGAAGCATGGGGAGAATGACAGTTCAGACAGGATTCTTTTTCATTTATTGCGCCATGTACAATACTGGAATTTTTGATAACTTCATGCACTTCTTCATGGCAACTAAGGCATAAATCCCGGGTTTTGAGATCAGAGAGGTGTGCTTCTTTTGAGCTGTGCCCGTTGTGACAACTAAAACATTCTTTTTTGAAAGGTTTATGCAAATGTTCTTTTTTGAGTTCTTTGCGAATGCTTTTATGGCAACTTCTACATAACCGGCCAAGGTTACTTGATTTCATAAGCTCTTTATTATCTGCCTGATGCGGATTGTGGCAACCTATGCAATCTCCATCTGCAACAGCGCCATGTACCAGATTGTTTTTTGGAATTTCCAGTTCATGACATTCATAGCAAACCCCGGAAACGGGATCCGATTTTACAAGGTATAAATTAGGCGAATTGTGTGCGTCATGACAGACAAAACAGTCACCTTTTTGAGTAGGGTCGTGTATAAATTCCTCTTCATTTTTTGGGTCATGGCATTCATAGCAAAGCCCGGGTACCTCAGTTTTCAATGTAAACCCCGCAGTATTATTCTCTAGGGAATGCTCAACTCCCGTTGAAATATGGCATCGTTGACAATCCTTTTTGGCAGGCGCATGTACCACTTCATTCTCGATGTATTCACTATGGCAGTCAAGACAGGTCTTAGCCGAATCACTTTGAGGCAGGATTTTATATTCCCCAACCAAAAGATCTGTAGTATATTTTCCCCCATCAGAGTCACCTGAAAGGCCTGCCTGCCGGCGAGGCAGGGACTCTGATGAGTTTGCTATCAGGTACTCAGAGTCCTCTTCGAGTGACTCTGAGGATGATGATTTACTATCATCGACACCATAAATACGATCACTATTGGCGTCTCCCTCAAATTGGTTTATAGTAAATATACTGTTGAGGCCAAGTATCCAGATCCATATTAATATCATTAATTTGTACATCTCCTATCTCATTTTAAAATTTTCTGTCTATCTGAAAATAAATCCCTCCAAAATTGATCTGTTCTCCTACATAATTTCGTTTATAGACTTCTGTCCCGACCTTTATGTATAGGGTTCGGTAAATAGTATTAAATTCTAACCTTGAGGTAATCAAATCCAGATTTATCTCCTCGCCAACCTGCTTTCGATAACCAATGTCAAAATTAAGTTTAGTTTGTGGCTTGAATTGATAGATTATTTTTCCAAAAATGTTTGCATAAAGCTGATCGGTATTCGTTCCAGTCAACGTAAGATCACTCAGGTCGCCATTTAAAGAGAGCAGAATTTTTTTGCCAATGTTTCCACTCACTTGCAAAAAGTACCTCATTTTCAGATACGGAACTATTGTACTGCGATAATCGTCCATTTCTACACCTCCACTGAAAAAACCAATTTGTATCCGTCCTCCGTAAATATTTCGGTTGTAATAGTTGAGAGTAAGTAATTCAGCAGATTCAATATTATTATAATCCTGAATTCCTAATGTGTAGTAAAATTCTAAAAGTCGATTGAAAAGGGTTATCCTGATTGTAAAAGACTGTGTGTCTGAATTGAAATTATAAGATCCTATCTGAGCAGCCACATAGTCAACCAGTATTGTGCTATTGTTAGTGATCTGCCCTCCTGGAATCCTTTGTATTTCTACAAATTCATTTCGTTCTATAAGTAGATAATCAAAATTTTCCTGGTATATAAATGATCCGGTTAAATCTTTAACCACCACGCTGGCCAGATTTACATAAGGACGATCTAACAAAACGATGTCCCCATCAGACAGCACTTGGTCTTCATCTATCACTATCACCAATGAGTCGGGGTTGCTGATCACATTTTGATTATGTCTTCGAAAGCTATAGATGAGGCTCAGGGTGCCATTGGCAGGAATTTTCTTTAAATAATTCACCGTTCCTCCAAGGCGTGTATTGGTTTCATTATATGCTGAATGATCTGTTTTAAAATATTCGTAGAACACCCCTGTTCTTAAACTTGAAAATAGCTCGTGGTCTAGGCCGACCCTGATCCTGTTTTGCTTATATTCCTGAGTTTCCTGACTATTTTTGGTGAAGTCATAATTACCAGTGAACCGGAATTTATATGGTAGCCTGAAATTTATTGTTTCAAAAGCCTGAAATCTTTTTTGGGTAATGTTGCCGCGTTGATTGAGATGGGTGACCGATGACCTGAACATATATTTTTTATCGCTATCAAAGTAGAAGAGGTTGTTTAAGATCAGGTTATCATTTAGATTGTTGGTTTGTATCAGGTTTTGATCTTCCCGGAAAAACCTGTACTGGGTATATCTTAGCTCATGATCATCTCCATTGTTGGTAAAGGACCTTCTGATCCGGGCTTGTAAATCATTTTGCCTGAAACGAAAGGTACGTCCTGTCTCCGTTTCCAACTGATCCCACTTCCTGTCACTGTAGCTTACTGATAGCGGCAATATTTTATTTCTGTAATTGTAATTAAGACCCCATTGTTTAGAGTCGGTTTTTAGGCTTGTAATATATTCACGGTTAATAAAATTTTGACCAATGATAAAATGAGCGCCAAAACTCATAGGTTTTTGATTAAACAGGGTCGCCCGTACATCTAACTTTTTGAGGGTTAAAACTTCCGATCGATCAGGGCTTACGGTATATGTTTGCCGACTGATCCCGGGGTTGTATTCACCACCAATATCCAACAACAGAAAGTTGGGGTGAACAATATAATTTTTAGTGTAAAGGCTAAGGTTTCCGTAAATAAATGGATATTTAGAATAATCGACAACGTTGTTAAGTATCCTTTTTTGTACACGGTAGAAGCTCATTAGACCAACATTTCCTGAATATGA
Source organism: uncultured Roseivirgaceae bacterium (assembly GCA_964507705.1). Taxonomy (GTDB): domain Bacteria; phylum Bacteroidota; class Bacteroidia; order Cytophagales; family Cyclobacteriaceae; genus JAAUQL01. The sequence goes on along the minus strand of CAZDRA010000020.1, from coordinate 14,457 downwards.
AGTTAATTGCCAGACTTTAAAATCAGAAGATTTACTTTGGGCAATGCATTGGCCTGTAAGTATGAATAAAATAAATATGAGCGGTTTCAATTTTAGCACCGTTTTTCACTTCAGTTTAACATAAATTCATTTTCACCTCCGTGCGGATTATGGCATTGAGTACAATTTTCATTTCCCTGATGTTCGACATTCCTAGATACATCTGAAGAGTCATGACAATTCAGGCAAAGATCTTGTCCTGTTTGCACCAGTAAATTTTCATTCTTTGAAGCATGAGACTCATGACAAGTCGAGCAATAGTTTGCCGATACAGGGCCATGCAAAAAACTGTAATCACTGATTTTATCTTCGTGGCAGTTATAACATGCACCCTTTTGAAGCATAAACCTGTTTTCACTACTATGAGGATTATGACAATCCAGGCACTTATCTTTCTTTATATTTTCATGAATACTGTTTTCTGCAACCACATCACCATCATGACAATTGAAGCAAAGTTCTTCGCCATCATTTAACAATAACATTTTGGCCTCAGCCTTATGAGGCCTGTGGCATGAGGTACAATAGGCACCGGCAGGACCATGCTTGAAACTATGTTTTTTATTATTGCTGTCATGACATTGATAACATAGTTGTGGCTCCTCTGCCACCAATTGCCCCAGATGTTGTTGGTCGTGACAACTGGCACAATCTTTATCCCTATATGGCGGATGATAGTTAATTTTGGGTTGACGCATAGCCAATACCACAGCCAACATTCTGGCACTGTCAAGCTGTCCCAGGGTGTCTCCAACCACCAGGGTATTATGTTCTACCGGTGATGGGACGCCATCGAAAATGGTACTCAGTATGCTATAGCGAGACTTTGGTGTACATGCCAATACCATAACTATCACACTCACCAACAAAATAACTAAACGTTTCCACCTCAAATCAGGCATCTATTTATTAACTATCGCTTTTTCTTCAACATATCCATAGATATTTAGTTTATCCGGGCCGAAGTTATTAGTTACCAAAATGAGGTATTTAAGTAGGTATCGTTTATCGACATAATGTTGAAAATTTTCTAAATGATCATAACTAATACTTACTTTCGCCGGAAGCCACATATCTCCAGGCCCCTGGTAACTACCACCAAAAAACATTAGAAGATCTCCTTCTTCATTAAAAATTTGAACATTTTCAAATGCAGCGTCTACAACATATAATTTGTTTTCACGGTCAACAGCAATACCTTTTGGCCGTACAAATTGGCCGAGGTTTTTGCCGTAACGGCCAATTGTATTGAGGTGCTTACCCTGATGGTCATAGATTTTAATATTAAACTCACCAAAATCGCTGACATAAACCTTGTCGGCAGTTACAAACAAGTTTGTCGGTTGGTAAAGTTTACCTTCACCTTGATTGTCTTCCGGGATAGAATATAGAAACTGGTAGGTGCTGTCTTTCTGGTAAACATCAATTGTACCATTAGATACATTAGCCACCCATATTTTATCATGAGTCACAAAGACATCAGTAGGTTTATTATTTTCTTTTAAGCCTATTCCGTTTACGTATTCAAGGTTTTCATCATATATAACTACCTGTTGTCTTTTAACATCAGCTACATAAAGATATCCAAGTGAATCAACATAACAGTTAATGGGTAGTTTTAACTTTCCCAGTCCTTTAGGCACAAAATATTCAAAACTACCTACCTTCATATCCATTATTTCCAAACCTTCCAGATCCAGATCGCATAGATAAATTTTATCATTATGCATTGTCACACCATAAGGCTTTATTATAGGCTTTGGAACTTCTTCACCAGTCACAAATTTGCCAAATGTAGACTTGTCCCCTTCGACATCGCGCGAAGTGCTGATGCTAGTCAGATATTGAATTCGCGTGGTATCTGGTGGTGACGGATAAACAATCACTTCATGGGCTGTCTGTAACTTGGGCGAACAAGCTATAGCGGCAAAAACATAGTATCCAATTAAAAAAATTAAATTTTTCATAAAAATCTATCTGATGTTACCAAACTCATATATATTAGGCAAATACTTAGCAAAAAAATCTATTTTGAAATTGCGCACACAAAGAAGTCCGTCTTGGTACATATTTTCAAAAAGTTAATACCTGATCAGTATTCTCTAATTAAATGATATTTGTTTTATTCAATTATTTTATTGCAAACCTGTAAAGACTGACAGTGATAGGCATATTATCAGCTTACCACTACTACTACTATGATAACACCTTAAAAAAATTCCTCCTATACAAATATGACTAATTAAACAATTTTAAAATATGATTTGTATCAGGTAAAATGTAAACAAAATATTTTTACTCTAATTACTTTACTGCTGCTCTACAACTATATTTGGTCATAAAAAAAGGCGGTAAGACCGCCTTTTTTTATGTTACAAAATAAATATTTTAAACTTATTTATTATGACAGGTTAGGCAAAGAGCACTACTAGCATTGGTCTTTCTTAAAAGGAAACCAATCCCAGCTCCGTTGTGTACATCATGGCATGATGCACATTCTACCTGACCACCTAAGAGCAAATCATTATTAATTGTGCCTCCCAAACCTGAACTAGTGGTAGTTGGATCAAATAATCCTCCGTCAGCGGAAGCCAGAGTTGCGTCATAAGTAAAAGAGATAGGGTGATCGTTAGACAGATCAGTCCCTACTAAATCATTACCACCAACAAAAATGGTTCCAGTGGTTGTGCCACCAAAATTATCAACAGCTACAGTACCGTCATGGCAACTCAAGCATAGTTTAGAACTTGCTAACGGTTGACCAACAACTGCATCCAAAGTTGCAGATGCATAAAGAGTAAATGTTTGTGAAGTCACCTCGTGATTCCATAAAGGAGCACCTACAACCGTAATATCAGCATTGTGCGGTGTATGACATACAATACAAATCTCACCTGAGCTATTCCAGGTCTCAGAACTAAAGTCGTGATCAGATCCAGTGATTTGTGCAACGCTATACTGCGCCATTAGCATAACAAATGCACATGTGAAAAGTTTTTTAAGAGTTTTCATAATAAAAATAGTTTTGTTTAAAATCATTTAGCGTTATTGATATTAAAGGTACAATATTCGTATTTTCCCGTAACAACAATACCATAGTAAATTCATCGATATTTCTTTGATATTTATCACTGAATCTTTGATAAATATCAATGATAATTTGATAAATATCAATAACATATTTCTTTGAGATTTGCAATAAGTTCTTCTTTATTGTTGATTCATACCCATCCGGTAATTCGATCCTCATAAATCCGTTCGGAAGAAGTATTCTTAACCAGGCCACATGTCACTTTAATTGAATTTCATCAATTATTTTTCCTTCTTCCATGATGATTTTGTAGAAATACCCATACCCAAAATCCTTATCTAATGTAATTTTTCCTTCAATCGTCACGATATCACCTTGTACCGCTTCCATATCTGATGTGATTGTAATATCATATTCATCGGAATGATCTGTCCCATCCTGTAAGTGAATCCAGTTTTTACCCATGATATTACTGCTGAATTTCATGACTTTTCCTCTCAATTTCACGATTTTATTTGCATAGTTATTTCTATTGCCTAACAATTCAGCAATAGAAATCCCTCCATCTGCAGGATCAAGTTTTATGTCGAGCCTTCCGGAAACTAACCCAGATGCCTGTGGTGATGTTTTTTGGTTATCGTGCGATATTTCGGATTTACCCTGAATTGCTTTAGCACTTTGCACTCCCTGTATAAATATCACCGATTCGAACGTCCGCTTTAATTCAGCGCTTTTAAAATCTCTCATTTCCATACCTCCCTGATAGTAATAAGTTTCTCCAATGGTAGCTTCTATTTTTGGCAATGCCAGCCACTGTGTTTGTCCATTTTCTTCAGCTAGTAAGTAGGTGTACGATGTTGTTTGCAATACCTGCTCCACTACAATTTTATGGATATTTGATTGCGAGTGGGTTGAATTTTGAGCCCAGCCAATTGATGTAGCCAGCGTTAGTGCGATAACGGTTTGAATAAGTTTCATATAAATTTCTTTGAGCCTTTGATTCAAAATAAATCAACATGGCTTAAATAAACTATGATATTTATCATTAACCATTATTGCCCAACCATTCTTTCATTCACTGGCGTCCTGCGGACGAATATCTCTATAACGGCATGAATCTGGGGTAGAAGGATTCTACACCCTTCTATCATTGATCATATCCAGCTTTCCGGACAGGCAGATGCAAACCGGATAAAATCCATAGTTTTTGGTTGATATAGATGGGGGGGGTTGAAAAAACTTCAACTATCGCCATAGTCATCACAGGTACGGAGTACCTGCGGTAGAGCGAGGTAGTAAGATAGCCTTTCACTCTTCATTCTATAAATGTAATTACTGAAGTTTGAATATTGACGGACTCGACCAAACCCAAGCATTGGTTTTAAATTTCCAGGATTCTCTACCAGTAATTAAATCTACACTATACAAGAAGCCGTCATTAGACCCAAAGAATACTTTACCATCTGATACTACCGGACGAGAAGCTATAGAACCACCAGTTTTAAATTTCCAGATTGTATCCCCAGAGTTAATATCAAGGCAATAAAGATAATCATCCCAACTGCCAAAAAATACTTTGCCTTCAAACACAACAGAACCTGAGGAAACAATACCGCCCGTTTTAAATTTCCAGACTTCATGGCCTGTTTTAATATTGACACAATATAAAAATCGGTCAGCTGAACCAAAAAGAATAAGATCACCAGAAATGGTAGGTTGTGATGAGATCAAATAATTTGTTTTAAATTTCCAAATTAGCTCACCTGTTTTATTATCCAAACAGTAGAGATTGCCATCCTTTGAGCCAAAAAATACTTTGTTGTTAGAAATAGAGGGGCTTGAAGTTACCCCATCATCGGGTGTGAATTTCCAAATTTCATCACCGTTGTTAAGATTGATACAATAAAATTGATTATCCTTTGAGCTGAAGAATACTTTACCTTCAAATACGACAGGGCTGAAGTAAACCCAATCACTACATTCAAATTCCCATAGTTCACGGCCGGTACGAATATCCAAACAATACAAATAATTGTCTTTCGATCCAAAAATCACTCTATTTCCAACTGTTATGGGACTTGAATGAAGTTCACCTCCTGATTTAAACTTCCAGAGCTCCTGCCCATTTACAATATCAACGCAATACATGTAATTGTCCTTCGATCCAAAAAGGAGTTTTTTGTTCGATATTGATGGATTGGATGAGACTGCTCCTTCAGTTTTGAAACTCCAAAGAAATCGGCCGGAATTATTATCTACACAATACAAGTGATTGTTCCAACTGCCAAAAAAAACTTTATCATTTGCTATCAAAGCTTTGGAAGACACCTCGGCTCCTGTTATTAATTCCCATATTTTCTCACCCTTTTGGATGTCAACACAGTACAATTTGCGATCAGCCGACCCATAAAACACTTTCCCATTTGCTACCTCAGGAGACGAGCGAACCCAACCTTCAGTTCTTAATTTCCATATTTGCCGACCTGTTTTTGTATCCAAACAATACAAATATTTATCTTTTGAACCGAAAAAAACACGTCCGTCTGCGACGGTTGGACTTGACCAAATCCATCCCAAGGTTTTAAATTTCCATATTTGCCGACCTGTGTTCATATCCAGGCAATACAGGTATTCATCTTTTGACCCAAAAAACACGTTTCCGTTAGATATGCATGGCGATGAATATATCCAGCCTCCTGTTCTGAATTTCCATATTTGCCTACCGGAGTTTACATCCACGCAATAAAGATAATTGTCCTTTGATCCCATGAAAACCTTTCCATCTGATACTGAAAGGCTTGAATAAGCCCAATCCAGTGTTTTAAATTTCCAAAGCTCTTTGCCTGTGATGATATTCAAACAGTATAGGTTCTTATCTTTCGAAGTAAAAAACACTTTGCCCCCGGATACAATCGGGCTCGAATATACCCAGTCTCCGGTTTTATATTTCCAAAGTTCAAGGCCCGTGGTAAGGTCGATACAATACAGAAATTCATCCTTAGACCCAAAGAATATTTTGCCTTCAAATATGAAAGAGCTTGAATAAACCCAATCTCCGGTTTTGAATCTCCATATTTCTTCGCCATTATTGATGTCTATACAATACAGATAACTGTCTGAAGATCCAAAAACGACCTTGCCATTAAATAAAGCCGGAGTTGAATTGATCCAACCTTCTGTTTTAAATTTCCATATTTCCTCGCCTGATGTGATATCTATACAATACAAATGTTTGTCGTAAGACCCAAACAACACTTGTCCTTCAGGTAGAGATTGAGTTAATGCATCAAGGAAATGTGTCTTAGGAATTGAATTGTTCCATTCAGATACCGGAGTTTTTGTAATACTGAATTCTGTGTTATGATTGGTATAACCTAATCCCGGATTTACCTGATTTGAAGTTGACACACACACAATCAGTATAGATATACAGACTAATTTGATGTAGTTAATAATCTCAAAGAATAGCATCTCGAATTTTGTTAATGTAACCAGTAACTACAATTGTAAAATATAGGGCAAATAAGAATGAACAGGAAATGGCAACAATGTCTGTACAAATACAAAGGTCAACAGCATTAATTTTCATAAAAAATTATTTTTCTAATAATATATCCACTCACAAAAAAAATTATTATTCCAGAACAACTGACCCTGTAAAATTAACTTTTTGAAAACCAAATACTTCAAATTTCATACTCGGATAATAAAGTGATACTTTAAAATGGTCTCACTAAGTCAATTCAGGATTATATCATATAACATATTGAAAATCAAACAACGCTACTTCTATCAGAATTTTTCCTGAGACCAAACTGTTTAGGTATCAACTTAAAATCCTCAGAAGTCAGTTGTTCTGGCTTTATAGTAACCGGAGCCATAAATATATGATGCGCTTTCATCACCAATAACCTTAGGAGCATCAACACCGGATCCATCTTACTTGCTGTTAGCCGAGCTTTCGTCATGACAGCCGGCACACAATTCTCTTTATCTGTTGTTTAATCATTTCCGGTATTGACACCATCCTACCAGCTTTTCTTGGCTCCAATATCAAGATCATTTACACCATCATAACTTCCGCCAGAACTGTGGCAATCGTTACATAGATCGGTATCAGCAAGGTCTATGTTTCCGTTAACATTTGACTACCCCTAAAGCAAAGGTGGCGAAAGTATTCATGTGTGGTGCATCACCTGATTATCAACAACCTGAACAGTCTGAAATTCCAGGGCCTTTTGCACTAATATGTGTTTCATGTGTACCTGCAAGATTAGGGTAAGTATTTCCATCAGGTAGTTGAGCATGACAAAGTGTGCAGCTGAGAGGCTATGGATTTCTGAAATAATCTATAAAATAATTATCAGAACCACCACCCATCATATGGCAAGGGAAACAAGAATTGCCTGCTGTACCCGAAGCATTAAATTCATCGGTAGTTGGAAACCTTTCCCCATGGCATCCACCACAAATTGCATCCGGTTCGGTGCCATCATATCCTGCCCGGTAATCCACACCACCACGTACAACGCCACCAACACTGTTTGCCTTATTAGCGCCCACCGAGGTAACCATAGGAAAACCTCCTGGAGCCTCTATTAAGTAAGTGAATTTTAGCCCTGGCCAACGACCTTGTAATCGTCCGTCACGCATCATATTGCCCTCGGTATTTCCACCAAAAGCCTGCCCTCCATGCACATCGTGGCAGGTAACACAGGTAATAAACGAATCGTAACCATTAATTTCAGGGTTATTGCCCACTTGATCGGCAGTAGTGTTAGAATCCCAGTCCGAATCCCAGTATGGTTCAGAACCAGAGTGCGTTTGCATATCCAGATGATATTCTATATGGCTGTTCATGGCTGCTCCAACATCGTACCCATAAGAATAGCCGGCATTTACACCTGAATGATTGAAATCGGTAGCGAAAGGCACACTGCTGTCTTGTAAACTATCCCAGTTATGGCAGCTTAAACACAAGCGGAAATTACCAACATCAGATTGCCTGGCAACGGTTGTATCACTAAGTGGAATACGCATGGGTTCAAATCCGCCAACCAAAGCCAACCTGTAACCGGTGCGGTATTCTGTACCATCTAAATTTGCTATTGATTGGTCATAAGCATAGGTTCTGACTTCACCATCAAGGTGTGTTGAGGTGGCGTCATGGCACCCTGTACAATCTACAGAAAGGTTTTTTCCATGCCCTGAATAATAATAGCCATACGTGCTTCCGTCACCTGCAACATCTGGTGCTGCAACACCGGTGCCGTCCTGATTACTACTGGCAGGGTCAGCATCATGGCAACCTGCACACCAATTTTCTTTACCGGGCAATAAGTTACCACCCGCGTAAACTCCATTTACCCAATTGTTTTTTGCCCCATAATTAGGGTCGTTAACACCATCGAAACTGCCACCGGCACTATGGCAGTTATCGCAAACGTTTGTGGTTGCAAGTAGTTGATTATCAGCAAAGTCAATTACTCCATTTTCGTGAGTTGCTCCTGAAAACAGATGGCATTCCTCGCATAAACTAAGTTGTGGCCCAAAAGCTGTTGGAGCAAAATGTGTTGTATGGCTGCCATCAAGGTTTGGGCTGGCAATTCCATCTGGCGGAAAGCCATGGCAAGAAGAACAATTAACAGCAAAGGCATCCTCGTGCCTGTGGCACGAAGTACAATTTAATGCCATATTATGCATGTGATCTCCACTACTATTATTTCTATGATAGTTTGTACTTGTATGGCATACTTCGCAAATGCCATCATAAACGGCATCGCCATCAGCAAAGGAGTTACTGCCGGTTTGAGCTGTAAACAAAACCGGTTTTAAGCCGCTATTGGGTGTTAATACTGTATCCCTAAGCATATAAATATTAGTTTGATTAGGGTTATGTGGCTGGTGGCAGGTAGAACATCCCATGCTTTGGTGTGCACCATACGTATGGCAACTTGTACATAAATTATCATCGTTGGTTGCCCGTAACAGGTAGCCGTCATTGGTGCTTGCATAATGAAGTTGATGGCAACTGGAACACTCTACATTGGAGTCTATTAAAAGGATATTTGGGTCAGTAGGTGACGTTTCGAACCTTGGGTCGGCTCCATCGTAAGCAATGCCTACGGGGTGGCTTCCTAAATTAACAGCAGGGTTGTTACTATAAATACCTACATCCCGTACCGAATGGCAATCTTTACATAAGGCATCTCCTGAGTTTGTTGTTCTTAAAAAAGGAGGATAATCTTGCGAGTGTTGGTTATGGCAGGTTGAGCACACAATGGTATCGCTTACCACTCTTAATAACATTTCATTATTCGCAGGTAAATTTGCTCCAAATGTATCATTAATCGCCGGTATATTCCATGCATGTGAAGTTCCGCCAACTCCAGGTTCAGCCTTGTCTGCATTAGTAAAAGGTTTTAAGTAGGCAGAGCCAACCGGGTTATGACAACTCATACATAAATTGGCATTTCCTTCTACCATCCCCAATTGGGCACCGAGAGACGCATGAGAGATATGACAGGAATTACAACCGCCATGAGGTAGATCAAGAACATTTGTGACAAAACTTTTAATAATGGGTAAATTTAATAAATAAGAATTATTTGCTTTTACATATAGAAAAAATATGAAAAGAAATAGTATGAAAAAAGCCGATTGTTTAAATATTTTATTGGTTTTGCTTTGCATTCTATTTTAAAAAAAATATAACCGGAAAATTGTCCTCAGTAAGGATTTCAGTTTTCCGAAATCATCCGAAAAGCGGATAATGCACCTACTTTTCCTATATCGGGATTAACCCAAATTTTTATTCATTAATAATTATCTTATCAGTTTTCACCAGGTCTTTCGAGCTAAATTTTACAATGTAAATACCTTGTGGAAAACTACTCAAATTAATTTGGTTAATTGCTTTTTGAGTTTTGATAACTTTTGAGTAAATTTTTTTTCCCGTTATACTTGTTATTTCTATCGTTAAATCTGATTGAATAGGATTGTTAATCTTAATGGTAAATGTACCATTTGAAGGGTTCGGATAGATAGTTGCATAATTTTCAGGCTCAATACTTTCAACCATTGTTACCAATATATTAATAGTCGTGCTAAAAGTGTTTTCACCACAATTTTCGTTTGAAGAGGTGAGAACCACATCGTATTCACCCGATGTTTTATAAACATGGATAGGGTTTATTTCTTCGCTTGTTTCATTATCGCCGAAATTCCAAAAATATAAATCTGCATTTGTTGAACTATTTGTAAAGCTTACTTCCAACTGATTTTCAACATATGTAAAATCCGGAATTGGTAAAGGACTTACCGAAACACTAATTTCATCTGAATTTTCACAACCGTTGTTATTACCAACAGTTACGCTGTAATTCCCGGATGTGTTTACATCCAGTATTTGATTCGTACTTCCATCGTTCCATAAATAACTCGTGAAAGAATCCCCGGCATCTAATGTATATATTTCGCCCTCGCAAATTTTAATATCTTCGCCCAGATTAATAGTTGGTAAAGGATTTATAGTGATACTAATTTCATCTGAATTTTCACAACCATTGCTGTCACTTACGGTTACGCTGTAATTCCCGGATGTGTTTACATCCAGAGTTTGATTTGTGCTTCCATCGTTCCATAAATAATTTGTAAAAGAGGCTCCTGCATCAAGAGTTAATGTTTCACAAATGGCAATGTCTTCGCCAAGGCTAACAGTAGGTAAAGCATTAATACTTATATTGACACTTCCGGAAAAACAAGTTGCTTCACTATTCACATCTGAAAGTGCTGTTACTTCATAAACCCCAGTCTCAGTTACCGTAATAATATAGGGGTTATCTGTTGTGTTATTAACTGTTTCAGAATTTAAACCATCTACTGTGTAGGTGAATGACCAAGGTGCTGTTCCTGTAAATTCAATTTTAATATCTGTTGATTCCCCGCTACAAATTGATGGTTTTTCACTCGAGATGTATGAAGTAGGGCCCGTAACATTGATAGAATAAATTTCGAGGGCACCATTATTCATAGAAGTTACCCAAATCTGCTGCCGAGAATCTATGGCTATATCCAGTGGGGCATTTAAATAGCCTGGTTGCTCTCCATAATCCCCAAATCTGCTGATAAAACCTGAATTATTGAATATACTAACAGTACCCTGAAAAGGATCTGTTGCATATAAATCGCCACATCTGCCAACAGCTAAACCCTGAATCCTGTAAAACTGGCCATCTCCATTACCATGTGAACCATAACTGCCAAGCAAATTTCCCTCTAAATCAAATATCCATATTTTAACAGTCGGCTTAAAACCTGTACCTATCCCACCATGTTCAGACACATATATCCTGTCATTTAATTGGTCACAAGCAATTCCAGTGGGCAAAATTAAAGTACCATTACCAATAGTTCGGACTAAATTCCCATACAAATCTAGGGCAATAACCTGTTTACGTTTGCTATCAACCACATAAAGGAGGTTATCCGGACTAAATACCATAGACGAGGGGAATACGGTTTCAGTGTAGAATTCAGTTGTAGTTCCGTTTTCATCAAGTTTGTGAATAGCTCCGGTTTCTCCATCACCAATAAATATCTGATTTTCATTATTTATTGCAAGTGATATTGGTGCTCCTCCAGGTCTGATAGTTCCCATAAACTCACCTGAATTGTTGTATTTAGTTATATACTTTTGATTAGCATCCGTTACGTAAATAATATCATGGCCATCAATAGCTATCCGAACAGGAGATTGTAAATTCTGTGTTACACTGAATATATGGTTAAAAGCAACGGATGCTTCCTGGGCATAGATTATGTCTCTACATAAAAATATTATTAGTAGAAGAAAAAAATTAAACTTAAATAATGAAGTTTTCACAAAACTTAATTTAATAAAAAAAAATTGATAACTAATTACCTAAAAATATCTATTTCACTCATACCATGCCAGCCACCGGGATTTGCGAAGTAACAATTGTGGATGTTCGATCATATCTAATTTCAATAATATCCATAAGCGCCTGTTGTCCATAGTTGTCAAAATTGTGTAAACCAAAATCATCCAATACCAGTAGTGAAGCTCGTTGAATAGTTATAAGTATTTTGATACCTTCCAACATGGCAAGTTTGAGTAACTCCATCAGCCTTGCAGTATTGAAATAGAGTGTCTTGCTGAGCATTGTAAAGGCATGATATCCTATGTAACTTTTACCAACACCAATAGGGCCAATAATAATCTGCTGGCACTTAATAAAGTTTAAGCTCAGTAAACGTTCAAACTGGTTTTTATCCAGGTCTTGATTGCCGGTATAATCAATATTACCGGCAGATGTCTGAAATCTGAATTTAGTTTGTCGTATCATATTTTCTATCTTTCTCCGTTGACGATCTTCCCATTCCTGATCCACAAGCAGGCTGACATATTCATCAAGTGAATTCATCAGAATGCGAGCATTTCCAATTGGTAATGACCCTCTACCAATTCTGATGGAATTTTAACTTTCAATTTCATCCAATACGGGAGACTGATCTTTTATAGTCATTATAACTTGCTAACGCACTGATTATGGCCATTATAGCTAATGTGTAATACACAAAATTCGGTACCGGTATCGGGTCTCCTGAAGCATAAGAATGCAGTCCCGACAAATAATAATTCACACCAAAGTAGGTCATTAAGACAGAGCTGAATCCAAACATAGACAGGAAATTAAATGAAAAAGTACTCCTTAAACCGGGAACTAATCTCATATGTAAAATGAATGAATAAACAATAATAGTGACCAGTGACCAGGTTTCTTTTGGATCCCAGCCCCAATACCTGCCCCATGATTCATTAGCCCATATACCGCCAAGAAAATTGCCAATGATCAAAAGAATTAATCCTACTGTTAAAGACAACTCGATGATGAGCGTTAGTTCCTTAAGAGTGAGATTAACCCGCTCCATATTACTCTTTTTTCTAAAAATCATTATCCCCAGATTTAGAAATCCGGTCATACCACCAAGCGCTAAAAATCCATAGCTGGCGGTGATGGTAGCTACATGAATGGTAAGCCAATATGATTTCAGCACAGGAACAAGGTTAGTTATTTCTGGATTCATCCAACTCATATGGGCCGTGAGTAAGGTCACTCCTGAAAGCAAGGCTGTGACAGAAAGAATAATTGGTGATTTTTTCATGAACATAAAACCAGCCAATATTGTTGCCCAGGAAATATAAATCATTGATTCATAACCGTTGCTCCATGGCGCATGATCGGCAATATACCAGCGCAGCCCCAAACCAAAAGTTTGAGCTACAAAAGCAAAAAATAAAATGCCAATTAAAATTTTTATGATAACTTTAAACTGCAATGCCGGTTTGAAGATCTGGGCGAAGAAAAATCCAAACAGCACTATGCCCAACAACATATATACCGGAAATAATTTTTTAAAAATATTAGTGTTATTATAAAAAACCTCCATGTTTACTTTTGTTTCAGAGGGGATTATTGCCGCACCTTCTTTTTTCTGATAATTTTTTATTACGTCCAGAGCTTCATTGGCCTCCGTATAGTTATTTGTCTGAAGTGCAGTCTTCAATTTTTCAAGATAAGACGTAAACATTTTTGAAATTTGATCAGCATCGGCTTTGTTCATTAATTTTTCAGGGTCAGCCGGTGAGACCCAATTATTTTCAGGGTGATTTGGTATGGGGAAAAATTTCAACAATGATCCGCTAAAGACCATGTAGCTAACATTCACCCTTTCGTCAACATAAATCAATTCCTTATCAAATAAATTGCGTATCGCAGGTTTTTTAGCATAAGCATCTGCGATTTGAGATTTCAGTACATATTCTCCTTTTTCATTAAAAAAATTATTAATTGAAGCGTAATTTCCTTCGATCCCAAGCAAACTTTGCAGTGCAGGGTCGCCAACTTTTATCATTGGTTTATGTTGCCAATGCTGCGGATTTGAAATCATACCAAGAAAAACCTGGTCTGGTGTTAAACCTTCAAAGCTGCTTTTCTTATAGATCTTCATAAGCACCTGATTGGCAATTGTATTTACAGGTACAATTCTACCCTCTTTTTTCTGAGTGAGTAATTTGCCAAATGAGGCCGCATGTTCCTTACTGATTCCATTATCGTCTTGGGCGATTGCATATTGACCCCCAAGGAAAGTGAATAAAATTAATACTGCAGAAGCCAACAATTTTTTACGCTGTTCATGAACTTCTTTTATTTGTTGCGAAACTCTGCTAAATCGCGTTTTTTTAGTAAAAAAAGAGACAATTAAAGTTGCGAAAAGAAGAAAATATCCGAAGTAAGTGACTACCGTACCCCAATAGTCATGATTAACAGATAATATGGTTCCCTTCTCATCCTTATCATAAG
>CAZDRA010000019.1:0-56336 GCA_964507705.1 uncultured Roseivirgaceae bacterium | reverse complement strand
CGGTTTCTATTTGTTTAGGTTTTTGCTTTTCGTTTTGTTGAGGTGGTAAGGCTTTCAATAATGGTGTAACCTCACCAATAAAACTTTTTTCATCTTTAAACCATTCTTTTAATATTTTTCTGTACCGTTGTCCCTCATCTTTTGAATTATTTACATAACCTTGTTTCAGCTTCATTTTCCTTTCATTCAAAACCAATTCAAGTTTAATTATTTCGGGTTTGATCAATAGCCCTTTTTCGTATAGTGTGGTTGTATTTATTTGAGTTAATAGGTTATTTGTAAGGTTCAGTAAAGCATCAATTAAACTGCCTTTGGTGTGTATTTTAGCTTTTGCAAGTCCTGTGTATTTATTCGTTTCAGGTTTGCCGTTCAGTATTGGCAACTGCTTTTCAAAGTGTGGTTTGAGTTGAGAAAAAAAACTAATTTCAAAAGGAAATATATTAAGCCATTTTTGGTAAGTACCCAGTAAAATATTTAAGTCGGTGTTTTTCCTCTTTGTCAGTGGGGTTTGGTGTGCTTTCAAAAACTCTAAAATCCTGTTTTTATGCTCTTTGTTTATTTCGGTGTTTCGGGTAAGTAAACCGGTAACGTAAAAGAAATAATCACTTAAATACAAGGGTTCGCCACAACCTTTTGGCATTTGCCCGAAACTTTCAACGGTGTAATCAATGTAATCGGTAATATCCTTATAATAGTTTTCGTGGTTGTTGATTATGTGGCTATTTGTGTAAATTATTTTGTCTGCAACCATTTCAGGAACAGAAACAAATGAAGCCCTGTTAAACTCTTTTACTTTGGTTAAATTGGAATGGTAGGAACAACAAAACGGGAAACCTTGCTTTTGGTCATTACCGTTAAGCTTTTCAGTCAACTTTTTAATAAATTCTTGACGGTTGGTTTGGCAACTCTCACAAGTATTAAAATCGTGTCCGCCTGTGGTGGGTTCGGTTTCCTTTGGTCCAGCTAAAAAGCGCTGTTCTGTTTCTAACATCCAACCCCGAGTTTTACCGCAATAATCAATAGGGGTTAATTTCGTATTTCCAATTCCTTTCATTTGTCTTTTATGCTTTAAGTGGTTACATATCCAGTTTTATACTGTTAGCTGCTTTTCGTTTAGATTCATCTACTATTTTGGCATAAACCAAAGTTGTTTTAAGGTCTTTATGTCCTAACATTTTTGAAACAGTGTAAATGTCTGTTCCATTAAATAGCTGTAAGGTGGCAAACGTGTGTCTGAAACAATGAAAAGTAATATCCTTTGTTATTCCTGCTTTACCAATCCATTGAAACAAATGTTTATTGTGATATGCTGAATATTTAAGCCCATCAAATACTGGTTTTTCCTGTGGCATATCCTTTGGGTTTGTTGTTCCATGTGTGAAGCTGTACGCTTGTTTAGAAATAGGTAAGTCCTCAACCCCTTTAGTTTTCTTTTGGCTAAACTTCAAGAAATACCCTTGCCCTTCTATGTATTCCAGTTCGCTCCAAGTCATTTTTTGAATATCTGAAAATCTCAAACCTGTTAAGGCTGAAAATAAGGCTGCACGTTTCAATAATAGGTTATAGCAATCAGTTTTTACAAGGCTGTTAAGCTCTTCAAGAGTCAGGTATGACCTCCTTGTTTCAGAGGGTTTTATAGGGCTTACTTTACGATTTAAATCGGTTTGCAAAATACCGTATTTGTATGCTTGTTTTAATGCAGCTTTCACTTTATTGAAATATGAAACGGCTGAATTTTGTGAAAGGGTTGTTTTACTGCTCTTATTACTTTTGGTTGTTAGTAGGTGTTCTTTAAAATCCTCTAAACACTTTTCGTTGAGGTCGGCAAATTTTAAACTTCCATTTGTAAAAGTCTTTAAATATCTCAAAGCTGAAACCCAGTTATCATGGTTTGAATTTTTACGTTTGTTAGCTAAACTTTCAAAGTATTTTACAAAACATTGTTGCCCCAATTCCTGTATTTTTAATTGTTCCTTTTCGTACTGGTTGTATATCTCTGGTTTGGTAAGCATATTTTGGCGTTTCTGTTTTATGCTTTCTCCAATCTTTAAAGTTTCTGTATTATGCTGCTTGTCAATTGGTGTTTTAGGTTTCTCAAAAATATAAAGCCCTAAAAATTCCCTTCGTGTGGGTTCGCCTGTTTCTGGGTGTGGTATTGGTGGATAAAAGTCAAGGTAAAGACTTTTGCGCCCCTTGCTTATCTTCTTATCTCTTAATTTTACTTTTGTTGCCATTGTCTTTTATGCCTTTGTGAAAAACGTGAAAAAAGTGAACGCTCAAAAAAACTTTTTTTTATGTTAATAAATTGTCAATTACAGGGATAGGTACATAAGTGTGCCAACCCCTCTTTATTTTAGGTATGTTATTACGTTTAATAATATCGTGTAATGCCTTTTCGGATACTCCATATTTATTTTGTATTTCCGTTAATGTATAACAGTCTGAAATTTCAAATTGGATCTGTTCAGGTTCTTTTAATTTCGGTTGAGGTGCTGAATATTCAAGTAGCTTATTTAATTCACTCTTTTTTACTCTGGTCATGCGTTCAGCAAGGTTTACGGCGTTTATTGTGCCATTATTAACAAATCTGTAAGCCGTGCGCAATGAACATCCTAACAAAATAGAAACGTCTTTTACAGTTAAAAACTCTTTTGCCTTTACCCTTTCAATAGGTTCGGTTTTTATTTTGATGGTCTCTTTATTTGAGTATTCAACCTTTTCAAGTCTCTTTTTTTTCTTGTAATCAGCACTATTACATTTATGAGAACAGTACTTAGTTGTAGTGGTTTTGGCTGTAAATTCCTTTCTGCAATGCTTGCAAATACGCTTTATCAGTAAATTAGAACTCATTAGATAGCTTTAAGTGTCATTAAGTATATTTAAGTGCCACGTTTCACCCAAAAAAAGAGGTATTTTTGTACCTCGTTTCTTTCAGGTACAATAAAGGTACAAATTTGTACCTAATAACGCAAAATATCACAAAATAAACAGTAATCATATCTCATTAAAAAAGCCTGAATAAACAGGCTTAAAGGTGGTTTTTTGTACGTTTATTGATTGTTTACTTTGTGGTGGTTACTTTCCGATACAAAATTTACTAAATATATTCTCCAGCAAATCATCTGTAGTAATCTGGCCTGTAATCTCTCCAAGATGATGCAATGCTTGTCTAATGTCCATAGCCAGAAAATCTCCAGTAGCATTATTGTCAACACCTTTCATCACATCATCAAGTGCTGACTGGGTATTTGTGAGGCTTTCGATGTGCCGAATATTGGTGATAATTGTATCGCCAGTTCTAAAATCATCTTTACGCACAAGGTAACTTAATGCATATTTAAGTTGATCAATATTATTATCACTTGATGCGGAAATGAAGATCATTTCAGGAAAAACCTTCTTTAGTTGATCGAGATTTACTGATTGTAATTTGTCAGTTTTATTTCCAACGAGAAGAAATGGAATGCCTAGTTTATATAAAATTAGTTTTTCACTCTTTATTTCTTCTACACTTTCTACAGAAAGGTCTGCAAGATAAATAATGATGGAGGCAGTTTTTATTTTTGCCCTGGTCTTTTCGATACCTATTGCCTCAATTTTATCCTTGGCCCGCCGGATACCTGCTGTATCCATAAATCTATATCTTATTCCTTCAATATGTATTTCGTCTTCAATTATGTCCCTTGTAGTTCCTGGGATGTCAGATACTATTGCCTTTTCTTCTTCGAGCAAAGCATTTAAGAGGGTCGATTTACCAGCATTTGGCTTTCCAGCAATAACGGTAGGAACGCCGTTCTTGATTACATTTCCAACAGTAAAACTTTCGATAAGTTTAGCAATTTCTTTTTGCAAGGTCAAAATTAAAGCTACCAGTTGATCCCTACTGGCAAATTCAACATCCTCTTCTGCAAAATCCAACTCCAATTCGATCATGGATGCAAAATGGATTAGCTCTTCTCTAAGTGCTTTTATCTTTTTTGAAAACCCTCCTCGCATTTGATTTATTGCCGCCATATGCGTGGCAGCAGAATCAGAATTTATTAGGTCTGCTACAGCTTCTGCTTGCGAAAGATCAAACTGACCATTAAGAAATGCTCTTTTAGTAAATTCTCCTGCCTGGGCCAGCCTCGCACCTTTTGTCAATAATAAGCTGATGATTTTTTGTAGTATAAAAGGAGAGCCATGAGAAGATATCTCAACAATATTTTCTTTAGTAAAAGATTTGGGGGCAATAAAAACAGAAACCAATACTTCATCGATAACCGCTTCTTGATCCATAATTTTACCAAAATGAATGGTATGGGATTTTTGTTTTAATAGGTCTTTTCCTCTGAAAATTTGATTAGCTATATCAATGGCCGATTTTCCTGAAAGCCTGACGATACCAATTGCGCCTATACCATGTGGCGTAGCCAAAGCTACAATCGTATCCTCAAATTCATTTAGTGCTGTAGTATTCAATTAGTTGCACCATCTTTGTTGGCAAGAAACTGTTCGTAATTTGTAGTTTTATAATGATCTTCACCAATAAACGATAGAATCGGATCAAGCTTTTCGGGGGGATAATATCCTGGAAGCGGCGAAATTATATTGAGATTTTCATCTAAAAAAACAGAGGTTGGATAACTCATTTTTCCTTGCATTAGTGCTGCGGCTAGTTCATGATATCCCCTTGAACCCTGAGCGACAAATTTAAAAGTTTTATCTTTAAATTGTACTTCGTCTTTTCCTTCTGCGTCAAACTTTACAGCATAGAAATTGGTGTTCAACTTTTCAGCGACACTTTCATCAGTAAATGTTTTTTTGTCCATTACTTTGCACCAGCCACACCAATCTGTGTACATATCGATATATATTTTTCGGGGTGCTGTTTTTACAAGTTCCTGTACTTCTTCAATTGTGTACCACTTTACGATAGATTTCTCCTGAGCAAAGGAGTTGCTATTAAGTGCAAGGATAATTAACATCACTGATAAACATTTGTATCCTAACATTGATTTTCTATTTAGATTTTCTTTCAATAACAGTATCATCTTTTTTGGATTTAAATGCGATCAAATAGACTCATTTTTTAATCAACGCAAAATTAATCTAAATGATCTATTATTTTACTAGTATTCCGTGATTACAAGTAGATTGTCTGCTACCTGCTTCGAAATTGTAATAGATTTATTTTGATCAAGCTGTATTTCCATTGATTGATCAAATTCATATGTTTCAATAATTTTAATTTTCGTGCCTATCTTCATGCCTATTTTATCAAGATATTTGAGGAATGCGGTGCCAGTATCTTTCATTGATACTAACTCAGAAATATTATGTTGTGAAAGGTTTGAGAGAACAAATCTGAGATTTGGAGACATTACTCCATCAGCATCCGGAATGGGATCTCCATGTGGATCGAATTTTGGAAAACCTAAAAATTTATCCAATCGAGAAATGAGGAGGGAGGATTGAATATGCTCAAGTTGCTCTGCGATGTCGTGCACTTCGTCCCAATGAAAATTAAGCTTATTAACAAGAAAAACTTCCCATAGTCTGTGTTTCCTAATGATTGAAAGTGCCTTACTTTTACCCTCTTCAGAAATATTTACACCCTGATATTTTATATAAGTTATTACTCCTTTTTGCGATAACTTTTTTACCATATCACTTACAGAAGCAGGTTTGGTATTCAGTCGATCAGCAATTGCATTTGTATTAACTTGAAACTGCCCTTCAGAAGATAAATGATAAATAGCCTTTAGGTAATTTTCCTCAGCAAAACTTAAATTGATCATAGATTGATTTTTTACCAAAACTAAAAATATTTAGGCGAATCTAAAAATTTACCAAAAAGAAATGCTTTAGTATAAAACCCTTGATTATGCACTATAAAGGCTTGTTGTAAAAGACTAAAAAATATTTTAGAGTAATCTAATTAAAGTAAATTTTGAAATATACTTTCTATTTGTTTCGAACAATCATCCCATTTATATCTCTCACTAAAGTGATTGCCATAAAAAGATTTATTGTCTAATTGGTCATTGTAACTGTCAGTTGCCTTAAAATCAATGATAATTCCGGCATTGTTTTTTATTATTATGGCATCCCAGGTAGGATTAGAAGTAATCAGTACCGGTTTTTCCATTGCCAAACATTCAAATAATTTGGTAGGAAACCGGCCGGCAGTACTTTTATTTTTGTGATATGGAAGTAGACAATAATCGGCCATTTTAATTTCCTTAAGTATTTGATTGTGTGGAATTAAACTATCTCCTCCCAAAAGTTTAATATAACTACAACCTTCAATTGACCTTTTGACTTTCTGCATTATTTCCTTTTGAGCTGCAAACCCAATAATGACTAAATCTATATTTTTAATAATTGATTTTAAGGACTTTATAAAATCTATTGCATCAAAAATTCCATAATGTTCGGCTATTGTTCCTGTATAAGTGAAAGTCAAATTTTCGTTTGTTGTCGCTTTTAAACTATCTATTTCAGGAGGTATGATTGCTTTATTTTCAATTATAACAGCACTTGTCGGAAGGAATTTCATTTGGGTTTTATAGACCTGCTCTGCCAAAATAATTTTATCTATAAATAGCAATGAAAATAATTCTATTGTCCTTACAAAACATGCTACTGGGTATTTTATAATGGTAGGAAATGAGTTTGTATAGATAATATTCCGGAAGTAATTTTCCTGAATATCATAGACTATTTTTGCGCCAAATATTATTTTGTATACAATGCTAACTATCAGTAATTCAGCGGTAGTAACTACGAGTAGTTCAGGTTTTAGTTTAAGTAAATAATTGAATATTTTGAAAGTGGCAATTGACCTTTTAAGGCTATTTCTTTTAAAACTAAATATTGGATAGAAAGAGATGCCTGAATGAGAAGGAATATTTTTTGATGAAAACCCTATGATATTAATATCATATTTATTTGTATTGCTGATAGATCCAGCAACCTTCTCAAAATTTCGAGTATCGTCAATGGGTTTTAATACTGAAATAATGGCTATGACTTTTTTTGTCATGGATTTTTTATTAATAAAATCAAAACTATAATTGTTTTAATGGAACTAAAAGAATTAATCGAAAAGGCTTGGGACAATCGTGAATTGTTAAACGAAACGGAAACCAAAATTGCCATAAAAACCATAATTGAAGATTTGGATCAAGGTATCATACGAGTAGCTGAACCAACTTCCGACGGATGGAAAGTTAATGAATGGATCAAGAAGGCTGTCATCCTCTATTTTCCGATCCAAAAAATGCAATTGATTGAAGTTGGTCCCTTTGAATTTCATGACAAAATGAAACTTAAGACCGGTTATGATAAAAAAGGTATCCGTGTTGTACCTCATGCGGTAGCCAGGTATGGTGCCTATATTTCTAAAGGTGTAATAATGATGCCTTCTTATATTAACATTGGCTCTTACGTCGATGAAGGCACAATGGTTGATACCTGGGCAACTGTAGGTAGCTGTGCGCAAATTGGCAAGCACGTGCATTTGAGTGGTGGAGTAGGAATTGGTGGAGTTTTAGAACCTATTCAGGCCTCTCCAGTCATTATTGAAGATGGCGCTTTTATAGGATCGAGATGTATTTTGGTAGAAGGTGTTAGAATTGGAAAAGAGGCCGTATTGGGAGCTAATGTAACATTGACATCAAGTAGTAAAATTATTGATATTACAGGCTCCAAGCCTATAGAACACAAAGGCTATGTCCCGGAGCGTGCTGTAGTAATTCCTGGATCTTATACTAAGAAGTTTCCTGCAGGCGATTATAATGTAAACTGTGCATTGATCATTGGGCAGCGAAAGGCCAGTACTGACCGCAAAACATCTCTTAATGATGCTTTAAGAGAAAACAATGTCTCTGCATAAAACTGAGAAAATTATTTTTCGGCAATAAAATATTAGATAAATAGCGGCTCTTCTCTTTTGTTATTTGCGTAAGTTTTACATGTATGTAAATATCAAAAAATGCTAATATTCATTGCAGGTAATATCACTTAAAATCAATACTTTTGTTTTTTAAATCGTGAATTGAAGTTTGTATTTTTCTCAATTATTAAATATACCATGAAATTAAAGTTTCAATTGCTTTTAGTAATGTTGATATTCTTTTTTTCTTGCCAGGACAACAATTCCTTGGTTGGTGATGATTTATTTGAAAAAGGGCATTTCAAGGAAGCAATAGAAGCTTATAATAAGTTTCTCAAATTACAGCCTCGTCATGTTAAAAGTATTTACAACAGAGGGAGAAGTTATCAAGAGTTAGGTCAATTCGAGAAAGCGCTGGAGGATTTTAACACCGTGGTTGATCTTGATTCAAATAATGAAAATGCACTGCTTAGCATTGGTCAGGAATTGTATCGGGAAGAAAAATTTAAATCTGCGGCATTTTATTGCGAGAAGGTTCTTGAGAGAAATCCTTCCAGTTCAATGGCCCATTATCTTATGGGCAGGTCAAATCATAGGCAAGGATTTGTCAGGGACGCAATGATAAATTACAATTCTGCCATAAACTTATCGCCAAATTTTGGTGAGGCATATTTGCATAGAGGGGCATTAAAATTTTATCAAAAAAATTATAGTTCGGCGTGTAAAGATCTTGCAAAAGCTGCTGAGTTAAACACCAAGGGTGCTGAAGCCGCATTGCTTAAAAACTGTCGATAAGGATAAATATGCAACGGAGGCCACACGATGTGTTAAAAACGATACGTGCCTTATTGGGTTAAACTTTATATTTCTGAATCAGTACAATTCTCTAAAAACTTTTAAAAGGGTTAGCATCTTCATTTCAGTTTCTTGCCATTCTTTTTCAGGGTTAGAATTCACAATTATTCCAGCACCTGCATAAAACTTTGCCTTTCCCTTCATTATTTTCATGCATCTAAGGTTAACAAATATATTTGTTTCATTTTGAATATGAACAGGGCCTAAAAACCCTGAGTAATATTCTCTATCAAAACCTTCATTTTCAAAAATGAAATCTTTGGCTGCTTCTTGTGGCATTCCACAAACCGCACTGGTAGGATGAAGTAAATCCAACATGATGGAATCTAACTTTGGAAAACCGACCTTATCCATATCCACCAGATAGTCTGTCTTTAAATGTACGAGATTTCCACTGAGATGTGTGCGTGGCCCAATCTCTTCAAATTCTCTAAGTCTTATTTTTTTAAAACAATTGATTATAAACCTACTGACCATCGCTTGTTCCTCAATGTCCTTTTGTGACCAGGTGGTGTCTTCCAAATCAACATCTTCACTAAAGGCTTGCGTTGCAGCAAGAGCTACTGTTCGAAATTGTCTGTTTTTATCTATGTTAATTAGTGTTTCCGGAGTTGCTCCAATCCAGGAGCCGACATCAGGCATAAAGGCCAGATAAACAAATGCATTATTATATTGATCACTTAAGGCTTCAAAAAAATCATATGAATTAAACTGGCTGGGCAAATCAAGAGTATTATATCTTGACAAAACTATTTTCTTCAGTTTATCATTTTTAATCTCCTCAATAGACTTGTCTATCAATTTTATAAAATCATTTTTTTGCTGATCAACTTGCGAAGCTGAATTTCTATTTGGTATGAATTCTGAATCATTGTTGATTTTTACCGATTTCAATGTATTGAGTAACTCATCATGACTTACTACCGAATGAATAAATTCCAGTTTTTTTGATCCTTGATATTCAATGATATGAACATCACATTCAATAAATTTTATTTTGTGCTGATCTGAAGAATATGGATGAAAGATAAACCCTTTGCGGAGACCGTTAAGATCGAGATGATTGATTGTTTTCCCAGAAGAGAAATCAATTATAAGATGCTTGTCTCTACTTTTTGGCAGGCGATAAATCGCACAAGCAAATCCATGATGTTGACACGAAAAAAATATCTCCTCCATTGTTGGCATCACCTCATTATCCACCGGTAATACTAACGGCTCTTCATTAATTTGTTTCATTTTTTGTTTTTACATCCTTCAAAGATGGATATCAAATGATTCAATATGCAAAATTATAGGGTAGACATGTAATCAATTATTTGCCCTTTATCCTTTCTTATTAAGCACAACTACAGTAAGTCTGCACACACATACCAACTCATTTTTTTCATTGGTTATCTTGATATCCCATACGTGAGTTTTTTTTCCTAAATGAATCGGTGTAGCCTTTCCTGTCACAAAACCTTTTCTTACAGATTTGATATGGTTAGCGTTTATCTCGAGACCTACGCAATTATATTTATTATGATCCACAAGAATAGATGATGCTACACTACCTAGGGTCTCTGCAAGGGCTATGGATGCGCCTCCATGCAATAATCCCATAGGTTGGTGAGTTCGATGATCTACAGGCATCCTCGCAGAAATAAAGTTATTTCCTAATTCTAAAAACTCTATCCCTAAATGCTCAACCATTGTATTTTTAGAGAAATTTTGAAGCTGGGAAATTTTAATATTTTTATCGAACATAACTGCTTGCAAAGTGTGTGATTTTGATATTTCTTTGCGGCCAAATATATAGAAAATTGGAGCTTAAAAAAATTTATTTAATCAGGCACGGCCAAACAGTCCACAACCACCGGGGGATAGTTCAGGGACGGTATGTTAAGTCTAATCTCAGCAACCTTGGTCATAGTCAGGCTGATGCATTTTTTAATGCGTATAAGGATGTTAATTTTCAAAAAATCTATACTTCAACATTGCAAAGAACCAAACAAACAGTCAAACAATTTATTGATCTTGGCATTTCTCATGAGGCATTATCCGGACTGGACGAAATATGTTGGGGCCAATCTGAAGGCTTGCATGCAAATGGAAAAGACAACAGGCAGTATTATGAAATAATTGACACTTGGAAATCTGGCAATTTAATACCAAGATTAGAAGGTGGTGAAAATCCTATTGATGTACAAAAAAGACAGAAAGTTGCCTTAAATCATATTACTTCACAACCTGAAAACCTTGTGCTGGTGTGTATGCATGGGAGAGCCTTAAAAATATTGCTTGCCTGGATCACCGGAAGGCATATGAAAGAAATGGATATATTTGATCATGACAATTTGAGTTTGTATATTTTGAATTATTATAAAAACAGTTGGACAATTGATACACACGACGAACGTGGGCATTTAAGCCTCGATAATAATAATGACAAATAAAGATGATCTTGAAGATCGACCTCCCTTCCTAGGTACCTGGAAAAAAGTTTACTTTTTTGTACTGGGGCATTTAGCATTTTTAATCTTCCTGTTTTACCTATTTACAATCCATTTTTCATGAGTGTAATTGATTGGGTAATTTTATTTGGCACTTTAATTTCCATAGTGACCTATGGTGTATGGCGCACAAGAGGCACAAATAGTATGGACAGCTACCTGAGAGGTGATACCTCAAAATGGTGGACAATTGGTCTGTCTATCATGGCAACCCAAGCCAGTGCAATTACTTTTTTGTCAACTCCGGGACAAGCATATACCGATGGCATGCGGTTTATACAATTTTATTTTGGCTTGCCAATTGCCATGATAATTATCTCTGTCTTTTTTCTTCCCATGTATTATAAATTGAAAGTATATACAGCCTATGAATACCTGGAAGGAAGATTTGATCTTAAAACTCGATTGTTAGCAGCTTTTATATTCCTAATCCAAAGAGGCTTAGCTGCTGGCATAACAATATATGCGCCAGCAATCATACTATCTTCATTGCTTGGGTGGAGACTCGGTTATACAACAACAATTATTGGTTTGATGGTGATCATTTATACCGTATCGGGAGGTACAAAAGCTGTAACCCAAACACAGAAGCAACAGATGGTCGTCATGATGGGCGGTATGATATTAGCTGGAATTCTTGTAGTAAATTCACTGCCGGTAGATGTAAGTTTTACTGATGCCTTGCATGTTGCAGGTAAAATGGGAAAACTTAATGTTGTTAACTTTGAATTTGATTTGAGTGATCGTTATAATTTTTGGTCGGGAATGACAGGGGCTGTGTTTTTATTCATGTCATATTTTGGTACAGACCAATCACAAGTACAACGATATTTGTCGGGTAAATCTTTGACAGAAAGCAGGTTAGGTTTAATTATGAATGGATTACTTAAAGTGCCAATGCAATTTATTATTTTATTAGTAGGTGTTATGGTTTTTGTGTTTTACCAGTTCAACCAACCACCTATATTTTTTAATGAACCTGTTCGTCAGGAGATGGAATTATCAAAAAATTCTACTGCATTTAAAGAGTTGCAAGTTGAATATGATCAAACATTTATAGAAAAGAAAAGTGCTGTTGAAGCGTTAGCCAATTCAGTTGATGATGAAGAATCCATATCATCAGCGGCTAATCTTGTCAACCAATTGCAACAGAAATCTGATGATATAAGAACCGAAACAAAACAATTAATTGGCGAAACCTTGCCTGATGCCGAAACCAATGATAAGGACTATATATTTATGAATTTTGTCATGAACAATTTGCCTGTCGGTATCATTGGTTTGCTGTTTGCGGTTATATTCTCTGCGGCTATGTCATCAACTTCATCCGAATTGAATGCGCTGGGTTCTACTACTACTATTGATTTTTACAAGCGTAATATAAAAAAGGATGGTACGGACAAACATTACCTAAGCTCCTCAAAGCTCTTCACTTTAGCTTGGGGGGTTATAGCGATCATATTTGCTTCGTACCTTTCACTTTTTGAAAATCTTATACAAGCTGTAAACCTAATCGGGTCTTTGTTTTACCCCACTGTTCTTGGAATTTTTGTAGTTGCATTTTTCTTTAAAAGAATTGAATCCAATGCGGTATTTATCGCTGCAATATTGAGTCAGCTAGTTATCTTTTTAATTCACTACCTCAATACTATTGAAATGGCAGGGGTATTTACTATGGGTTTTTTATGGTATAATGCTTTTGGATGTATACTAGTAGTTTTCTTTGGATTGATGATACAATTTTTATTAAGCAGTAAAAAAGCAATCTCCTAACTGGAAAGTTTGAAAATAAAAAAACCGACATCAGGTCGGTTTTTTTTATAACATAAATAATGATTTTGATATGTCTTAGTCAATTGACACTTCCAGCGGAATTGAAACTAAGATATTATCCCATAACAGATCAATATTCGCTGTTGAAGGTTTTACATTGTCTATATTAATCAAAAATGTCTCCACACTTTCAGAAATTTTAACGGATTTAATTTTTACCCGAAGTGCATCTTCCGACTCATCATATTTCCTTGTTCCTCCCTGTTCAGTAACATTATTGAAAATGATTGTCCACTCTTCTTTTCCCGGAATTGTAAAGAGTGCGTATGACCCAGCAGATAAATCCTTTCCGGATATTTTTACGTCATCAGCAAAAGTAATTTTAGTTGCCGCATTGGCACCTGTTCTCCATAATTTGTCGTAGGGAACTAATTCTCCAAATATTGTTCTTCCCTTTTTACTTGGTCTAGAATAGACAATACTGACATCAGTAAAACCAACTTTCTGAGAAAATGTGGCCGTTTGGCTTGGACTAGGTTTCTTGTCTTGACCAAAAGAATTTGTAATGAAGGCGCAAAGCAGTAGTAATGTAATTAAACTTATTCTATTGTGTTTCATGATTTTGACAGGTTTTGTTAGATAAAACATTCGAATTTATAAAAGAAAACTGGTTTGAAATATCTTTTAGCAAATTATAACTGAGTCTTCATGATTAATAATGTGGAAAACAAAATTGAAATGTTCTGGTATCAAAATAGTGATGTAGCATTTATAGCAAAACAATTGCTGGGAAAAATAATATGTACCAACATATCCGGAAAATTCACCAAAAGTTTAATAGTTGAAACTGAAGCCTACTCCGGAACCAATGACAAAGCTTGTCATGCGAATAATCAAAAATTAACCAAGAGAAATAAAGTTATGTATAGACCTGGTGGAATTGCTTACATATATCTATGCTATGGGATTCATCATTTATTTAATATAGTGACTAATGTTGAGGGTAAAGCCGATGCAGTTTTAATTCGTGCAGTTCAACCATTAGAAGGAATTGATACAATGTGCAATAGAAGAAACTTCACAAAAAATAATTATAGGTTGACCGCCGGGCCGGGCCTATTGACAAAATCCTTGGGTATAAATTTAAGTCACTATGGAGCATCGCTCATTGGAAATATAATCTGGATTGAAAAAAAAGAGAATATCAAAAGCGATCAAATTATTTCTACTACCAGAATTGGGGTCGACTATGCGGGTGATGATTCACTTAAACCATGGCGATATTTTATTAAAGAAAATAAATGGGTAAGCAGAAATTAAGTGAAATTTGATGTAAATTGTTAATATAAATTTTTCGGAAAATGAAAAAACTACTTTGCCCAATTGATTTTTCAGAAGTTTCTATAAATGCTCTTGAGTTTGCGGTAGCTATTGGAGAAAAGGAAAAAAGTACCTTGACATTGATAAACGTTGTCACTCCTTCCAATTTTAATAAAATTCTTAATACCAATCATGTCAAAGAAGAATATGAACAACTCCTTTCTACGATTGAGATTAAATTATCAGCAATATCAAAGGAAATAATTAAAATAAGTAAAAAGAAAGGATTAATGGCCTGTGATTATATAGTAAAATCAGGTGATATTATTGATATTTTGTCAGATATAGTTGCAACAGAAAAGTATGACTTAATTGTTACTGGCGCAACGGGGCATTCTGCCTATAAAAAGAAATATCTTGGTGGTACAGCAGAAAAAATAATTCAGCATATGCGCTGTTCCATTCTGTGTGTTCCTGAAAATTATAACTTCCATGGGATAAATAAGATTGTCTATGCAACTGATTATTTGGAAGAAGACAAACTCGCTATCCAACAATTAATCACAATGGCAGTACTTTTTGAAGCTAAAGTAAATATTCTTCATGTTTCTCACCACAATGATACAATTGACAAAGCAATATTTGAGGAATTTAAAGACGAGCTAATGAGTTTTATTAAATATGATAATATTTCATTTGATCGTGTAGTTTTTGATCACGTTGCCAATGGAATTGATGAACACATGAAAAAAACTGACTCGGATTTATTGGTTTTTCTAAGTAAAAAAATAAACTTCTTAGAAAGCTTGTACCATAAATCTCTTACACTTCATTTGGAGAAATTTACAGACTATCCATTAATGATATTGAAATTATAAAGAAGAGCTAACACTTACTTTTTTATAGTGAGAGTGATTAAAAATTGAAAATAAATTATAACTTTGTCGTTAATTTTTTAGATTTTTCAAATATGAATAGAATTATCATAATTTTTATTTTTTCTCTTATTGTTACTTATGCTTCTCATGCTCAACAAGTTAATAAAAGTGATCTTTCAAATTTATTAAAAAACGTAAATACTCGATACGATGAGCAAAACCCTATACTTAGCTCTGATGGAAAAAAACTATACTTTTCAAGATCAAATGACAGCCTTAATATAGGTGGCTCTGGAGATAAAGGTGATATTTGGGTATCTGATCTATCAACTGATGGTATATGGATTAAACCAGAGAACCTTGGAAAACCTGTCAACAATGATTTGAAGAATTATATACTTGGGTTTTCTCCAGATGGAAATATTATGTTTCTAAATCTTGAAAAGAAACTCCCTGGTGGAGTAGTTGTCAATGATGGCATTGCTTTTTCTTTATTTTCAAAAAAAACATGGTCAAAGCCCGAACGCGTGCTGGTTGACTATCTGATGAATAATTCTAAACATCAAAGCGGATCAATTTCTGCAGATGGCAGCCTGATGTTATTGTCATTACAATCTTTTGCATCTCGAGGTGAGGAAGATATTTATATTAGCTCATACCAAAACGGAAAATGGACAAAGCCAGTGAACCTTGGTTCTGATATAAATACTCCGGGTCAGGAGATGACTCCCTATCTATCTGCAGATAAAAAATTCTTATACTTTTCCAGCAATGGTCATGGTGGTAAAGGAGGAAGAGATTTATATGTTTCTGAACGAAAAAATAAAAACTGGAATTCCTGGTCAAAACCAAAGAATCTGGGTTTGACGGTAAATTCTGAAGGTGTCGAGTTAAATTATCATATTGATAGCAATAATCTGATTGCATATTATTCATCAACACAAAATAGTGATGGATATGGAGATCTAAAAGCATACGATATCACTGTCGATATCAAGCAAGATTCAATAAAAAATGAAGAGTTTAAGGAATTGATTGTAATAGCAGAAGAAGTTCAAAAAACAATTCATTTTTCTGGAATTATAATCAACAAAAAAACGGGGAAACCAATTTTAGCATCACTATCCATTGACATCAATGGCGTCGAAGAAAAATATTTTACTGAAGAAAATGAAGGTATTTTCAAGTTTGAATTACCTTCAAATCTAAGTGAGGTGATTATAAATATTAAGGCCCAGGGTTA
This sequence comes from uncultured Roseivirgaceae bacterium, assembly GCA_964507705.1. Lineage (GTDB taxonomy): Bacteria > Bacteroidota > Bacteroidia > Cytophagales > Cyclobacteriaceae > JAAUQL01. The sequence goes on along the minus strand of CAZDRA010000019.1, from coordinate 39,893 downwards.
TATGGGCTTATCTGAAGAATTAACTTTAAATGGCAAAAACCTCAACATAAATTATGATCTCGATCCTTTAGAAATTGGATCTACCATTAGATTGAACAAGGTTTATTTTGAACGTAGTACGGCTGTTCTGCTTAATGAATCATTTGATGAAATTGATTTGGTAACTGAAATGATGAAGGAAAACCCCTTTATAAAAATAGAACTATCTGGCCACACCGACAATAATGGAAACTCAAAACTAAATCTTAAACTTTCGCAAGACAGAGTTGAAAAAGTAAAAAAGTATTTAGTTGAGCATGGTATTGACAGTAAGCGGATTAAAGGCAAAGGCTATGGCGGAACTAAACCAGTAGCAAGCAATGCCGCTGAAGAAACCAGAAAGTTGAATAGAAGAGTCGAATTTACTATACTGAAAAATTAAGCAGTTGTGTAAAATGAAATATCGAAAAATTATCTTAAGGAAGATAAATTATGTTTTTATCCACCTAAAAAAACCATTTGTAAATTGAAAAAATCGAAGATCATTTTTTTGATAATGGTATTTTTGTTCCTTTTGGCAATGATTTTTATTGGCTATGACATATCCAAAAAGACTACCTTTCCGGAATCCAAAAAATCTCTCAACGAGCCTTTCCTTGAAAATAATAATTAATCGTTTTTAAAGTAGATCTCCATTTGTATCGGAGTAACAATGGATTCATTTTGGATAGGCTTAATTGCGACTATTTTAAAATTATTGTAAGCATTTAAAAACTCGCCTTGACTTATTCTTGTTTGCTTTTTACCCTTAATCATTTTATAATATTGCATTCTTCCTGATTTATTGGCAACTGCCTTAAAAAGCAAGTCAAATTCAAAATTGACTGGTGAGGGAATGAACGCTAGCATTTTTACTTATTATAATATTCTTCCTTATACTTTTCAAAAAGCATGTTTTCTTGTTTGGTATTATATTCTGTAAAAAGCAGTCTGGCAGAGGATGGGACATATTGAAATTTGCTTTCGAAGTATTGAATTATTTTGCTTAATTCAAAAATATAGGATCTTGTTTGATTTAATTTTGTACAATTTTTTGGATCAAGAAATTTATTCTTAGCCAGTTTGTTAAACGCCTGATCCAATTTTTTTATACTTTCCTTTTTCATAGTATAGTACAAATTAAAATAAAAAAAGCCATATATCAAAATAAAGTGTATTATTACTTGCAAAGTAGCCCTTAATTTTAAATTCGCATATTATTTTGTGTAATTATGCACTTTCTGCTATTATAAATAAACTTGTGGTAAGCGACTGCTCATGTTCACTATGTATTGCTTCAATAAGAAGAAAAGGAGTTTTAGCTGGGAAATCGCCATTAAGCTTTACGGTTATGCTGAACTTGACATTGGCCGGTGAGGCAGGCGGGCGTGTATTTTTTGGCACAAATTAAAATTAGTTCCCGCAGATTACGCAGATGGGCGCAGAAGCAAATCAGTAATTCTCAGATTGCAAAAAATGAATTACGTCGATAAACTTTATCAAATTGCATCTTGATTTTTTAAGTAAATTACCATTCGTCTGGATTTAAGAAGCTACAATTTTTATCAAGAATATAAATAATATAAAATGCAAGAAAATCATGCTGCAAATCAAAGCCAACGAACCAAAGCCAAAGAGCGTGTGGTATTTTTAGATGTATTAAGAGGTTTTGCATTGGTGGGCATTTTATTTGCCAATATATTGAGTTGGAGTGGTATTAAATTCTTGCCTTTTGAGGATATAATTGATTTAGGAAATGCTGAAGTAGATTTGTAATTATACCAATACCTCAAATTTTTTGTTAACACAAAATTCTATACCTTGTTTTCACTTCTTTTTGGTGTTGGATTTTATATGCAAATTTCGAAAAACAGAAATAATCCAGGCTTCCCAATATTTTATCTAAAACGACTTTCTCTATTATTGATCGTTGGGTTATTACATACCTTACTTTGGTCGGGAGATATTCTGATGCTGTATGCGATTATGGGAATGATCTTGCTGGCGCTAAGGCATGTTTCTGAATCAAAAGCCATTTGGATGGGACTTGCATTTTATTTTTTTCCAATCGTTTTGGATGTTATATATATGTACACTTTTGCAAATGAGTTACCTATAGTAGAAAAAACAGCACTTAAAGTTTATCCAGATATGTTGTCCTCAGCAGTAGTTTCAGGATTTCAGAGCGATCAATTGTGGGTTGTTTTTAAAACAAATATGCATAATGTGGTTTGGCGATGGTATGATTTTATTCCCTCGGGAAGACCACTAAAAGTGCTAGGGTTATTCTTTCTGGGTTATTTTCTTTACTCGATTGATTTTTTTACAATTCATGCTAAAAGGTGGAAGTATATTATACTGTTTCTTTTTGTTGGTTTATTATTTACAGGAATCAGTATGGGTCTAAAAGGAAGTGTAAGCTCTTATTCTAAAAACTGGTTTGATATTTTAAATAAACTCATATATGAGATAGGTCAACTATCTTTGGGTTTGTTGTCTTATGTGTGCATTTTGTCTAAATTGGTAGACGCATTTCCAAAATTCTTTGTTTTCAATTTATTGAAAAACTACGGAAGAATGTCATTGACCTCTTACCTTGGCCATTCTGTATTAGGAATAACCGTGTTTTATCCAATAATAGCATGGGGATATTTTGGTCTTATTAATCTCGAGCAGGTATATTATATTGCCATCCTTATCCTGACCTTTCAATTGGTATTCAGCAATATTTGGTTTATTTATTTTCACTTTGGACCAGTTGAGTGGCTATGGAGATGTGCGACATTTGGCAAATGGTTTCCAATAAAAAAGATAAAATCGTAATCAACATTCAAAATTATAATTATGAAGTATTTTCTTAGAGACACTATTTAAAAAACAGAGTTTATGAAAGAATTGCTAGTGCTAACTATTTTCGTGATTTTCTTTTCTTGTAAAAATAAGCAAGATCAATCAAGCATTTATAAACTTCCGTGTATCCAGTCTTTTGTTCAGACATATCCGAGTTTAAATGGAAACCGGGTATCAGAAATTAGCGGTAAAATAAATCAAAAATCTCTTCAAGTAAATCTGGGAGGGAAGCCAATATGGGTTACTGGAATTTCGCTGAAGGAGCAAAAATTATGGGCAGTGGCTTTAGAAAATGGTACTGTGGAACTAATTACAACGCAAGATAGAAATGTTATTTCACACAATAAAGATTGGGATAACATCTCACCTGGGACACCGCCAGTTTTGGGTGTTCTATGTAATGATGAGCCTATACTGATAAATAATTTAGTGATCGAAGCAGCACAGTTTGCAGCTCCAATACCAATTTCAAAAAGCAGAATTGCATACATTTCCAATACTGGGAATTTGATGATAATTGACGATCAAGATACGGTTACGATACCTATAAATGCAATGCATGACACAAGAATTATTTATGATCAGAACGATAGACTACTTGTGCTCACCGATGCTGTAAAATACCATCATGGAGTACTAGGGGATCATACTGAAGCACGTGGTATTGCAATAATAAATACTTACCCGGAAATTAAAATTCAAAATCAGTTTATGGTTCCTGATAATTCGGTAATTGAAGGAGTTGGCGCAATCTGGGAAGACATGAATGGCGATGGAGAATTGGAAATTGTTGTCACATTAAGTAATAACGCTGAAGGCACTGGTGGAAAACATGCCATCTTCAATGAAAACGGTGATCTTCTTGCCAGCGGGAAAAGTGTAAAACCAGATGGTTGGAGACATTTACTGATGGCTTTTAAGCCAACCGGTTCGAATGATTATTTATTGGCTGCGATCCAACGTCCTCATGTAGATCGGCTGCTGAATATTTACCGGTGGGAGGGAGACTCACTCAAAGTCATTGCCCAATCTCATGGGTTTTCAACACATATTGCAGGGTCGAGAAATCTTGACGGTGTATTGGGTACTGATATCAATAAAGATGGGAATATGGATATTCTCCTACCTTGTACCACTTACGATACGCTTTATGCCATCAGTTACCAAAACAATATGCTGAAGCGCCTATGGAGTATTCCGCTAAGTGGAAGATCGATAACAAATTTTGCAGTGACAGGAAATGGCATTCAAAGTGCGATTGCAATAGGTACCGACAAAAATATATTGGAAATTTGGTTTGCTGAATAGAGATCCCCTAAAGTCTCACATTGTCAATAGATTACATACACAATTTGAAAGGTTGTATAAAATAATGATCAAGTAGATTTAAATCTTATTCCCAATTGCAACTAACAATAAAGTTTCAATATATTATTGTACCTTTGCATTCAGAAAATATTGTGTGTCTATTTTCAATATTAATTTATACGAATTGCTCAGAGACACCATGGATTACCTTGTATTTCATAAATATTTGCTTCTTTAAACTGTTCACATAGAGCAGTGTTTTTAATAATTTACTAATAGACTATTGAATGGCGAGATCGCAAGAAACCTTTAACAAAAAAGAAAAAGAAAAGAAGCGTTTGAAAAAACGATTGGATAAGCAAAAGAAGAAAGAAGAACGCAAAGCAAATTCAGAAGGGGTAAGTAGTAGTTTGGATGATATGATGGCTTATGTTGATGAATTTGGTAACATTACCGATACACCTCCAGATCCAACTAAGAAAACGAAAGTTAATGCTAAGAGCATTGAAATTGCAGTACCGAAAAGAAAGGAAATTGATCCAACATTGCCACGGACAGGAAGAGTAGAATTTTTCAATGATAGCAAGGGTTTTGGTTTTATTAAAGAAATTGAAACTCAAGAAAAATTCTTTGTTCACATCAATGGTTTAATGGAAGAAGTAAGAGAAGGAGACAAAGTTACATTCGAACTAGAGCGTGGTATGAAAGGGATGAATGCTGTGAAAGTAAAAAAGGTTTAATTTATTGACCCCTTCATTTTCCTGTTATTATAAAACAAGTTTAAAAATCTGATTTCTTTATCTGCTCTTTTACCAAAAATTTAGTAATCAATTTATTTATATCACATCTCATATTTGGCTGAATAAATATAGTAGGAGCAAGCAAATCTTTTTTTGGCTAATTACGAAAGATATAAGCCATGAGGTTTAAGTTGAATTTCTCACCAAAAAAATTAATCTATTGAACATACTTTTGCTTAAAAGTGTTAATTGTAAATAAGCATGCACAAACCCAATAAAATATCTTTTACTTCCGGTGAACGCGATTTTTCAAAAACGCTGAACAGACGTGTAAATGAATATTTTAATAGTAATAATCTAAAAAGACATGCCAACAGCGAAATGATAATTAAATCGATATTCATGTTTTCGCTGTTTTTTATTCCCTATGGTCTTGTGATCAGTGATTATGTTACAACTATAAGTTGGATTTTATTGCTTGTAGTAATAATGGGATTTGGTATTGCAGGAATTGGTTTGTCCGTTATGCACGATGCTAATCACGGAGCTTATTCAAATAAACCATGGATCAATAATTTAATTGGCTATTCTTTAAATATGGTTGGGGCAAATTCTTTTAATTGGAAAATACAACATAATGTGCTTCATCACACCTTTACAAATGTTTATAAAGAAGATGAAGACATTAGTCAGCATGGCGTATTGAGACTTTCTCCTGAATCGAAGTGGAAAAAGATACATAAATATCAGTTTATTTATGCATGGTTTTTATATGGCCTTATGACCATCGTCTGGGTAGCTGTACAAGATTTTGCTCGTTTGATCCGATATTCCAAGAATGGATTGGCTACGAAAAATCATGGCAATATAACCATGGAATGGTTTATACTTGTTTTCTCGAAATTGCTATATGTCGCATATATTTTTATAGTACCATTGCTCTTAACTTCTTTGCTTTGGTGGCAAATTCTGATTGGCATATTATTGATGCATTTTATTGCGGGTTTCGTGTTGGCAATAGTGTTTCAGCCAGCTCATGTAATTGAGGGTACAGAATATCCTGCTCCAGATGAGAACAATATGCTTAAATACAACTGGGTTGCTCACCAACTACACACTACTACAAATTTTAGTAATAATAGCAAATTATTTTCGTGGTATGTAGGGGGATTAAATTTTCAAATTGAGCATCATTTATTTCCAAATATTTGTCATGTGCATTACCGGAAAATATCGGAGATTGTGAGGACAACAGCTTTAGAATTTGGATTGCCTTACAAAAGTGTCCGTACATTTATTGGCGCATTGAAAGGTCATCTTCATTCTTTGAAGAAATTGGGTGTAAAACCAATTTAGAATATTTATATAGCTCAGATATTGATATCAGGCTAATAATTTAACGATTGAATTTTTAATTTATAATATTTATATACTAATGAAAGGGAAAGTAAAGTTTATTAATGAAGACAAAGGATTTGGTTTTATTAAATCCTCAGAAACACAAAAAGATATTTTTGTTCATTCTTCAGGCTTATTAGATGAAATTTGTGAGCATGATAAAGTCGAATTTGATGTAGAAAATGGTAAAAAAGGAATGAGCGCTATCAATGTTAGAGTTTTAAATTAATGAAAAATTTCTTTTTTTTGTAAAAAATTGAAACGATGTGGATATTACATCGTAAACATGTTTTGGTAATACTGGTTAATAAAAGAAATAAGTAATAATGAAGCAATTAAAAATTGTAAAGCAAATCACTAATCGAGAAAGTCAGTCTCTTGATAAATATTTACAAGAAATTGGCAAAGTAGATTTGATAACGGCGGAAGAGGAAGTAAACTTGGCAAGGAGAATTAGGGATGGTGATCAAATAGCACTCGAAAAATTAACCAAAGCCAATTTGAGATTTGTAGTTTCTGTTGCCAAGCAGTATCAAAATAGCAGTATGTCTCTTGGAGATCTTATTAATGAAGGAAATTTAGGGTTGATCAAAGCTGCTTCCAGATTTGATGAGACGCGGGGATTTAAATTCATTTCATATGCTGTTTGGTGGATCAGACAATCAATAATGCAAGCCTTAGCTGAGCAGTCTCGTATAGTTCGATTACCATTGAACAGAGTAAGTTCCCTCAATAAAATTTCCAGAACATTTTCGGAGTTGGAACAGAAGTTTCAAAGAGATCCTTCCAATGAAGAATTGGCAGATGTGCTCGAGATACCACCAGAGGAAGTTGCTGACAATATGAAAAACTCTAGTAGACAAGTTTCAATGGATGCACCATTCGTAACAGGAGAAGGGAATAGCTTATTAGATGTATTGGAAAATGATCAGGTAGAAAATACCGATTCAGAGCTCATGGCTGACTCTTTACGAAGGGAAGTTCAACGAGCTCTTTCTACGCTAACTCAGAGAGAATCAGACGTAATTGCTTTTTACTATGGACTTAATGGAGAGCATGCCATGACGCTCGAAGAAATTGGAGAGAAATTTGGTCTTACAAGAGAGCGCGTAAGGCAAATAAAAGAAAAGGCAACCAAGAGACTTCGACATAGCTCACGAAGTAAAGGTTTAAGGACTTACTTGGGATAGTATATGTTTTCCCAATAAAAATTGCGCTAACAGATTTCACGGTTTGTTAGCGTTTTTTTATGTCTAATGTAAATTGGTGAATCTGAAGGATTCGTTTTATTTGATAGGGTTATCGAATAATTATTATTTCTATCAACTTGTAATATATTTTAATATTATTGCTATTGATCTTGTTTTTAAATTTTAACCAACATTGCGATGCTTGATTTAGGATTTGTAAGTGCGATTTTATCCGATAAATCATTTGAAGAAGTCATTGATTTTGCATCAGAAAATAAATTCAAATGCGTTGAGATAATGTGTTGGCCCAAAGGAAAAGCAGAGCGAAGGTATGCGGGCATTTCGCATATTGATGTAGATGACCTGGATATAGAAAAGGTCGATTATATCCAGAATTATCTCAAGGAAAAGAATATCTATATTTCCGGATTGGGGTATTATCCAAACCCACTTGATCCGGATAAAAATAAATCAAAAGTTTATTTCGATCACATTAAAAAAATTATTGATGCAGCTTCACTGTTGGGAATATCAGTTGTAAATACATTTATTGGAAGAGACCCATCAAGAAATGTAGAAGACAACCTTAATGAATTTGCTAAATACTGGCCTGAGATTATTCAGCATGCCGAAGCAGCAGGGGTAAATATTGGAATTGAAAATTGCCCAATGTTTTTTAGTGATGACGAATGGCCCGGAGGCAAAAACCTGGCTACTACACCGGCAATTTGGGATCGCATGTTTGAAATTATTCCAAATAAAAATTTTGGATTGAACTACGACCCATCACATTTGATCTGGCAACATATGGATGAAATTCAACCTATTTTTGATTATAAAGAGCGGCTTCATCATATTCATCTTAAGGATGTGAAAATTGATGTTGTGAAGTTGAATAGAGTTGGTATTATGGCTAATCCCCAAGAATATCACACACCCAAATTACCTGGATATGGTGATGTGAATTGGAATAAATTTTTTTCTGCTCTTACAGAGGTAGGATATCGAGGGCCTACTTGCATTGAGGTAGAAGATCGTGCATTTGAAAATTCTGAAGAAGATATAAAATCTTCAATTCTCATCAGTAGAAATTTCTTAAACCAGTTTATGGTTTAACCTGAATCATTCAGGTTAAATTGTGTCTGAATAATACGGCTTCATTTCAATCTCTTGAGTACAAGTTCTTCACCTTTGATGAATATTCTATCCAATACATCTCCTTTCATTTCTTCATTATTAATTGAATATTTATCTCCCAATCCGTGGGCAAGTTTTAGATTGCCTCCAAACTTACTTTTAATTGTAATTTGTTGAGTTTGATGATCTGCAACATCTGCGCCTATCAAAAAACCTCCTTCAACTGCTATGCCTTTAAAATCAATTTTTTTCCAGTCTCTTGGAATTTTTGGAAGTACGTAAACTATCCCTCTTTTTTGATATACCAATAAATCAATGACAGCACTTAATGCTCCAAATCCTGCGTCAAGCTGCATTTTCTCTTTGTTCTTTTCGATTTCAGGGATATTAAACCAACCGGGAGAAGAAATATTGCTAATACCTCCAAAGGCAGCATTATGAAGCGTTCCTCGCCCCTCATTTAAAAAATTTCTATACCAAAAAACTAACCAAGAAATTGCTGCATCTGGCTCGTTATTTCGATTGTGCAAAATCGATGCCCATGGAATACACCATCCGCTCCATACCCCTGACCCCTTTCTCACCCAATTGTCATAAGTTGATTTGATAATTTCCCTGTTCGTCTGATCTAATGGATCTATCACATCGAAGGGATAAATCCCAGCCATATGCGAATGATGCCTGTGACTTTCTACCAAGTCCATTCCTTCCCAAAGTGCGATCCGTTCTCTTTTTCTTTCCGGTGATTCCAAAGATGCAGATTCGGTAATTGTAGTAAATTTTGGTAAAAATTTTGACACCTCTCCCCATCTTTCATCTATTTCTTTCCCCATCACATTTGCCGCTAAAGGCAATAATTCTGCTACCATATGTGTAGCAGCCAACTGAAATGAAGCGTCTTTGCCCCAGGCGTCCATGCGAGAGCCTTTAAATTCGGGACTTACAGAAACAGGTAAACTAAGCACTTTCTTACCATTTTTATTTCGTTTCTCTATCATGGCCCAGTACCCTTCAAAAGCTCCATTGAGCAGTGGCCAGGCAACGGTTTCTAAAATTTCTTCGTCCATGGTATATCTATAATTTTGCCAGGCCAGTTGAGCCATCCATGCTGTGCAGGCCTGATCGATGGTTCCTGTCCAGAACGAACCGACTACCTTGCCTCTGTCATCAACAGCATGAGGAAGCAGCATAGCACCTTCTCTGCCAAAGAAATGCTCTCCATTTTTTTTCAAATCCGGCATCGAAGATTTAATCATTTCCCAAAGAGGTTTCATATGGTTTGCTCGATTCGTAGCCAGGCTTGGCAGATAAATCATCTCAATGTTGATATTATAATGATAATCATTGCTCCATGGTGGAAGTTGGTATTCTTCATTAAAAGGCCCTTGTAGGGAACAGGCTATACCATGTTCCGGGGTAGCGATGGCTTGTTTATACAATCCATAATTTACAATATCTTGCAGAAAAGGGTTGGGCAGATTAATCTTAGGGACATCACTCCAATACGTGTCCCACCATTCTATATCTTCCTGAAGTATTTGCCAAACAGGAATGTCCCTCAGATTATCAATCACTTTTTGATTGGCATCTTTGCTTACTGATGAACTTATAATAATTCTGTTGTGATCCGTAATCTTATAGCCAATGGACAATGGGTCATCTTCAGGTAATCGTTGGATAAAACCATGAATTGTAGGTCTGTCCTCCCGCTCATTTTTCCAATATTCCGGAGGTTCAACACCAACAGCTTCGAGTTGATCTTTTACGTGGTTCCAGCTGGGTATTAATCTGACCTTAATTTGGTCTTTCATACTTTTAGAAAAATTGATAGCTGCTTGTTCTTCGTAAACTGACTGCCGAATTCTAATGATTTCAAATTTATTATCTGGGCCTTTTGCAGTTACTTCAAAAATCCCATAATTTAGGTTTAAAACACCTTTTTGCAAAACCCAACCTTTGGGCAACTCTATTTCTAATCTGCCACCTCCAATTTGATGAGGTCTTGCAGGTTGCCCGGGTTCAGTTTCTTCATCCATGCCAAAAACTTTTCTCAGACCCTTTTCATTTTTAGCATACAAAAGATTTTTCACCTCTTTGTAAGTGGTGTTCTTCAATACGTTATTTCCACCTCTTCTATCCCAAAAACCTGCTCTGCCAATGGTAATATTTAGTTGATTATCTACGCCCCAAATCATTAAACCCTGTACACCATTTCCTATTAAAGCTCCGGTATGCGTTCTGGGTAGTGGAAAATTCCAAAGCAGTAAATTTTGCTTCTGTAGTTGAAGTTCCTGCTCAATTTCCGTCTTAGGTTCGCAAGTGATGAAAAGTACCGGGAATAGAAATAAGATGAATTTGTATTTGAATAATTTCATAGGAATTATGTTGTTTAAATAGTGTTTTTCAGCACGTCCATTTTAGTATTTTGTAAATACTTTAGCTAAAATATAAAAACAACTATATTTAGTTTGAATTTTTAGAAATAATACATAAATATGAAAACCAATTTTTTTGCCGATGTGTATGAAGTTGTGATGCTCATCCCAAAGGGGAGGTGGACCAGCTATGGAGCAATTGCACATTATCTCGGTTCAAAGGGTAGTGCGAGAATGGTAGGGTGGGCCATGAGTAGCGCCCAAGTTAAACCTGAAATACCGGCACATCGCGTACTTAATAGAGTAGGGGCCTTAAGTGGTCAGCATCATTTTAACCCGCCTGGACAAATGAAGCGACTATTAGAAAATGAAGGAATAAAGGTGGTCGATGATAAGGTAGTCAATGCTCAAAAAAGCTACTGGGATCCAAGCTTAGAATTGATGTAAATATTAAAATATGTTCTTCCTTTTCCAGAGTTGAAACAAAGGGAAACCTTGATTTTTTTGTATATAAATTGATAAGGTATAATGTTCTAAAATGGTTGGAAAAATCTGCTACCTAACATCCCAAACGTCAAATCCGGGAACATACAAATTGTGAATGGAAATCTATTCAGTGACATTGTCCTTGGATGCCAACCGAATATTACGGTACCTGGAGATCAATAACATATTTAGTTTCTTCATTGTGAATTTCATTTTTTATTAGAGCCGCAGATGTCGGCTCAAAATCAATATGCAAAAAAGGCTTTTGGGCAAAGGAAGTACCGGTAATTATTGTAATTAATAGAAATGAAAAAGAATTTTACTGGACATAAAATTGAGTTTACTTATCGATAAAGTTGAAATCAAATCCCGATATTTTCGGTACGATTGGATCATTATCTTTTGTATTTGGTCCTCCCATGGCCAATGGTCCAGGGCCTACAAATTTTGTACTACGAGGCTCAATTTTTAGTAAACCGCCGGGATCTATTTCGACAAATGTGAATAGAGGATCTTTATAAGGAATTGTAAGTTTTATCAATGGATATTCCTCATCTATTTCTTTGCCGTACCGAATGTGCTTATAGTCTTCTCCAACCCATCTGTAAGAAGCACTGTTGATCTGGATATAGTAAATGCCATTAATATCAGCCATATAGTCTGTATGATGATGACCACTAAAACAAGCAACGACTTTCTTTCTTTTTGCTTTTTGATTTGCTTGCTCAAGTATCTTTCTGATCTCAGAGAAATTGGCTACACCACCCTCTTCATTCTCAATCGTTTGATGTGAAAAAATGAAAGTACTGTGATTGGTATCAGCCAAATCCGCTTTTAGCCATTCTTGCTGGTCTTTATTGATGTATCTGTTATAACCAGTCCAGGGTTTTGGATTTGGATCATTACCATCCAAAATAATGAAGTGATAACCGTTTTGATCGAATGAATAATATCTGGATTTCATTTTCCAAAAATCCATGGACTGCTGTCGTGTAAATCCTCCATCCATATCATGGTTTCCTAGGATGTGGTACTTTCGCCCTTTGAATTTATTCCAAGCTAGCAGCAGATCCTCATTGTAATCGTATGGTCTGCAAAAGTCACCCATTTGTAAGATAAACTCAGGTTTTTTTTGAATGGCCTCATCTATAAAACTAACAAGTCTTTTTTTGCCATCATGCATAATGTCATGATGTAAATCAGCGATTAAGCCGAACTGAAGTTTTTTTGATTTTGCAAAAGCGGAGGAAGGATTCCATGGCAAAACTATTGCCCCACTTGATAAGGCTGATTTTAAAATAAATGATCTTCTTTTCATAATTCAATTTTCAATTATTCGATAAAATATATTGCCATATTTTTTATAATAGGGCTGGATATTGACGCTGAAACAATGAATCTGATTCTCTCGGTATTTACTGTGTCAAATTTCATAATATATTTTTGGCCAATGACCGACCCGGAACCAATACTTTTCCACTTGCCATCAACAAATGCTTCTACATTGAATTTCCTCATGCGCTCACCAAGAGCTTTGACGTCTTATTAATGACAATCTCTAGGGTGTTGCAAAGGTGAAAACAGGAGAATTGATGTAAATATTAAAATATGTCCTTCCTTTCCCAGAGTTGAAACAACAGAAAATCTTGTATATTATTTTGCGAATTAATTTATATAGTTCTGAATATCAGCAATATGATATATCATATCGAAATATATACTTTAACTTATATTATCTCAATCAAATAATAATTTTTCTTCCCTTTTTGAATAAGAATATATTTTTTTTGAAGCATTTTAATCTCTGGCATTTCTGAAGGGTTCTGGATTTTCACCTTATTTATTGAAACTCCACCACCTTGTATCATGCGCCTTGCTTCACCTTTTGAAGTAAATATTTTACCTTGTGTTACCTCCGATAAAAAATCAATGGGACTATCGATAGATTTATAATCTGTTTTCGAAACTTCAATTTTGGGCACGCCCTCAAATACTGAAAGCAGGGTTTCTTCATCGATCAGATTAATTTCTTCTGTAGCAGATTTTCCAAAAAGAATTTTAGAAGCATGAATTGCCTTTTCCAATTCTTCCCTGGAATGTACTCTGGATGTAACGTCCTCTGCAAGAGATTTCTGAAGCAGCCTCAAATGAGGTGCCTCCTCATGTTCTTTTCCCAATGCTTCAATTTCTTCTCTGGTTTTTAAGGTAAATATCCTGATGTAATTCTTTGCATCTTCATCTGAGGAATTGATCCAGTACTGGTAAAATTTGTAGGGAGATGTGCGTTTTTTATCCAGCCATATATTACCACCTTCGGTCTTGCCAAATTTTGTCCCATCTGCTTTTTTGATAAGTGGAGTGGTAATGGCAAATGCAGTTCCGTTATCCATTCTGCGAATCAACTCAGTGCCGGTAACAATATTTCCCCACTGATCGGAACCTCCAAGCTGAATTTTGCAATTTTTATTTTTATAAAGATGATAGAAATCGTACCCCTGCACCAACTGGTAACTAAATTCTGTAAATGACAATCCCGTCTCCAGCCTGGATTTTACTGAATCTTTTGCAATCATATAATTGACAGTAATGTGCTTGCCAACATCTCGGATAAAATCAAGAAAATTAAAATCTTTGAACCAATCGTAGTTATTGACCATTTCTGCAGAATTCTCACCACAGTCAAAGTCGAGAAATTTCTCTAATTGGGCTTTTACACCATTGAGGTTGTGCTGCAATACCTCTGCTGATAGCAGGTTCCTTTCCTTGGATTTTCCGGAAGGATCGCCCACCATTCCTGTTGCACCACCAACAAGCGCTATTGGTTTGTGCCCGGAATTTTGAAAATGAACCAAAATCATAATTTGCACCAAGCTGCCAATATGAAGGGAGTCGGCAGTAGGATCAAAACCAATATACGCTGTGGTCAACTCTTTTTTTAATTGTTCTTCTGCACCGGGCATCATATCGTGAATCATGCCCCTCCATTTCAGTTCTTCAAAAAAGTCTTTCATTTTTTACTTTATAATATCATTTTCAAAATAAGCCGCAAATATACCCATTTGAATAAATTTTAGTATGGAGATTTCAATAAATTGAAATTTATGGTAGTTGTATTTACAACGAATCAAATGCGGTGTTTAAAATTCCACAAGCATCTTTAATTTGCTCTTCCGTGATGATTAATGGAGGTGCAATTCTGATGGCATAATCACAAAACAAAAACCAATCGGTGATTAGCCCCAATTCCATGGATTTTTTTATGACTTTAGATACCTGTTCAAAAGATTCAAGTTCCACAGCCATCATTAACCCCAGATGACGAATTTCCTGGATTTTGGGGTGTTTTAGGTATTTTAAAAATAGTTGAGCCTTTTGTTCTGCCTGCTCATAAATTTTCGTTCTTTCCAACTCTTTCATCATGGCCAACGACGCAGCACAGCTTACCGGATGACCACCGAAAGTAGTGATATGCCCCAACACCGGATTAGTTTGCAAAACACTCATTATTTTCATAGAAGAAATAAATGCACCGATGGGCATTCCACCTCCCATACCCTTTGCCGATGTGATGATGTCGGGAACAATATCATAATGTTCAAAACCCCAGAATTTCCCTGTTCTGCCAAATCCTGTTTGGATTTCATCCAATACCAGCAATGTCCCGGTTTCATTGCATTTTTCTCTTAGTTTCTTAAAGTATGCCTTTGAGGCAATTTGCGTACCGGCCTCACCCTGAACAGTTTCGATAATTACCGCTGCTGTTTTGTTGGTTATAGATTTTAAATCTTTTTCATCTCCAAATTTTATATGAGCAACACCCGGGACCAAAGGCATGAATGCCTGCTTGAAATATTCATTGGATCCCAGGGACAATGCGCCATGGGTAGATCCATGATAAGCATCATGACAGGCGACGATCTCATGTCGACCGGTATATCTCTTCGCCAACTTCATGGCACCTTCGATGGCTTCGCTTCCAGAGTTTACAAAAAACACATTATCCAATGGTTTTGGTAGTGTGTCACAAATTGCTTTGGCCAGTTTGACTTGTGGACTTTGTACAAATTCTCCATAAACCATTACATGCATGTGCGCTGCAGCCTGGTCTTGCACAGCTTTTACGATTTCTTTATTGGAGTGCCCAAGTGAACTAACAGCTATTCCCGAAATCAGATCTATGTATTTCTTGCCATCCGCTCCATGCAAGTAAATATTTTCTGCCTTCGTGATTTCCAGTGCCATGGGCAAATCACTGGTTTGCGAAAGATGCATATGAAACAGTTGCTTGTTGGATAGAAGTTGACTCATTTGAAAGGAATATTTATAACATTTTGATTTGAAAACTGCACAGCAAAAATGAAGGATTTCGTTTTATAAAATAAATAAATCATGCTATTTGTAAAGCTTTGCCAACATAATGTAGGAAATAAGTATTGATACTTATGATGAGTTAGTAATTACAGTATTGATATTAAATTCAGTCAATATTAATTCATTTGTATCGATTGACTTAAAATTCACTTCTCATTATAATATCGATAGAAATAATTGATGCTCCCTTATTTGAAAAAGTATTATTAAGAGCTATTTTTGAGGCTTAATTATAAAATTGTATGGCAGAAGTAATAAGAATGCCCAAGATGAGCGACACCATGGAAGAAGGTGTAATTGCCTCATGGATAGTAAAAGTGGGTGATAAAGTAAAATCAGGAGATATACTTGCAGAAGTTGAAACCGATAAGGCTACCATGGAGTTGGAATCTTATGAAAATGGAACAATTTTGCATTTAGGAGTTAAAGAAAAAGAAGCGGTTAAGATTGATGGCCTTTTGGCAATTATTGGCGAGAAAGGTGAAAACATCGATGAGCTTTTGGTGCCAGCTGCACCAGTTGAAAATAATGGAAGTAATAAAGTTGAAACCTCAGTGGAAGAAAATAATTCAAAAGTAACAATAGATACCAGTGGCATTAATGCAACCTTAGTTACCATGCCAAAAATGAGCGATACCATGACAGAAGGTGTCTTGGCGAATTGGCTGAAAAAAGTTGGTGATGATGTAAAGTCTGGAGATATTCTTGCTGAAGTAGAAACAGACAAGGCCACTATGGAACTCGAAGCATACGAGGAAGGAGTGCTTTTGTATGTTGGTGTTGAAGCAGGGTCTGCGGCTCCCATTGATGGCATAATTGCTGTCATAGGAGAAAAGGGTGCTGATTTTCAGAAATTGATTGATGCACACAATGCACCGAAAGATTCATCTGTTGAAGCTCCAAGCTCAGCAAAACAAGAGGGATCAAAGCCAAGGGCTACAAAAAGCGAAGAAAAAATAAGTGTTGCCCCAATGTCTACAAACGGAAGATTTAAAATATCTCCATTGGCCAGGCGACTTGCCAAAGATAAGGGGTACGATATAAAATTGATTTCGGGAACAGGTGAAGGTGGAAGAGTTGTTAAAAGAGATGTAGAATCCTTTACCCCAACTGTTGCGTCATCTTCAAAAACAGACAGTTCTGCTCAGGCTTCCGTTCAACTTCCTGCCGTGGTTGGAGAAGAAAGTTATGAGGAAGTTGCGCTTTCGCAAATGAGAAAAACGATAGCAAGGAGACTTTCAGAATCTAAATTTACAGCTCCGCATTTTTACCTTACCATGGAGATAAACATGGATAAGGCTATTGACGCACGAAAGAGCCTCAACGAAGTGTCGCCGGTAAAAATTTCATTTAATGATCTGGTACTGAAAGCAACTGCTGCTGCACTACGATTGCACCCTAACGTGAATGTTTCCTGGCAAGGCGATGTGTTAAGGTACAACAAACATATTCATATTGGAGTTGCAGTAGCTGTAGATGAAGGCCTTCTTGTTCCGGTTGTTCGATTTGCAGACAATAAATCATTGTCGCATATCTCAGGAGAGGTAAAAGAATTGGCAACAAAAGCTGTAGAAAAGAAACTTCAACCATCAGACTGGGAAGGCAGCACCTTTACAATATCAAATTTGGGCATGTTTGGCATTGAAGGATTTACTGCCATCATCAATACGCCGGATGCGTGTATTTTGGCGATTGGTGGAATTAAGCAAACTCCAATTGTAAAAGATGGTCAGGTAGTTCCCGGAAATGTGATGAAGGTAACACTGTCTTGCGATCATAGAGCTGTAGACGGAGCGGTTGGAGCAGCATTTCTTAAGACCTTGAAAGGATTACTTGAAGACCCTGTTCGAATCTTAATTTAAACATAACGGTTAAATTCCCGTAATGATTATAAAACAATTAAAAGACTGAATCCTAAATTTTGGATCGGTCTTTTTTCTTTTAAGAAAACAAATTATGACAAAGATAAAATCGACAACTGTAATTGCGATAAAGCACAATGGTCAGGTGGCTATTGGTGCTGACGGACAGGCAACTATGGGCAACACTGTTGCCAAAAGTAATGTGAGAAAAATCCGAAAACTTCAGGATGGCAAGATTGTAACAGGATTTGCAGGAAGTACTGCCGATGCATTTACATTGCTGGAACGCTTTGATGAAAAGCTGAATTCATATGGCGCAAATATGAAAAGATCTGCCATTGAACTAGCCAAGGACTGGAGAATGGACAGGTATTTACGCAGGTTGGAAGCGATGCTCATCGTGGCCGACAAAGATGAAATATTAATCATTAGCGGGACAGGAGATGTGCTGGAGCCTGATAATGATATTGCCGCTATTGGGTCCGGAAGTATGTATGCACAAGCAGCAGCGCTAGCACTAAAAAAGCATGCAAAAAAAATGACAGCCGAAGAAATGGTGAAGGAAAGTTTGCACATTGCTGCTGATATTTGCATTTATACCAATCACAATATTATTGTTGAAAAGGTTTGATATAACTTGTGTTATTTCGGGATACCGCCTGTCCGTCGTGGCGAGTCTGTCTGCGATTTGTAATTGCCGGACCTGCCTGACCGGTAGGCAGGTTTATTCCGGCATCTGTCTGAGGTTCGTAAAAATCTATCTATAGAATACCTTCAAAATCCCAGTGATGAAAAACCCTTCATTTTCCCAGCCGCATTTAATTAGTATGTATTTGTAGAAAGATATGGCTGTTGCTTTTTGTGGTTTGGTCTTGGCTATTTATTTTGCTGCCACTTGCCGGCAGGCCCCGGAACGGTGTCCGGGGACTATCGAAGGGAATAATTGCCGGACCTGTTCCGGCATCTGTCAGCTATCTGCAAAAAAAACTATCTTTAGAAATCCATTGAAAACCCAGTGATGAAAAGGCCATTGCTATTTACTGGTTTGACCTGAAATATTTGAGTTTCTGCAGATAACAGGCAGGCCCCAGAACAAGTCTGGGGACTATCGAAGAGGATAGCTTTGAAGTTAGTTCTTGATCTTTTTGGGGTTTACAACTACATATTTTATTGATTTTTCTTCATCTCCGGTTCGGTACGAATATGTCATGTGAAGAAGTCCTTTTTTGTCCTGAACAAGGCAAGGATAAGAATAACTTCCTTTTCCTTTAGGGCTGTCTTCAATGCGGACTTTCCATTTCCATGTTTCACCCTCATCATCTGAAATAAAAAGACTTAAACGATATCTTCCATCAACAATATCGTTGCCCAGGAAAGCAAATTTCCCATCATGCATTCGCAATAGTTCTACGCTGGCGGTATTGGGGATATCAGTTTTTATTGTTGCACTCCATGACTCACCCTGGTCTTTTGAGATACTTTTATGCACCCTGGCTGGTGCATCGCCACTATCACGCATGAAGGCCAAAATGTCTCCATTGTCTTTCAAAGCCAAAGCAGGTTGAATTGGGCCACGCCCAACGATGGGCAAACTTGGCCTCCACGAATTACCATCATCATCGGAAATTGCTATCATTGACAAATTAAAACCATCGGAATAAAGCGGTAATAAAATTTTTCTATTGTCCAATATTAATGGTTTAATTCTCGTCATCCAGCCAGTACTTCTTTTCCACTTTTCTTTGCTGGCTTCAATGATCATGTCATCATATTTTGGAGCATATTCTGCCCATCCGGCATAATTAGGAGTTAGGTCTTTGAACTTTTGTTCAACTTCGGTTGCAAATGTATCTTCCGGTTTTAGCAATATGTTATCCTGCCATTCCCATTCCGGAGCACCATTGGCATTGTAACTTGTAGACGTTCTGAATTTTAATATTGAATGTTCCCATCTGTTAGCTTGCACAGCGATCCAAACCATGAAAAGCTTATTGTTCTTATTTAAAAACAGCACAGGATTGCAATCCGGTATTCCTTTGGTGTCGGCCATTAAAAATGGCTTTGCCCAATCGTCAGATCCTTTCTTTAATCTCGATCCCATTATCTTCACATCATCGGCATTGCGTTCCCCACTACCTTGAAACCAGGCAGTTAACTTGTCGCCATTTGGTAACAATACTATGCTTGATCCATGAACATGTTCTCCCTGGAATGGAAATATCAGTGATTCCTGAACGATAAATTTTCTCTTGTCACTATTTTGTGCAGCGATATTCAGAGAGCATAATGTGATAGTTAATAAAATTACCAAGGGCTGTTTCATTTTATTAGTATTTTTCTGTAATCAGTTTTATCAAATCTACATTCAGTACTTACAATGGTTCGTTATAAACAACAGATAATCAAGTGTTTAATTCATCATTCATCATTAATAATTAAACAAAGTGTTTACTGCTTCATGGAAAAAGGAATGGCGTCCGGAGAACTGGCCCACGACTTATTTGGTTCAGGCCCCATGACATATTCAAGAGTACCTCCATTCATTATTTCATGATGATCTATCCAGGAACGGTTAAGTTCTTTTCCATTTAAGTTGGCAGATTGGATATATACATTTTGTCGAGAATTATTTTTTGCATGAATTATAAATTCCTTTCCATTACCAACTTTGATGTTCATTTTCTTAAAAAGAGGAGACCCTATCGCATATTGAGTCTGCCCTGGAGTTACAGGATAAATTCCCATAGCGCTCAACACATACCATGATGAAAGCGATCCCATGTCTTCATTGCCACAGAGCCCTCCCGGACCGGAGCGATAAAGTAGTTCCATAACTTTTCTGACCATTTCCTGTGTTTTCCATGGTTTCCGGGCATAATTATATAAATAGGCGACATGGTGCGATGGTTGATTCCCTTGCACATATTGGCCAATTGTTCCAACGACACCAACATATTTTGGTAAGCTGATGGTAGGAGACATCGTAAAAAATTGATTTAGTCTTGTCGAAAAATTCTCATTTCCACCCAATAAATCAATGAGCCCTTGAGCATCATGTTGCACAGACCATAAATATTGCCATGCATTTGATTCGGTATAGTGCCTGCTTGGTCTTCTGCCAACTAATAGTGGATCAAAATATTTGTAATAGGAATGATTTCCGTTTTTAACAATAGTTTGTTTGTTTTCTCCAAGCTCAGGTAGCCATGAGCCATTTGACTTTTTAGGGCGAAAGAACTGTGTTTCACTGTCAAATAGATTGGCATAGTTTTTTGCTCTGTTTATAAATAATTTATAATCTTCTTCTTTTCCCATTGCCTTCGCCATTTGTGCTATGCACCAATCATCATACGCCAGCTCCATCGTGTTGGGTACTGCCTCTGTAACTTTGTCATATGGGGTATATCCAAGATTTATATAATCGACAAGTCCGGATCTTCCAACAGAAGAGGGGAGAGGTGCTTTTGGTAAATTTAGGGCTTTGAATTTCATCGCATTGTAAATAAACTCAGCATCATAATCCCGGTATCCTTTGATATATGCATCGACAATTACAGGAATAAGGTGATCGCCAACCATGCTTTCTGTAAATTCATTTCTGAAATGCTGCGCCGGAAGCCAGCCAAACTCCTTGGTTTTTGCAACTAAAGACCTGATCATATCATTGACATGATCTGGTGCAATGATGGTAACAAGCGGGTGCTCAGTACGATAAGTATCCCAAACCGAAAACGAAGGGTAAAAATCTCCCTTGTCAACAGCATGAACTTTTCCATCCATCCCGAAATAACTGCCATCGACATCTTGGGCAATTTGTTGCGAAAGCAAGCTATGATAAACAGCCGTGTAGAAAATCTGTTTTTTGTCGTCTGATGCGCCTTCAATTGTTACGGTTTGCAAGGCATTGCTCCATTCTTGCTGCGCTTCTCTTACCACCTTATCAAAATCCCAGTGGTTTATTTCGGCATTCAAATTCTTCTGTGCCCCAGAGATACTTGTGTACGACAGGCCAATTCTAATCATAACCTGCTCGTCTTTTTCAGTTATATAATTAAGAAAGGCTCCGATTTTCCGTCCTCTCTCTTCATTTTTATATGGGAATAAGCTGGCCCCTGATTCAGGCGTGTAGTACCCTGCGTCGAAAGTGCCATAATATTGAAAAGGCTTGCTGAATTCTGCAACAAAATAAACCTTGACTCCTTTAGAACTTTTTATTCCTGTGATGGTCGAGTCATTGACGATGGAGATTACTGACTCATCACTTTCCTGGTTCCCACCAATCGTATGACCGAGGTCAAATATAACTGAGGCTTTTTTTGACTCTGGAAAAGTATATCTGTGCATGCCGGCTCTTTTGGTAGTAGTGAGTTCTACATTGATATTGTAGTCTTTCAGTTTTACAGCATAGTATCCCGGTGAAGCCTGCTCATCTTCATGATCAAACCTTGATCGATAACCCATTTCAGGTTTGTCTGCGGGACCAGGAACAACCTGGGTTTTACTACCTGTTTTGGGCATGATCAATATATCTCCACAAATAGTATTACCGGAGCCACTCATGTGCGTATGGCTAAAACCCATGATGGTATTGTCCTGATATGAATATCCTGAGCTATACGTCCAACCATTTACGCCATTGTCGGGACTTAACTGCACCATGCCAAAAGGCAAAGAAGCACCGGGAAACATATGACCAAAAAAATCTGTGCCAAGAAATGGATTTACAAAGTCAATTGGTTTGGAAGGTGATAGCTCCACCGCATCTTTTTGTTGACAAGAAAATTGTGAGATCAGTAAAATGCTTGAAATTACTAGGACTACTGTACGTGCTGGAAAATTCATATACTTTGTATTAAAATATGTATTGCACGAATGGAGATGCTTCGTGAAAATTACTTTTCGTTAAATAGTGTATATAAGAAAACAAATCATTTTTAATTTTGAGGTGTTTTCTTATATACACTAAATAACAGTTTAATTAATTTTTGATGTTGAGAAAAATCAGATATTAAGATTTGTGCTCCTGCCTTTACAAGCCGTGGTCTCTTGTTCAGATCAATGCCATACCGTCTAATTTCGTTGCTTGTAATTCCGGTAGCAATACCTCCAAACCTCCTGCATTCTCGTATTTCAACAGGCCCATCACCGAAAACAGACAATTCATTGCCTTTCAGATTGTTATCGTTAATAATATTTTCCATAACCATTTTTTTAGAAAATTTTGAAACATCTTTCATAGCACCATAAATTCCACCGTCAAAGTAATCTGCGTATCCAAGAATTTCAGCTTCATTTTTAACATCTTCAACGTCTGTGCCACTTGCGAGATACATCTTGATACCCCTTTTCTTTAGTCCCTCCAAAAATGGCAAAATACCTTTAAGGGTAAAATCAGATACATCAAGTTCTCCTGCTTTCAATTTTTCAGTCCTTTTATTTACCATTTCCATCAAGGCATCATTATAAATTTCCTTGTAGGCATATTTATCTAAAATTTTATCTTTTGGGACATAAGCAAATTCTTCGATAAGTTGTACTAAACCCTCCATTTGGAATATCGTCTGGATGCCGGTCGTTTTATTAATAAAATCTTTTGACTGCCTGATCACTTCATTATATCCTGCCTGATCTACACTATCGTATTGATCACCCAATATAGCCTTGATCATCACGGGTTCCATGATTTCTTCCCAGCCTTCTCTAAGGGTACTAATTGTCCCGTCGTGATCAAATACAGCATGTTTTATATCCCCAAGTTGGGATAAAGCTTTTTCTTCGCAAAGTTCAAATTCTGTCTCAGGAATATAGTTTGCCGCACGAGGATTTTCAGCCAGATCTGCATTGAATACATAACTTGGATCATCACTTATTTCTATAATTTCATCATCAGATGCAGTGCCTGTGATGAATAATTTTTGAACAGTAACTGCGGAGGCGAAATTGCCAAATTCTGCGGCTTCTTTGGGTTCTATTCCGGCAGCAAGACAAAGAGCTATGCCGCTGATTCCTGTATCTCCAGCACCAACAGTATCTAACTTGGAAGTAAGTTGAATACCCGGAACATCATGTATTCCTTTATCATCAAATACAATTACTCCTCTTGAGCCACAAGTCACAAAAACAGGCTTGCTGTGTTGTTCATAAACTTCTTTGCCGTATTCGTTTATTTCATGTGACGGGATAATCTCACTGGGATTTACAGCAACATCGCAAAGTGCCGCAATTTCAATATCATTTGTTTTGCGGTAAATATTTTCAAATTTGTCATTATAATGTCTTGAATCAACAATGATTATTTTGTCATTAAATTCTTTAAATATCTCATTTGCGCCATCAATAAATAATTTGTTATTCAGACTTCCTGCAACTTGTTGATTAAAAATGAGTACGTCATATTCTTGAAGTGACTCCTTGATATTTTGTAAGATTTTATCATCAGTTTCTTTTGTTCGATGGTTGTACACACCAAAATCATGTCGAGGCTCTTCAACATCACCTTTGTATTTTTTTAGGTAAGTATATGTATTAAAATTTTCCTTTTGAATGACCAGAGAAGAAGTATCAGCATTAAGCGCCTCCATTTGAGAAGTCAATTCTCTCCCATAAATATCATCACCAATTACTGCAATAGCCTTTATCTTGGCAGGCTCTAGGGCTGATAGATTTGCAACAATATTCGATGCTCCTCCCGGCGAATAATAATGCGAACCGATAGCTTCTGCCTTAAGACCTGTTTCTATAGAGACTTCAGATCCCCTGGAATCCATATTCCAATAGGCATCAAGACAGAAATCTCCATATACTGCTATTTTTGATGATTTTATTTTTTTGAGAATTTCTTTTACCCTTTGCTGGTCCATGTTGTTATAGTTGATATTAGTTGAATTTTTCGTCAATCAATTCGCAAATGATATGATAAGCAAGCTCATGAACTTCCTGACTATGGTTGGTCATATTAGAATTGGCACAAAGGCAGATATCTGAAAGATCTTCAAGCAGGCTGTTACTTTTGCCAGTGAAACCAATAACATTCATCCCTTTATCTTTTGCGGCCTTAGCAGCTGCAATCACATTGGCAGAGGTGCCACTTGTCGAAAAAGCCCAGAGTAAATCTCCTTCATTTCCCAAGGCTTCTATTTGTCTCGAAAAAATGGCTTCGTAAGAAAAATCATTGGCAATGCAAGTAGTAAGCGCTGCATCTGTTGAGAGAGCGATGGCAGGAAGGGGCTTTCGCACCTTTCGGAATTTTCCAACAAATTCGCCGGCAATGTGTTGGCAATCTGCCATTGATCCTCCATTTCCGCATAGATAAATTTTATTGCCTGATTTAAAGGTGCTTTCAATCAGTTCTGTGATAGCAATAACTATTTCTATACTGTTTTCTTCAAAATAAAGAATGGCTTTTTTATGCTCATTTATATTGCTTAATATTTTTTGTCTCATGTGATTTATAATAACTCAATTAAATATTTATAAAATAATGGAAATGTTTGTTTTTGGTTTCCTTCAATATAATATCCTTTGCCATCGTATGCTTCCGGCACACGTACTACTATGCTTTTTTGATCACGGTTATAATATCCCGTGCTTGATTCGTTTGTGATACTGGACCTTTTGAAAGGTTTGATATCAAAATCTGCAGTAATGACTTTATAAGGTACCTTGCCGACATTTCCTGTCATAGATGCAGCTTTTAGAAATACCTCCGGTCCGGTAACTGCGCTACCGATATTAAAAACCATGCCTCCTTCAGAAAGTTTCTCAATTTCGTGTGTGTAAATTAAAAAATCTCTTCCTGAGCATCCGCCTTTTGCCTTGCCGTCAAAAGAAATATGCTGATCTATCACGTCGGTACCTATTCCAGCATGAATAGTAAAAGGAATATTCTTTTTGTAGCACATGGCCAATACGCTTTTTTCAGGATAAAGAAATTGCTTAGGAGCACCAATTCTAAAAACTTTTTTCATGACCTCACTCCTAAATTCTTCTTCCATTATCATTTTGCCAAGAGATTCGCCCAATCCAAGATTGTATTCATTGCCCAGCGACACAGCCTCATTGATATATGCAAATTCATAAGCCATGCCAAATTGTCCTTTTTCCAGGGCTTGAGGAACATATTCACTTGTTTGGCCAATCATTGCCAATTCAAAATCGTGGATTGATGTTGCCATATTTCCAGCTACGCAAGTTAGCAGGTCTCTATCTACTAAATCAGCCAACAATAATCCCAGACCATTTTTTATGAGATGTCCGCCCGTAAAAAGGATAATTGGTAAGTCATCATTCCGGTATTTCACTACTTGCCTTGCAAGCATTTGTAAGTCTTTCTGAACTTCCTGCGATACCTTAAAATCCATAGATCCAATAATTACAGGATCTAAAAGGTCTTCAAGTTTTACTTTATTTTCTCGTTCGCTTATGGGGTACGTTACTATTTTTGAGGAATCGAATATTTGATATTTGCCTTCGTATTTCATTAAACTACTATAATTATCTTGGTGATATCGGCGTAATTATTTCAATTGATATTGCTGTAATTTTTGTGTTAAAATAATATATGTATTACTACAATTGATAGGTTTTAGGCTATGAAATTATAAAAAAAAATCAGCAAAATACTGTGCTGAATCTTTTTAAAAAATAGATGGATTTTAGAGACAATGATTATTGAGTAGAATTGAAATCTCCCGCTTAGATTCTGGTACATTTTGTGTTGAGTGGATTTGAGGATTTATGACATTTGGCAAATATTCGATTTATTCAACAATGTTCAAACCCCGATTGTACCATCAATATAAAATAACCATAGACAGTGTCAAGAAGGGCTAAATCAATAATGACACTTCAAAGGATAATGCGATACTTTCTAAATCTCCAAAGATTCTAATTTATAAATCTAACTTTATAATCTTCCAATGCTTTATTGACAATATCCATGGCTTCTTTTTTGTTTCCAAATTCCTCGACAAGTGAAGTCTTGTTTTCCAATTTTTTATAGTCTTCGAAGAAATTCTTTATTTCTCTAAAAAAATGATCCGGTAATTCTGATATATCCTCATAGTGGATGACACTCATATCGTTTTCTGCTACTGCGATTATTTTGTCATCGGCCTCACCTTGGTCGAGCATGTGCATGACGCCAATTACTTTTGCAGGAACAATGCACAAGGGAACTACATTAATTTGAGAAAGCACAAGAATATCCAATGGATCTTTGTCGTCGCAATAGGTTCTTGGAATAAAACCGTAATTGGCAGGATAATACATCGATGAATAAAGTACACGATCCAATTTCAGTAGTCCGCTTTTTTTATCTAGCTCGTATTTTGCTCTTATATTTTTTGGAATCTCTATGATGCCGTTGACAAATTCCGGGATATTTTTGCCAGGAGTAATATCATGCCAGGGATGTTTCATTGCAATGGTTGGTTTTATTAAAATAATGCGCAAACATAGTTTAATTTAGAGACACTATTTAATGTTTATCTTAATTCTCTTTTGACTGCATAGTTTTATTTGTAATTTTTCTGGTAATAAATGCAAATTTAAGTTTCGTGTTAATGAGTAATTTTTTTAGGGTATTTATTTTACTGTTTTCTACAAGTATTTTCTATAATGGAAATGCCCAGAATATTGAGATTTCAGGAACAATTATTAACGCTGAAACAAAAGAGCCAATACCTTTTGCCAATATTGCGCTCAAGGAAATTTACAAAGGAACCGCAGCAAATGCTTTAGGTGAATTTTCTTTTAAGGTTGATAGTCTGCCTGTTGATTTGCTTTTTTCACATCTTAGTTACGAATCTAAAGAACTCAATATCATTAACAATTCTGATTTGCTTATAGAATTGGCGCCTGGAAAAATGATGATGAGTGAGCTGGTAATCAAAGGAAAAGGAAGTAATAAATTTGCTTATAACCTAGTAAGAAATGCCTTTCGTAAAATTGCAAGAAGAAAAGTCAGTAATCAATATGGAAAAGCATTTTATAGACAGATCTCAAAAAATGGAGATGAATTTTCAGAGCTCTACGAAATATTCTATGATACAAGGTTTAGCCTGAATGGTGTAGATGACTGGGCAATCCAGGAAGGCAGATATGCGCTGAAACTTTCATCAGCAGATTCATTTATTTACAATAAAAATTTTACACTTATGGTGAGGCTTCTCACCATAGTTCAACCAAAGACGGATGATCTTATCATGCCGGTAAGTGAAAATGTTGAAGAAAATTATTTCTTGACTTTAGATCATATTACGAATGTTGGCAATAGAAAATTGGCGCTAATTAAATTTTCCAAAAAGGAAAATTTAATTACTCCAGCCATGGAGGGTGAGTTGTTAATAGATGTAGATTCTTATCATGTGCTAAAAATCAAGGGTTCAATAGCTGATGATAAGCTAAAATTTATTTCTCTTAAAGGTGAAAAGGGATCGTGGAAAAACTATGTAGTGACTTGCGAAATAGCTTTTAAACCAATTGATGATGAAGCGATGTTGCTGGATTATATTAAACTAGAACAAAAATTTGACTATTACGTCAATGGGATTTTTGCCAACAAAGTAGAGACAAATTCCTTTTTTATGTACTACGAATATTATAAGCCTCCTAAAAGAAAAAAATTAGGAGGAAGACTTTTACGGTTCAATCGGAGAGATGCAGACGTGCTTGACAACATTGGATACAACCAATCTTTTTGGGATGAAAATATTGTTGTTAAGCGTACACCGGTAGAGACAAAAGTAATTTCTTCCTTTGAAGAAGAGCGTGCCTTTGGGTCTATTTATATCAATAATAAAAATCAGATTATACTTGATGAAAATGAATTGGATTTGGATCCTTTTATAATTCAGGTAAAAAATAGCCTCAAGCAATACGATCTCCCAAGAAAAGGAGAGAAAGTATATATTCATCATGACAAACCATTTTATACTGCTGGAGAAAAAATGTGGTTTAAAGCTTACTTGGTAAACATGGCAACTAATTTGCCGACTACACAAAATGACGTTTTGCATATCGATCTTATTTCTCCCAAAGGAATATCAATAATTTCCAATGGTTATAAAATAGAAAATGGAATATGTTATGGACTAATGAATATCCCTAAAAAACTGGAAGCTGGCGTTTATCAACTGAGAGCATATACAGGGTGGATGGAAAATTTTAACCTGAAATTTCATTACCAGAAAAATTTGGAAATTTTCAATCCCTCAGAAATTGGTATCACCTACAAAAAATCACTTATCGATAGTATAAATTCTTTGATTTACTTCCCTGAAGGGGGTAAGATGGTATCGTCAATTCCAACTCAGGTAGGCTTTATTGGAAAAAATAAATTTGGAGAAATCATTGATCTTAGAGCGAGGATGATTGACCAGAATGGGCGAGTGATATCAAATGTAAAATCTACCGAAAACCTGCCTGGGAGTATATTTTTGTTGCCAAAGCCCAATACCACTCTAAGAACCATGGTGATGTCACATGATATGGGAAAAATTAATTTTCCTAAAATGGAAGAAACAGGTTATTCTTTAATGGTGAATAATCTAAAACCTAATGCCATTGAAATTACCATCCGTGGATCTCTCAAATTTGAAGGTAAAAAGTTTTATGTTTTAGTAATTGCAAATGGTGTATTGTTTGATAAACGACTTGGAATATTGACACGAGGTTTATTTAAAGTAGATATACCGAAATCAAAATTGCCCGGTGGAATAGCCCAAATTCTGATAGTGGATGAATTTGGTAGCATTGAATGCAAAAGACTGGTTTTCGTAAATCAAACTGAGGATGCCAGTATTAAGTATTATCAGGCCAAAAAAGAATTCAAGAGGAGAGAACGAATTGATTTTGTACTTGAACTAAAAAATGAAAATGGTAAACCACTTAGTAATGCTAATTTTTCTGTTTCCGTGTTAGATAAAGACAAAATCTCCAGAAATGTTCGGGGGCAAAATATTTCTACCTATTTCAATTATGGCTTTATCGCAGATTATAATATCGAAAATCAAGGAGAATTAATTGGTAAGGATGACCGTGACGCATTAAAAAAATTAGACTGGATTATGCTATCCCAACAATCTACTTTACCTAATATCAATTCTTTTGAAGATGATGTCGAAAAAGAGAACTCAACATTTATCCCAAGGAGAGGATTGACCATATGTGGTTTGATCTCGGATAAAAAAGATGATCAGCCTCTGTCCAATGGATTTGTGACTATTGTTTGTCAGCCGGATCCATCTGCTGGTAGTTGGTATGTAAAAACAGATCAAAATGGAAAATTTCGTTTAACAGGAGTGGGTCTCAACAATAGTTCTATGGCTATTGCGCAAGCAAAGAATGAACATGGTGAGGATATTGGAATAAATATTATTGCAGAAATTGTAAATATACCCATAAAGCCCAGTGAGTTTGGTACGGCACAGGTAGAAATATCGGACTATGGTAAAAACTATCTTGAGAAGATAAAATTAGAAAAGCAGCAAGAATCCAGTTCAAGAACTGAAAGCATATTGTATGAGGAAGCCAGTGAAAAAATTAATTACCCTTACGGAAATCCAGACCATGTGATAAAAATGAATAATATTCATTGGCAATATTCCAACATGATTGAGGTATTTCAAAAGTCAATAAATGAAATTGACGTATTGGAACATGGGAGTGAGTTGCATGTCAAAATTTATGGTTTGCAAGATGAGCCATTGATCATCTATGATGGTGTCTTAATTTATAATCCGTTTGAAAAGGGAAATGGAATTGGAGAAAATGCAAAAAATATGGAACATTTTGTCATTGGAAATAATGATATTAAAGAAGGACTTTCTGGAATTGACCCAGATGTTATTGACAGGATTGAAATCATTAAAAATGTATCAAATACCTCTTCATATCCAGTAAAAAGAGCGAGTGGAATTATTGCTATCTATTCAAAGGCTGGGAAAAGTTCGATACTAAAGTCTGGCGATTGGGAAGAGATGATGTTGATACCGCTAATTGAGAAAGAATTGTTTGCCTCACCTGATTACTCTAAAGCAATAAAATCAGAAAATCAATTTGATAGTCGCTCAACTATTTATTGGAATCCGCAATTGATTACAAATAAACGAGGTAGAGTGAAAATTGGTTTTTACAATTCCGATGTAGCCAGAAACCTGCAAATATGCGTGGAAGGGATTACTGAAGATGGCGTACCAATATTTGATATTTACGAAATTGGTAGAAACTACAAAAAAGGACAGCCAAAAAATTGAGTCTGTGATTTGAGAAGAAAACCCCATTAAAAATTCAGAATAAATTTCTCATATCAGATATTATGTCTGCGGATGCCAATTTGTTCGATTAACTGACTGAATTGCTTTTAAAATATCTCTACGACTTACTTGCCCCATCAGCTTACCATTTTGGTCTATTACCAATAATCGTTTGAAAGTCGTTTTCAGAAATTCGTTGGCTACATCAACGATATCAGCATCTATGCTAATTGTTTTATAAATATCTGTCATGTAGGCATCTACTATGCGCTTTCTTATGGGTAAATTATGATAAACACTATCAACCAATACATGAAGGCAATCTTTGTCATCTATCATGCCAATAATCTCTTTGTGCTCATTTAATACTGGTGCTCCGGATATCCTTTTACTTAACAATGTTTCAACAACTTCACTTATTTCCGTATCACGTGTAAATGTGACTAAATTTATAGCCATGTATTTGGTAACAGGCTCATAATTTTTAACTGAGTTTCCTCCGGAATTTTGCGAGTCTTTTTTTTCTAGTTTTGGTTTGAAGTTCATAATTACAAAATTAAATTATACCTAATAGTAGATTAAACGCAACATAGTTAAATAGAGTTTTTGACCGACTCTAATTAAGTGATAGCAAAAATATACTCAATTTTATCCAGAAAAACCATAAGTACTTCATTTCATATCTTTCATTATTGAAGCTGCCGTTTTTAAAGAGCTTTAGAAAATGGTTATTTTTTTGTGAAAATTATTTCTATCTTTAACCCAGTGATTTTTTTATAAAAGATATTTATTCCATTTGTTCAGGTAAAATATTGGATAATTTATCTTATAATTTCTGAAGCCCATTTAATTGAAAAGTTTTTTTATTTTTTCTCACTTTCTGTATTTAGTTTTTATTGCTGGAACAGTCTTTGGACAAACTTCAATTAGTTCCGTTGAATTTGACCAGATAAAACAAAAAAAAGTCAAAAAGATTATTATTGAGCAACAAAAACAAGAAGTTCATTTTTTTTCGGAATTACAAGTATCAGTTCAGTGTGATGATGATTTATCTGAATTTACAGCTTATGAAAAAAATTATATCGTAAAAGAAAATATTGACGATGTATGGAGTATTTATAACAATACCAGTCAAACAGATGTCTGGGATATTAATAGAATATCAGTTGGGATGCTTGTCTCCAAAAAGAACAAATCAATTGTTTACGCCAACCAAGATTTATATGGGATGGAAGAAGGTTTGCTTTATTACCTCAATTTGAAAGTGCTCAACGGAATTTTTAACCTCCCTGTAGTTTTTAAAATAATTAAAGTTGATCCTGCAAATAGACTTTTTGAATTAAGTTATCTAAAAGGTGGCAAGGCACAAGGGAAGCAGGTGATACAACTTGTGGATACAGAAAATGGGTACACGAAGATAGTTCATAAAAGCTATGTGAGAAGTAACTCAAAAATTAGAGATAAATATTTATATCCTTTTTTCCATAATAAAATCATTAATGAGTTTCATGCTAATATGAAAAAAATGATTTTAGAAAATAGCAAATACAGAAAAGCCTTAGTGGTCGATATTAAATAGCTTGTATCGAAATATTGTAAAAACTCCAGTAAATATATTCTTAAAAATACCGTAGGCTGCAATCTTCATTCAACAAATTCTATTGCTCTTTAATTTTCTCATTTGCCGTAATTCCTGATAAGACTTCAATGTTGATGCCATCGGATAGACCGGTCTTGACCTCTTGTTTTCTGAATTGTTGTTCGCCAATATCAATTTCCACATAGTATTTATCGTTTTCAAAAAGGATGTCTCGCTCATTTAAAGCCATGACACTATCTCTTCTTTCTAAAACGATATCGGCATTGGCACTATATCCGGCCCTTAAAAATAAATCCTCTTTTAGCAAAACTGCTGCCTTAATCTCAAATTGAATCGCACCATCTTCTTCAATTCCTTTTGGTGAAATATATTCCAGCTCAGCACTAATTTTTTCATTTTGCAATGCTCCAATAATTAGATCGAGGTTCATTCCCTCTTTGATTTTGCCTACTTCAGATTCATCGACCTTCCCCTTGAAAATTATATCATTCATGTTGGCAACTGTGGCGATGGTAGTACCCTCGTTGAAGGTATTTGATTCAATTACGAAAGAACCCTCCTTAACAGGGACATCAATGATCATACCTCCAGCTGTGGACCTAACAATATTTGATACCGTTCCAGTATTTTTTGATGCTCCTTCTTTTACCAGATCCAAATTTATTTCAGCAGCTTCAACTTCCTGCTTTCGCAATTCAAACTCTAGCAAATATTGATTGAAATCTTGCTCAGAAATAACGTTATCCTTAAACAGTAGTTTCCGTCGGTTCAATTCTATATTGGCATTATTATAATTTATAAATGCGGTTTTTAGTCTCATTTCTGCACCGTTTAGCATTACCACATCAGGAATTATTTTGATTTTTGCAATCAGGTCATTTGCTTTGACTATTTCTCCCGCTTCAACATATAATTTTTCCACTACACCGGATACCTGGCTTTTAAGATCAATTTCTTTTCTTGGCGTAATTGATCCTGTTGCTACAGTTTTATTCACAATATCAATGTAAAATGGTTTTTTACTTTTATAAATAACCGTTGGTTTCAATGATTTTTTTATAAGAATATACCCAACGCCAAAAAAGCTTAACACTAAAATTAATACCAATAATATTCCAAAGACTTTTTTCATTTTTTGTTTTCTTTCTACTAAATAATTTTCAATTCTCTAATTCCTCTTCGTGTTATTCTCCATGTAACGCCTCAATGGGATTTACCCTGGCTGCTTTGGCGGCGGGAAATAACCCAGCCAATGCACCACAAATAACCAAAACTAATAATGATAAAACCGAAGATTGAAGATTAACCTCCGGATTGGCAAACATGCCTGTTTCAATATTCCATTTTTCCATTACAAACGAAATACTGCTTAATATCAAAACACCACTTACCAGGCCAAGATAGCCGGCAATTAACGTAATAAATATAGCTTCCTGGATGATGAGTCCGGTAATCGAAAGCGGTGTAGCGCCAAGGGACTTCCTTAAGCCAATCTCCTTGGTTCTTTCTTTTACGATGATGAGCATGATATTGCTTACACCGATTACGCCGGCTATTAATGTGCCAATTCCAACAATCCAAACAAAAATATTGATGCCGCCAAACAGCCTGTTTACTCTTTCAAATTCTTTTTCCAGATTCATTGATCTCATGGCGGTTATATCTTCCGGATGGATTTTATGTCTTCCCATGAGCAACCTGCGAATTTTTTGTTCAACCTCATTTACAGAATATCCTGGCTTGGCCGTAAAGGCAAACCAACCTACACTATTTCCAAAACTATATGTTTGTTGAAATGTAGTAAATGGAATGAAAATGCTTTGTTCATCTCTTTCTGCCATCTGTCCGTTTCTGTTGGATTTGAAGACGCCAATTACCTGAAAAAATACGCCGTTTGCTTTGATATATTTTCCTATTGGGTCTTCGCCCTTTTCGAAAAGTACTTTTTTAACAAAATCTCCAATAACTGCGTTTTTTCTTCTCTGTAAAATATCTCGATCATTGAGGTGTCGACCATCAGTAATATTTACGATTCTTATTTTTTGAATATCTGGATAATCTCCATATACTTTAAATGCGCCGGATTTACTGCCCCGAATGATGTTGTTTCCCAGGTTTTGCTTCGAGTTTCTTGGGGCAAGGTATTCCAATTCAGGTATTGATTTTCGCATGGCATTGAGATCATCAATTGTAAACTTTATATACCTGCCGGGCTGCAATCCATTGTATGCCATTGTGGTTCTGCCTCTCCAAATAAATCCACTGTTTGATGCCCAGCCTCTGAATTCTTTGTTCACGCCATTTTCGAGACCATTGCCAAAACCCATCAAGATCAATAGCATAAATATTCCCCAGAATACTCCAAACATGGTCAAAAATGTTCTGAGTTTATTTTTTTTGATCGTACCAAATATCTCCTGCCACTTGTCGTAATCAAACATTTATTCGTCTTTTAGGGCAACAATAGGATTTACTTTCGCAGCTTTTATGGCAGGAAAATATCCGGCAACAACTCCGGAAATAACCAGCAGTAAAGTTGCTAAAACTGCTGTGAGAAGATTAATCTCTGGATCACGGAAGTATGGAGCATCTACTTCGAACTTATTCAACCCCCATTTTATGCTCTCAATAACACCGATGCCTGTGATCAATCCGATGTATCCGGCAACAACTGTTATCAAAATAGATTCCTGAAGAAATAATCCAACAATTGAAATTGGAGTAGCTCCCAAGGCCTTTCGCACACCAATTTCTTTTGTGCGATCTTTAATAACTATATACATAATATTGCTTACCCCAACGATTCCTGCAATGATTGTGAAAATTCCAATAAACCATAAAAAGACTTTAATGCCCGAAAAGAGGTTTTTAAATTTTTGAAAATTTTCTACATTATTCCAAATAAACATTGCTCTTTGATCGGTAGGATCGAATTTGTATTTGTCAGACAGCATTTTTATGGTTTGTTGAACCATGATCTTACTTTCCTCAACAGATGCATCGCCTACCGTGTATGAAATGCTATGAATTTTGTTTTTTGAGTTGTAGGCTAGTTGTGCTGTGGAGATCGGAATAAAAATATTCATCTTTTCACCTTCTTCTCCTTTATCTTCATAAACACCCACAATCAAATACTGAATGTTGCGCACATCAATCCATTTGCCTACAGGGTTTTCGTTTTTGTCAAACAATCCCTCCACTACCTTTGTGCCTATCACAGCTACTTTACGTCTATCAGTAATATCCAGTTGGTTAATGTACCTGCCCATGATAGGATATTGGTTTTCCAGATGCATCACTTCCGGGTTTACCCCATACACATTAAATGCAGAGAATTTATCTTTGTAGCGAACAGTGAAATTTCCCCAGCAATTAAATTTTTCTGCCACATATTCAATTCCCTTAACCTTGTTTTTTATCTGTGTGTAGTCTTCTGTTTTTAGTGAGAGTCTTCTCCCGGATTGCAGCCCCTTAAAAGGCTTGCTTGTTTGTCCGGGTCTTATCCAAATGCTGTTTATAGCATCATTGCGAAAGTCGTATTCTACCCCGCGTTGTAAACCTGTACCCACTCCCAGAAGAATCATGAGGATGAATATCCCCCAAGCTACACTAAATGCTGTCAAAAATGTACGGAGTTTATTTTTTCTAATAGTAAAAAATATCTCTTGCCATTTGTCTATATCAATCATATTTTACTAAACTGCAGGTTCAGCTACTTGGTCAACGATCTTTCCATCTTTCAGAAATATTACCCTGTCTGTAAGCGCCGAAATTTCATTTTCATGCGTAACAATTACTACCGTCATGCCATTTTTATTGACATCTTTAAAAAGATTCATCACATCCATAGTAGTTTGAGAGTCTAAAGCTCCAGTTGGTTCATCGGCCAGTATTACCTTGGGTTTTGTGATAAGAGACCTTGCAATTGCGACCCTTTGTTTCTGACCTCCTGACATTTCAGATGGCATATGGTATGCCCAGTCAAGCAAGCCTACCATTTCAAGGTATTCCAGTGCTATTGCATTTCGTTTTTTTCTATTTATTTTCTGATAGTATAATGGGAGGGCCACATTTTCCATGGCATTTTTAAAGGGGAGCAAATTAAATGACTGGAATACAAAACCTATAAATTGATTGCGGTAAAATGCTGCTTTCTTTTCAGAAAGGTTTTTTATAACTGTGTTATTGAGCTTATAAGTACCTGAATCATAGTCATCTAATATTCCAAGGATATTAAGCATAGTTGATTTTCCAGATCCGGAAGATCCCATGATTGATACAAGTTCACCTTTTTCTATTTGTAAATTTACTTGTTTTAGCACCTTCAGAGAATTATTGCCTACCTGGTAAGATTTTGCGATGCTATCAAATTGTATCATACATAGATTATTCGGTTTCAGTATTTTTTCATCTCCAGTACTTCATAATACGATCAATGTTTTAAGAATACATTAATGTCCATATTTCCCAGAAACAGATTTATAAAAGGGACTAATATCACCTTTCTATATATAAGTCAAAAATCGCCAAATAGTTGCTCAAATGAGCAATATTAATTGCAGAAAGGGATTAAATAATCATATACGGGAGCATTGTACTTTATTTTGAGATTTTGATAACAGATATTTCTACTAACCTTCATATTTTTGAAAATCATTGAATCGAGCTATATTTTATGCATAGGCGCATATTTTCTATATTTTTACTTCTCCAATTTGGGTTTTTAACCAATTCTGCCTTTGGTCAGGCTTATAATCCATATCAACATGCATATCAAGGCTGGAATGGAGACAACATTAAAAAGGCCACCCCCCTTAGAGCATTTTTAAATAAATTTTCTTTAAACACATCGCTCGGATATGGGAGAACTTTCTATAGTCATAATGTTAATTCTGATGTACTGGAAACTCCTGATAAATTAATTATGCTGGGTGAATATACGCTCACAGGAAATGATTTAGAATATACCGGTTTGGTTGATTGGCTGAATGCCCCGACCGTAGTTGCTG
This sequence comes from uncultured Roseivirgaceae bacterium, assembly GCA_964507705.1. Classification (GTDB taxonomy): domain Bacteria; phylum Bacteroidota; class Bacteroidia; order Cytophagales; family Cyclobacteriaceae; genus JAAUQL01. Next base: position 2,293 of record CAZDRA010000019.1, on the reverse strand, counting down.
GAAATGCAGTAATAGGACAAAGTACAGGGAACAATATATTGTATTCAGACAGTTCGACAATTGGTTACAAGGGAAGTGGATTCAATATTCCCTTGAATGTTTCATTACAGCTTGACATAGATCGATTCAGGATTGGTGGTGGAATCATGTATGAATTTCATAAAATTAAGAACCTGCAGCCATCTGGCCAAGGGATTTACCCATATGTGCCAAATTTCGGTTCTACTTTTATGTTTAGGTATTATTTTATGGCAGGAGCCAGGGTATATCATTTTATGGGTTGGGATTATAATGTTGATATCCAAATAGGAAAAGTTAAGTATGGAAATCAATATGATAAAAGTGCCCTTCAAAATGGGATATACTTTAACTTGGGAATTCCAATTGAATATGAACTCTCAGAGTACTTCTGGATTGTTGTACGTCCGTCGTTTGATTTCAAAAATTACACAATGAGTATATCTCAAAACGATGGTTCAGCCGGTTTTCAATACAATCAGCCAGCACTCTATCTAAATTTTGGTGTACGAATGAAATTGCCTGAAGTAAAAAGGTGTCCTATAAAATCTTGTAAAACCCAGCTAAAACATGTCCATGGAGGTCGTGAATTCAGAGGGCAATCTTTTTTTAAAAGACAAAATCCAAAAATCGGAGAATTGTATTCTTCTCCAGACAAAGTCTCTAAAGATTTAAAGCGCAGTTCAAAAAAGCAACGTTAAAAATCACACCATTTATAATGGTTCTTTTTTATTTATTTCTTCAATAGTCTTAGCATTTTATCTCCACATATTTTTTTTTAACAATGCAATATATTCGTTTGTCCAGCATAAAATCCTGGTTAATTTTTATTGAATTAGATCATTGGATTTTTTCTTGTTTTCCTATATGAATTTATACCTCTTGAAAGGTTGTTTTTTCTACCCCAATATTTAAATCTAATCATAATACTGTCATTATTTTTGACTAAATTGCGCCGAAATTTTACAAGAAGAAATTGTATCTATGTTAGAAGGATCAAGAGAAAATATTATCCCGATAAATATTGAAGATGAAATGAGGGGAGCTTACATCGATTATTCGATGTCAGTTATCATTTCGAGAGCATTACCTGACGTTCGAGATGGGCTAAAACCTGTCCATAGGCGCGTGTTATTTGGTATGCTGGAGTTGGGAGTAAGCTACAACCGTTCGTATAAAAAATCAGCCAGAATTGTAGGAGAAGTTTTAGGTAAATACCATCCACATGGCGATTCTTCAGTTTATGATAGTATGGTTAGAATGGCTCAAGAATGGTCATTAAGATATCCATTGGTTGATGGTCAGGGAAACTTTGGATCAATTGATGGAGATTCGCCAGCAGCAATGCGTTATACAGAAGCCAGGCTCAAGCGTATTTCAGAAGAAATGCTTAACGACATCAACAAAAATACTGTTGATTTTCAGCCCAACTTTGATGATTCTTTAAAGGAGCCAACCGTTCTGCCTGCTGCAATTCCCAATCTACTTTTAAACGGCGCATCGGGAATAGCTGTTGGTATGGCTACCAATATGCCTCCGCACAATCTTACAGAAGTGATCAATGGTATTCGAGCATATATTGATAATAGTGACATTGATACCAAAGAATTAATGACCCATATTTCTGCGCCGGATTTTCCAACCGGTGCAATAATTTATGGGTACCAAGGAGTTCTTAATGCTTTCGAAACAGGTAGAGGTAGAATAGTATTAAGAGCAAAAACCCACTTTGATCAAACAAAAACAGGCAAGGAGCAAATCATTGTTGACGAAATTCCATATATGGTAAATAAAGCGTCTATGATTGAAAAGACTGCCGCTTTAATCAATGAAAAAAAGATCGAAGGGATTTCTGGTTTGAGAGATGAATCGGATAGAGATGGAATGCGCATTGTTTATGATTTGAAAAAAGATGCTATTCCAAATATTGTTCTCAATAATCTTTTCAAATTTACTCAATTACAATCATCATTTGGGGTGAATAATGTTGCCTTGGTTAAGGGAAGGCCGCAAACGCTCAACCTTAAAGACATGATAAAACACTTCGTCGAGCATCGACATGAAGTTGTAGTAAGAAGAACCGAATATGAGCTTCAAGAGGCAGAAAAAAGAGCCCATATTTTAAAAGGCTATTTAATCGCTCTTGACAATCTAGATGAGGTAATTGCACTTATAAGAAATTCTAAAGATCCCGACACTGCCAAAGAAGGTTTAATAACGAAATTTGAACTAAGCGAGATTCAGGCCAAGGCTATTTTAGAAATGCGCCTGCAAA